>CAZRLO010000100.1:0-9695 GCA_964600965.1 uncultured Rhodobacter sp.
AAGCTGCTGGCCGGCTCGATGAGCAACACGCCGATCGGGCTGGAGGAACTGTATCGCTCGCCCATTCCGGGGCGCTGGCATTTCTGGTTTCTCTGGGCGCTGTTCCTGATCCAAATGGCCATGCTGTTGCTGCGGCCGCTGCTGGTGTCCAAGGCGCTGCAGCCGCTTGGACTGGCGCTGGTTCTTGTGGCGGCAATTGGCTTGAATTTAGTGTCTATTCCGGGGGAAATCGCCCAGTGGGCCGGGTTGGCGATCCGGCATCTGCTGTATTTTGCCATCGGTATGGTTCTAGGGCGGATCCTGCCGGGATTGCGGGTTTCCGGGGCCTTTGGCGCGGCGGCGGCGCTGGTGTTTGCCGCGGTTCTGGCGGGGTTGCCGCAGATCTACGGGCTGGGGGTGCCGCGGTTCGTCAGCGCATCGGTGCTGATCCTGGCCCTGGTGGCGGTGTTCGTCTGGCTGGGGGGAAAATCAGATTTGATCGTCGCCCCGCTGGCCTATCTGGGGCAACGGTCCATGGCGATTTTCCTGGCCCATGTGATTTTCACCGCCGGCATTCGCGAGGTGATTTTACAGGCAGGCAGCAACAATCTGGCCCTGCACCTGATACTGGGCACGGTTTTCGGTCTGGCGATGCCGGTTCTGTTGTATGAACTTGCCAAACGGCTGGGACTCATGAAAGTTCTGGGCTTCTGATTTCAGACCGGCACAGGGCCGGTTGCAGCAGGTGTGGTGTATGTCGTCGGAATTTGTCGAAATGGAACTGGCCCCGGCGGAAATCAAGGCCGGGCATCTGGTGACGGCGCAATCCTATCTGATCGACCGGATCGTCCCCGATTGCGAGATCATCGCCCTGCCCGGGAAATCCGCCCATGGTGGCCGGGTGCGGTTCCGCCGGGCCCCCCATGCGGCCCCGGCGCGGGCTGGCGGGCTGGCGGGGCTGATTGGCCGGACCCGGACGCCGCGACAGATCGACGGGCGCTCGGTTTTGGATTTCCGGACGCACCACCCGCAGAACTGGGCGCATTTTCTCAATGATCACCTACCGCTGTTTTTCAAGATTTGTGACACCCTCGATCTGGACTGGGCCGATACCCTGATCGTCACCCCGGAAAACACGCCGGACTATATCCACGCCGCGGCAGAATTTTTCGGTGTGCAGCTGTTGGCCAGCGATGCGGCACTGCGCGGTGACGGGATCGAGTTCGAGGTCAGCCCCTGGGTCGGGATGCGCGCCGTGCGGGCCGACTGGGCCCGGCTGCCAAGGGTGACGGCTGCGGTGGCGGCGGCCACGGCCCAGGGCATGGATATCCCGCGCCGGGTGTTCCTGGCCCGGCGGGGCACGCGCAACCTGTCGAACCAGGCCGAGGTTGACAGCTTTCTGGCGGCCCGGGGGTTTGTGACCATCTACCCCGAAGAAATGCCGGTGCGCGATCAGTTCCGCCTGTTCCGCGACGCCGAAACCATCGTGGCGGTGCACGGGGCCGGATTGGCACCGCTGTTATACCGCCCCGGCGATGCCCGGCTGCACCAGCTGATCGAGATATTGCCCTGCGGCCATATGACGGATGTGTTCCGGCTGACGGCCCAGCAGGTGGACGTCGCCTGGATCGGGGTGCGCGGGCGTCTGAAGCCGGCCTATGTCGCCCCGGCCTATGATCTTGACGCCGTATTTAAGATGTTTTCACTTGATAGTTTTTCCGTCGACACCCGGTCGCTGGCGCAGGCATTCGCCCTGGCCGAGCACCCCATTGAGGAACGTAACGATGTCTGAGACCAAAGTGTTCGGGATAGGATTCCAGAAAACCGGCACCACGACCCTTGGGGTGATTTTCCAAAAGCTCGGCTACCGGATGGCCGGCTATGGCGAGTTTCGGCATCTGGCGCGGCGCACATCGCTGGAGATGACCGAAATCGAGGCCCTGGCCCTGACGGTGGCCAGGGATTTCGATGCGTTTCAGGACACGCCCTGGCCGCTGTTGTACCAAAGCCTGGATCGGGCGTTTCCGGGGTCGAAATTCATCCATGTCATCCGCGACGCGGACGCCTGGATCAACAGCGCGGTGAACGATTTCGGCGCCGATCCGAACGCTATCCATCAGGCGATCTACGGTTCGCCTTGCCCGGTTGGCCACGAAGCCGACTGGCTGGCACGTTACAACCGGCACAACCACGAGGTTCAGGCCTATTTCGCCGACCGCCCCGGCGACCTGCTGACCCTGCAGCTGGAGGATGGGATCAGCTATGAAAAGGTCTGCACCTTTCTCGGCAAGCCGCTGGTGGCCACCGGCACGCCCAGGGCCAACACCCGGGCAAAGAAAATCTTCAAAAAGCTCTGGTGGCGGCTGAACCGTCCAACCTGAACAGCCGGACCGGATAGCGGCCCGGGCGCGCGAAATGCCGCGCAGGTCTGTGGGCCATGGTCCTAGCACCGGATGAAACATTGATCTATGTCTTTGGCAGTATGGTAAAAGTGACCTTGGTTAAGTGGGAATTTCGGGGCAGAGAAAGCATGTTGACGTGAAACCGCCATTGTCTTCTGCTTTGTCCGATGACGGGCTGAAAACCCGTGCGCTGCGCGGCGCGGCGATGACCATCATCAGCTTTGGCGGCTCGAATTTCCTGCGCCTGGCCTCGAACCTGATCCTGACCCGGTTGCTGTTTCCCGAAGCCTTTGGCCTGATGGCGCTGGTGCAGGTGTTCATGAGCGGGCTGAACATGTTTTCCGATTTCGGCATCCGCACCTCGATCATCCAGAACGCCCGCGGCGATGACCCGGATTTCCTGAACACCGCCTGGACGGTGCAGATCGGGCGCGGGGTGTTTTTGTGGCTGGCCGGGGTCGCCGTGGCGGTGCCGGCGGCGGGGTTGTATAACGAACCGCAGCTAGTTCAGCTATTGCCGGTGGTGGCACTGAATGCGCTGATTGCCGGTGTCAACAGCACCAATGTGGCCACGGCGAACCGGCATCTGATGCTGGGGCGGCTGACGGCGATCGAGCTGGGCGCGCGCGCCCTTGGCATTCTGGTGATGATCACCCTGGCCTATCTGACCCAGTCGGTCTGGGCGCTGGTGGTCGGTGGCCTGGTCGGCAACACCGCCAAGATGCTGTTGTTTCACCAGTTCATGCCGGGCATCCGCAACCGCCTGCACTGGGATAAATCGGCGTTTCGGGAAATCTTCGGTTTTGGCAAATACATCTTTTTCAGCACCATCGCCGGCTATCTGATCAACCAGGGTGACCGGGCGTTGTTGGGCGGCTTTCTGTCGCTGTCCGAACTGGGGGTTTACAGCGTCGGCTTTTTGTTGGGCACGGTGCCGTTTGCCCTGTGCAACGCCACCAGCAACAAGGTGATTTTTCCGCTCTATCGGATGCGACCACCGGCGGACAGCACCCGCAATCGCGATCAATTGTTCCAGGCCCGCCGGCTGAGCATTGCCGCCGCGCTTGGCTTTAGCATGGTGCTGGCCTTTGGCGGGGTTCTGCTGGTCGGGGTGCTCTATGATCCGCGCTATGTGCTGGCCGGCCCGATCGTCGTGCTGCTGAGCCTTGGCACCGTGCCGCAGATCGTTCTGGCCCCCTATACCGGGGTGCTGATCGCCAATGGCGATTCAAGGCGGTTCCTGATTTTGCAGGCTGGCACCGCCATGATCCAGGTCCTGTATTTGTATATCGGCATTTCCTGGCTGGGTATTTTCGGCGCGGTGCTGGGGCCGGGGCTGGCGTTTCTGACCACCTACCCGCTGCGGGTGCGCTATCTGCGCCTGTATGGTGCCTGGGATCCGCGCGGCGATCTGGGGTTCATGGTGCTGGGATTTGCCGTCAGCGGTTTTGCCTGCTGGCTGCACTGGTCCGAGATCGTTCAGCTGATCAGCTAGGGTCTATTTATACTCGATCAGCGTGTTTTGGCCGCCACGCAGCCGCCGCAAATGGTACCCGACGACGCCAACCGCTTCGGGGATTTTGCCCAAAGTGGTGAACAGGGCCCGCTCGCGGCCCATGCCCCGGCGGATCAGTCGTAAAACCTGCACCGGCCAAAGCAGCAGGATCGCCAACGCCCATGGGGTAACCGCCAGGCCCAGGGTGGCGGCCAGCGGCACCCCCATCCCCCAGATCAGCGCCCGGCGGCGGCGGGCAATGTTATGGCCGCCATGCAGGCCCGCACCTTCGGCATAGGCATGGCCGGTGCGACGATTGCGCTGCCACCATTGGGAAAACCGGGTAATGTCGGCATCGTGCAGGGTCATCTCGGTCTCCAGCCGCCAGACTTTCCAGCCGGCGTCGCGCAGGCGCAGGCACAGCTCGGGTTCCTCGCCGGCAATCAGCGCGGCATTGAAGCCGCCGGCATCGCGGACCGCCTGAATGCGCATGACGGAATCGCCGCCACAGGCCCGCGCCTCGCCGATCGGGGTGTCCCATTCGGCATCGATCAGCCGGTTGTAAACCGAGGCATCGGGAAAGCGTTCGCGGCGGCGACCACAGGCCACGGCCACCTTTGGTTCAGCCAGCAGAAAGGCCAGGGCGGTATCGGTCCAGCCCGGCTGCAATTCGCAATCGCCGTCGATGAACTGAACAAATGCCGGCGGGGTCGGACCGGCGGCCAGCTGATCCAGCCCGGCATTGCGGGCCCGGGCCGCGGTGAAGGGTTGGTCGGTGTCCAGCAGGACCACCTGCGCCCCGGCATCGCGGGCGGCGGCGACGCTGTCATCGTCCGAACCAGAATCGACATAGACGATGCGGCCGGTCTGATCCTGCAACGAGGCCAGGCACCGCACCAGCCGGGCGCCTTCGTTGCGCCCGATGACAACGGCGCCGATCTGCGTACGGACACTCATCGGCTCAGGAACGGATAGCAAAGGCCAAGGGCCGGGTGATCGGGGAACTGCCCGGCCAGTGCCGCGTGATCTTCGGCAAACACCGCCTGCAACCGCAGACGCAGCTCGTCGGGCAGTTCGGGGCGGTCTTTCAAGGTGCGCATCTGCCGTATCCGGCGGCGCAAGGCCTTGGGCACAAGGGTACGGCGCAGGGTGGCGGCGACCGGGTTGTCGAGCAAAACCCCCTGCAGGGGCAAGCGGCGCACCCGCTCGGCCGAGACGTTCTGTGCCCCGAGATCGGCCTGCCAGACCGGCGGTGTGCCCAGCCCGAGAAAGGCACCAATACGGGTCAGTTCGGCCTGTGGCGCCGCCTTGATCTGTTCCAGGCTGGTCAGCAGGATCCGTTTCGGACCGTAAGCCTCGATGAACGGGGTGATCTGCATGGCATAGCGGCCATAATCCACCAGGTCGGGGTGCTGTTCAAACGCGGCCACCGGGTCGTGCCCCATGCGGGCCTGGCTCCAGTCATGGATATAGTGTGACACGGCGCGGGCCACCGGGTTGCGGATCATGTAGATCAGTTTCACCTCGTTCAGCTGATCGGTCATCCGGCTCAGGGTCTGCGGATAGGTCGGCAGTTTGGTGTAATGGGTGCTGGCCTCGCCGGTCATATCCCCCGGTGCGGCGGCATCGAACAGGCGCTGATACCAGTCGATCCCGTGGGCATAGACCGCATCATCGGAGAAAAAATTCGGCTCTTTCGGGGTGGTCATGAACACACCCTGTTGTGCCGCCAGCTGGGTCTGCAGGGTCGAAGTGGCGCATTTCATCGCGCCGATGATGATGAAATCCGGGTGTGCCATGGTCAGTCACTGGCCCCGGCGCGCCCGGCCAGCGGGGTGATGGCGTTGATCCAGATGTCGCGGCGTTCGGCTTCGATCATCGGGGGCACCGATTTGCCGGCCAGCCGGCGCAGTTGCGCCACGGCGCGGCCCCCGACCCACAGCAGGTTGGCCGCCAACAGCCCGGCGCGGCCATGGGCCTGACAGAAGAACCGGCTGCGCGAGCGATAGTAATAGGCCGGCAGGCGCTTGCGGGCCGTGGCCAGGGTTTTCACCGGGCCGCTGCCGCCGCGGAAATGCACTGCCACGGCTCGGGGTTCATGGGCAATCTGCCAACCGGCCCGCGCCGCCCGCAGGCTGTATTCGGCATCTTCGAAATACAAAAAATAGCCCTCGTCCATCGGGCCGATATCGCGGATCATATCGGCGCGCAGCAGGATGCAGGCAAAGCTGGCCCATTCGATCCGGGCCGGATCGGGGTGCGGGCCCAGAGCGACCTCGTGGCGTTTCAGCGCCCGGGTGACGGGGCCACTATTGGCGCCGCGGATCAGTTCGCTATAGGGGCTGGGAAAGCGAAAACAGCTGGTTTGTACCGTGCCATCCTCGCCGGTCAGGCGCGGCGCGATCAGCCCGGCGGTTGGCGCCGCATCGGCCGCTGCCAGCAGGGATTTGAAAAACCCGGCCCGCAACAACGTGTCGGAATTCAGGATCAGGTAATAGTCGGCCCGCACCGCGGCGATGCCCTGGTTGTGCCCGGCGGAAAAGCCGCCATTGTCGGCCGAGCGTACCAGCTGAACCGGCGCGGTATCGGGCTGGTCGGCGATCCAGGCCTCGATCTCTTCGGCCGAGCCGTCATGCGAGCAATTGTCGACCACCACGATCCGGGCGTCGATGCCGGTCAGATCATCCAGCACCGAACGGATGCATTGGATGGTCAGTGCCCCGGTGCGGTAATTGATGATCGAAACTGCGATCCTGTGCGCCATGTCAGGTCTTGGCCCCGGTTGGTTTCTGCCTTGTATAGGCGAGCCGCCGGGACCGGGCCGGGTCCGGCCGGAGATCCGGCGCCGGGGTGGCGGGGTCCGGTCTCGGGTCGGGGCGTACCGGGCGTGGCCGGCTGTAGCGCGAGGTGGCGGCCGGGTTGTTGGGGGTCAGCGGGGCCGGTTGCGATACCTGCGCGCCGAGGTTTTGCAATTCAAGCCGCCCCAGCAATGCCCCGGCCATCAGCCAGGTGATCGGGGTCAGCCCGGAATTGGGGATCAGGTCCAGCAGGTTGGCGGCCAGCACCAATGCCAGCCCCGAGGTGGCCAGGCTGATTTCATAGCGCCGCCGGTGCAGGGTCAGCAGCAGGATCGGCAGGGCCAACAGCCCGAATTCACCGATATAACGGGCCCAGCCGCCTTCACCGATGGTGATCACCCACAGCCCGTCGGTGCGGCTGAAATCGCGGCCCTGATCATCATAAACCCGGGCCCGGCCCCATTTCCCCCAGCCGAAAGCCGGGCGTTCATTGGCTTTCCGCAACAGCCAGTTTTCATTCGACAGCCGGGTCTGGAAAGACTGGGCGCGGGCCGGGTTGATCTTTTCCACCATGCTGGCCACTTGGGCGACCGGCACCAGATCGGTGCCGCGCAGCACCGGGTAGGTCAGGACCAGCACGGCAATGGCCGCCGCCGCCAACAGCTGCAGGCGTACGCTGAGGAACAACAATATCGGTGCCAGAAAGATCACCGTCAGCAGCGCCCCGAGGCTTTTGGCCAGGATCAGTGTCATGAACAGCCAGCCCGCGCCGGCGAAAATGAACCAGCGCCAGTCTGTCCGTGTGGCACGCCAATAGGCGATGGCCGCCAGCAAGGCGCTGGACAGAAACAGCCCCAGCAACAGCCCGTGTTTCAAAAACACCAGCGGCCGGAAACCATCGCCGCGCCGGGCCTGCCGCCAGTCGCTTGGAAAGAAGCCGTAGATGATCTTGTTGAGCTGCGGCGACATCCGCACCTCGTACAGCGCCGGCAGCGAATAGAGCAGCCCGGCCAGACAAAAAATCAACAGCAGGGTCCGGTGATGGTCGGGATGGGCCAGGAATTTGCGGGCCAGAAACAGCGGCAGCAATCCGACCAGTGTATTCATCGTGGTGGAAAAGGCATCATAGGTGCTCAGGTTGGACAGGGCGCGGCTGCCATAGATCAGCCGATCACCATTGGTCCAGGCGGTCATGAAGGCGCCGAGGATCAGGATCAGCAGCAAGCCCCGGGTGATGCGGGACCGGGGCAACCAGCCGGGCCGCACGAATGTGTCGCTGAACGCCATCTCGGGGCGGCGTTTGCTCAGCACGGCCCGTTGCCGCAGGATGACATAGGCCATGACCGCGGCGGCCGCACTTGGGATCAGGTTTTTGCCGATCAGCGGCAACAGCGGCAGGTTGAAATCCACCTTGGTCGGCAGCAGCAGGTAACCGGCGATCACCGAACAGGCCAGCGCCACCGGCAGGCTGGTGCGGCGGAACAGGATGAGCACCACAAGCGGCCATCCGATGAGCATGAACTGGGCCATGCTCTCAGGCCTGCCTGCGGTCGGTATCTGGTGGTTTGGTCGGTGTCATTTTGACCCCATGGTGGTGATGTCCTTCATCCGCCTGACCGGGCCCGCAGGGCGGCCCAGGTAAGGTTGGGAAATATCGTCATACAGGCCCAGTAGCGCCCCGCCAACCGGCGTGGGTTGCCGGCCAGCCGCCACAGCCATTCGGCGCCGATGGCACGCATCAGTTTCGGCGCGCGCATCTGGGCCCCGGAAATGAAATCAAGCCCGGCGCCGATCGACAGAAACCCGGTTTCGGGCAGGCGGTCATGGGCCCGGGCGGCAAAGATTTCCTGTTTCGGTGCACCAAGCGCCAGAAAACAGATCCGGGCGCCGGAGCGGGCGATGTCATCGATGCAGGCGTCGGCCTCGGGGCCTTCGGGGTCGAACCCCATGGGGGGGGCGATCTTTGCCACGATGCGCAGCCCCGGATCGCGGGCATTCAGCGCCTGTGCCGCGGCCTCCAGCGAGGCCGGCGTCGTGCCGAACAGGGCCACCGGGGCGTCCAGCCGCGTGGCCATGTCCGAGACCGGTTCGATCAGGTCCGATCCGGGCACCAGACGGATGTCATGGCCAGCCAGCCGGTCCAGCCAGACGATTGGATTGCCGTCGGCGGTGACATGGCTGTGCCGGGTATAGGCGTCGCGAAAGGCGGTGGATTGGTGAAACTTGACCACGTGATCCAGGTTCAGTGTCGCGATACAAAAGCCCCGCCCGTTCGCCAGGCGCTGTTCCAGATCCGCCAGCAGGCAGGCCATCGACGGCACATTGACCACGACCGGCGCCGAGCTGTCGTCGGCTTTGTTTCGGCGTATATCAGACCAGTTCATCATCACGACACTCACACCCCTGCCAATCTTACCATTTTCCCGCGTGCAGGTACAAACACTCGGCCCGGTTTTTCGCATAATCGTGTTCAAAGCGTGGGAAGACTGGGGCGTTTTCGGGGGCTGGACCGGGGGCAAAACCCGGGGACCGCACACCTTGCCATCGGCGCAACACCCCTGCGTACGCTCGGGGAAAGAAATTTTCTCATATCGGCGGCATTTTGACCGGCCAGCGGGCCACGCCGGGGATCGGCGTTGTCGGGCAGGCCCCCATTGGGGGTTCTGACCCCGCCCGACAGCGTCAGAACCAAAAAGGGCAGATCATGCAAACGAGCGGTTTTTCAGTGGGGTTTGCCCTGGGGGCGGCTGCCTTTCTGCCGGGGGCGGCGGGCAATCCGCCGGCCCAGATCAGCGCCACCACGGCGCCAGCCCTGGCGGCTCTGAACGATGCCCAGACCCCAGGCGACGGCTATAGCGCCGGGGTGTATGTATCGACGGCCGGGACGATTTCATCGACCGATGCCAGCTATCTGGTGAACGGAACCTCACAGGCCGCCGGATATGATCTGACGGCCGGGGATACGGTGCAGGTCTCGGTTCTGGTCACCGACAGCACCGCCAACACCGCGGTTTTTGTCAC
>CAZRLO010000101.1:0-9396 GCA_964600965.1 uncultured Rhodobacter sp.
GCGTTCAACGCCGCACAAATCATCATGGGCGACACCGCCCGCGCGATGGTTGTCGAGCGTGGCCAACAGGATTGGGACAGCGAATTTCAACGATTTCCGCGCCTGTTTGAGGGACACGAAAGCATCCCGGGACTGACGTTTCCCACCACGACATTCAGCGAAGACATGACCGTCTATCTGGGCAAACGCCAGATCAACCTGATGCATCCCGGACGCGCCCATACGGCGGGCGACGTCGTGATCCATGTACCCGATCAGAACGTGATGTTCACCGGTGATATCGTGGAATACCGCTCGGCCTGCTATTGCGGCGACGGGCATTTCGGCGATTGGGAATCAACGCTCGACAATATTGCGGAATTCGATGTCGAAGCCATCGCGCCGGGCCGGGGCGACGCATTGCTCGGCAGGGAAATGGTGGATGCCGCGCTTCGATCCACCCGCGATTTCGTTGCTTCCACCTACGCCCCCGCTGCCCGTGTCGCAGCGCGCGGAGGTTCGCTGAAAGAGGCATGGGATGCGGTGCGCGAAGCCTGCGATCCAAAATTCGCCGACTACGCCATCTACGAACATTGCCTCCCCTTCAACGTTGCCCGCGCCTATGACGAGGCCCGCGGCATCGACACGCCCCGCATCTGGACCGCCGAGCGTGATCTGGAAATGTGGGCGGCGTTGCAGGGGTGACGCCGGGCAGATCGTCCTTTTACCGCGCTTGCTGCAATTTGCCGCCGTTCCCGATCGGAATTTCATGATATGAAATTCCTCGATTGGCCGAGGAATCGATCATGCAAAAGATCTTTGACACCCCGCTATACCCCTATCATCGGTCGCCGGATCAGGATGCGCCCGCCAGTCAGCGTCATCCGGTGGTGATTATCGGTGCGGGTCCGGTCGGACTTGCCGCCGCAATCGACCTGGCCCAGCAGGACGTGCCGGTGGTGGTTCTGGACGAAAACGACAAGGTAAGCTTTGGCTCGCGCGCCATTTGTTTTTCCCAGCGCACCCTTGAAATCGTCGACCGGATGGGCGGTGCCGGGCCGATGCTGGAAAAAGGTGTTCTGTGGGACGCGGGCAGGGTGTTTTTCGGTGACCGTCAGATCTACGATTTCAACCTCTTGCCCGATGCGGACCACAAGCACCCGGCTTTCATCAACCTGCAACAATATTACCTCGAAAATTATCTGGTGGACCGCGTCCGCGAGATCGAGGCGGCGGGCAAACCGATTGAACTGCGCGGCAGGAACAAGCTCGCCGCCATCGGGGAACATGACCGGCATGTACGTCTTGAGATCGACACGCCGGAGGGGCCCTACAATCTTGAAGCGGAATGGCTGATTGCCTGCGACGGTGCCAATTCACCCGCGCGGCGGATGCTGGGGCTGGATTTTGTCGGTCGCGTCTTCGAGGACAATTTCCTGATTGCCGACACGATCATGGAGGCGGATTTTCCGACCGAACGCTGGTTCTGGTTCGACCCCCCCTTCAACCGGGGCCAGTCGGCGCTGCTGCACAAGCAACCCGACAATGTGTGGCGGATCGACTTTCAGCTTGGCTGGGACATTGATCGCGGGGAAGAGCTCAAAGAGGCCAACATCCGCCGGCGACTGCATGCCATGCTGGGTGAGAACGCAAAGTTCGATCTGGAATGGTGCTCGATCTATACGTTCCAGTGCCGCCGGATGGCGGCATTTCGGCAGGGTCGCGTGCTGTTTGCCGGCGACAGCGCCCATCAGGTCTCGCCCTTCGGCGCGCGCGGGGCCAACAGCGGTATTCAGGACGCGGACAATCTGGCATGGAAACTGCAACTGGTCCTGAATGGCACCGCGCCCGAGACGCTGATGGATACCTATTCAACCGAACGGGTTTACGCCGCGGACGAGAATATCCGCCATTCCACGCGCTCGACCGATTTCATCACGCCGAAATCCGAAACCAGCCGCGCGTTTCGCGATGCGGTGCTCGATCTGGCCGAACACCATGAATTTGCCCGCCCACTGGTGAATTCAGGTCGCCTGTCCGAACCCAGCGTTTACGATGGTTCACGGCTCAACGGTCCGGATTGCGCCGATCTGCCGGCATCATTGCGCGTCGGCGCAGCCGCGATGGATGCTCCTGTCGCCGGTGGCTGGTTGCTGGACCGTCTTGGCGGAGGATTCCGGTTGCTGGCAATCGACCAGGACCTGCCGACCGCGCCGGATTTCGGGGCGGTCGAGGTTGGGGTCGTCGAACTCTCTGCGGTCGACTGGCCGGAATTCCGTCAGCGCTATCTTGGCGCGGCCAGGTCGGCGCTCTACCTGATCCGCCCCGACCAGCATGTCGCCGCGCGTTGGCTGGGCTTTGATGCAAACGCGGTCAGGGCGGCGCTGGAAACGGCGATGGCGACAGCGACGGCACAGAAAGGCACGACATGACCAGGGTAATCACCGGGGCCAACATTGCCGGGGCGGATGATTTCTACGCCGAATTGCTTGGCCTGCACGTGGGGCGAAGCAAATTGGAAAGCGACGCCATCAATGCCCGCTTGATCCTGCTGCTGGCAAATCACATCGGCGATCGCGACGTGCTGCGCGAGGCAATGCAGATGGCGGCCGCGGCGGGGCAACCCCGAAACGCCCGCGACGGTGAAATCCCGGATTGAGGTCTATCGCGTCCAGATATAGGTGATCGATGGCACGCCGCGGCTGATCATGACCAGCGTTGTCAGGTCCGCATCCATCACGTGATCATAGGGCACGATCGGCCCGTGATCCGTAACCTGCCCGCGTCCCGCGCCAACCGGCATGACCACCGCGCCCGAGGCGATGACGGTCGTTTCCGCGCCCGGACAGGCCAGTTCCGGATTGACGGTGACAGCCGGATTGAAGGCCGTCTCCATCCGCGGCAGGCCGTAAACGACCGAACCTTCGTCGTCGAGCCGCGATTGATCCTCGTCATAGGGCGCAAACAGCCGTCCGCCGACGAAACCGGATATCTGGCTGCTGATCGCGCAGTTCGCGGGCACGCCCGACGCTATCAGCGCAGCAGGCGGCACCCATTCGAACAGACCGGAATAGCTGTTGGTGTCCACCATGCTTGCCGTCAGCATGTGCGCGGTGGCGTAGCCCATGGTGTAAAAACCCTACCGGTCGATCACCATCGTGTGGCCCGCCATCGGATATGGAACCGCTTGCGGCCCGGCTTTGACGGTCGCCGACTTCAAGATCCAGCTTCCGATCCATCCCATGTCAATGCCCCCGAACAGGTGGGTCGACCAGTCCGTATGCAGCGCGCCGTTGCCCTGATCATCGGCTTGAACAACGCTGGACGCTGACAGACATCCGGCCATAATCACAAGCCGGCAAAATTTCAAGTTCTCACCCTTTGAGCAGATAATTGGCTGCAATTTTAAAAGTTTGGCGGAAAATGGCAAAGTCAGGCATCGGGGTCGGCGCGCAGCTCGCGGCGTCCTTCGGGCGCAAGGACCCAGACTTTGCGGTCCTCGATGACTATGGCGGAAACCGATTTTCCCCAACCGGCACCCGTGTCGATATTAACCCGGTTGCCGTAATGCGTGACCTCGTTGACGACAGAATGCCCGTGTACGATCAACCACGGATGCGGGCCGTCATGGTCGTGAAATTCGCGGCGGATCCAGACAAGATCATCTTCGGTCTGCGCGCCGAGCGGGATGCCGGGGCGAATGCCGGCATGGACCAGCAGAATGTCGCCCGCCTCGTACCATTGGGACATACCGGCCAGCAATTGCCGGTGCCGGGGCGGTACCCGTGCCGCGGCGCTGGCCTGAATATCGGCGACCGGGCGCCCCGGTGCCGTATCGACGCCGTAAGAGCGCAGCGTGAGCCGCCCGCCCATATTATCGCTCAGCCAGTTGAGGCCCTGCCGAAGGATGGAATCCCGCAGGCTGGCATTGCCCAGAAACTGTCGGAACAACCGGTCGTGATTGCCCAACAGAACGCGCCACGGCTCGCCCCGATCGACCCCGTTGCAGATGAATTCGACCACGCCTTTGCTGTCCGGTCCACGGTCCACGAGATCGCCGACGTGGATGACGGGTGCAACCTCGTCCGCCGTCTCTTGGCGATCCGCAGCGATCCGCGCGTGAATTTCCACCAGCTTGTCGTGGTGTCCGTGCACATCACCGACGGCGTAGATCCGGTTTGTCATGGGCGCGCCCTTCTCAGAAAATCCACCAGATCAGCGTTACGATCCCAAACAGCCCCACCCAGCTTTGCCATGTCAGGCGCACCGCCCGGTCGATATCCGCCGGTTCGAGGTCGCGGCGGCCGCTCGCGTTGACGAAAGGATCATCGGTCGCCGCGCCACCATATACGCGCGGGCCGGAAATGGCGACGCCCAGTGCCCCGGCCATCGCGGCTTCGGGCCAGCCGGCATTGGGCGACCGGTGCATCCCGGCATCGTTCCACATGGTGCGAAATGCGTGTGGCTGCATACTTGCAAGCCAGATCAGCACCCCCGAAAACCGCGCGGGCAACCAGTTCATCACATCGTCCACCCTGGCCGCCGCCCAGCCAAATTCAGCGTATCGCTCGGTACGGTGGCCGATCATGCTGTCCGCCGTGTTGACGGTCTTGTAGATCAGCAATCCCGGCAAGCCGAGCAGCAGATACCAGAACACGGGGGCGACCACGCCGTCCGAAAAGTTCTCGGCCAGACTTTCTATCGCAGCCCGCGCAACCCCGTTGTGATCGAGCCCCGCCGGATCCCGCCCGACGATCAGCGCCACCGATTTTTGCGCCTCCGGCAACCCGGTTTCCAAGGCGCGGGCCACGTTGCCGACATGCTTGACCAGACTGTTCTGCGCCAACAGAACGGCGACCAGCATCAGTTCCACAACGCCCGCATCCGGCAGGCGCGCGATTCCGATCCCTGCAATGGCGGCAAGCGCGACAAGGCCCAGAAGCGCGCAGGCTCCTTTCAGCTTTTGCGCCGGACGCTGGTTCAGGTGCCGATCCAGAACGCCGATGGCCCCGCCGATCAGCGCCGCCGGATGGGAAATGCGCCGCCAGATCGTGTCTGGATCACCGATCAGCGCATCCAGGACCATTGCCGCAAGCAGGATTTCAACGACGCTCATTTGTGGCGGGCCAGCGCAGACGTCAGACGCTGCCATTCCGGTTCACCGCCGGGCAGACCCATGCGCAACCACGTGCCCGAATAGGGAAATATCCGCGTCAGAATATTCTGACGCGCCAGTTCGCGCCACTGCGCGCTGGCATCATCGACTTCGTACAGGCGGAACAGGCTGGTGCCGCCAACGATCGCGCGGGTTTTCTGGCGCATCAGATCGTCCAGACGGGTCGCCTTTGCGCGCAGGTTTTCCCGCATATCCGCCGCCCAGCCCGGATCAGACAACGCAAGCGCACCGATCTTCAGGGCCGCACCGGAAACCGGCCACGGTCCCAGCATGTCGCGCAGATGGCCGATATCCTTTGGCGCGCCGATGGCAAAACCAAGGCGTAAACCGGCCAGACCCCAGAACTTTCCGAAACTCTTCAGCACGATCACCCGCGGATGTTCGGTCAGCGAAACATGGCTGATTTCGGGCTGAGTGTCGGCGAAACTTTCGTCGATCACCAAAAGCGGGTCGCGCCCGCCCGGCCGTTTGTCTTCGCGCCAAAGCCGACCGTCGGGATTGTTCGGATGGACCACGACCTGTACTCCTGCCGGTTCCTTGCCGACATGCCAGCCCGCGCGCCGGAAGGCCGCCGCATGTTCACTATAGGTCGCGGGATCGATGGATGCGGACCCGCCTTCGCGCAACCCGGGAACAAGCGCGATCAACGCCGACGCACCGCCCGCTGCGACGATATCGGCCGCATCGGGTACGTTCCAGAACCGCCGCGCCGCGCTTTCCAGCGTTTGCATCGCGGTGGTGTCCGGCAATTCCATCCAGTCGCGTTCGTTCAGTTCCGGCAATGGATAATGCTGCGGGTTGATGCCGGTCGAAAGGTCCAGCCAGTCGCCGCGCTGCCCGCCGAATTCGGCGATGGCGGCATCCAGTCCGCCGCCATGATCCTGGCGCGGCGCGATCATTCCGCCGTTTCGTTCAGCACCGGCAACCGGCTGACAAAATGGCCCTTCACCGCCTGTGGCCAACTACGGAACGGCACTTGCCCCGTTGGGCTTTCATGGTGCAGGTGCGCGTAGTCGACCACACCGGCGGCATGATCGGCGAGGGCTTCGAACCCGCCCAGCACATATGTCAGCTTGCCTTCGGCCTGAATCGCCAGATTGCAGCCCTTGCCGCATCCCATCAGACACGAATGTCGACGTGTGCGAACGCCGGTCACACCGACCGCGGCGGCTTCGATCATTGCCGCGAGCACCTCGCCGTCGGTTTGTTCGACGTTCCGGCTCTCCCAGTCGGGGCGTTTGCACGTATCGCAAATGGTAATCGTGGTTGGCATGTCACCGCCTGCATCTTTTGTTAGGCACATCAAACGGATTTCCCGGTTTCATGCAATCCGAAATGCGGGAAGCCGTGGAATCGCTGCCGCGTTAACCATTTCTTCATAAAGGTTACTCAAAGATGAGTCCGCCGGGAAATTGGAGGGGCCGATGCGGGTTCTGATCGTCGAGAATGCCCGAGGTCCGGGGGCGATATGGAAATCTCATCTCGAGCGTCAGGGATGTAACGTCGATCTTGTCAGCGGGAATACCGCCGCGCTTCGCGTGATCCGGTGCCACGGGCCCGAGGTGATCGTTTTGAATCTTGCCCTCGATCCGTCAGGGGCATTGGCAATCGCCGATTTTGCCGCCTATCGCAGCCCGCAATCCCGGGTGATCTTTGTCACGGGGGATTCGTTCTTTTCGGACGGATCGATTTTCACGTTGGCGTCGAATGCCTGCGCATCTGTACCCCAGGCCGTGCCGCCCGCGGATTTGTGCGCAATCGTCGAACATTATGGCTCTGCCGGTTGATGCACGGGAAAAGCGCGTGGCGTGGTGAAACCGCCGCACGTCCGGTTCTGGTTGATCGTTTGACGCCGGTCTGGTCCGGTTCTGGCAACGCCAATGCGCCCGGTCCTTCAATCGGGCCACGTATATGCGCGCCGCGCGCTTTGACGTGAACCCGCGTCCCCTACACGGCCACGCGCCCGTGCGGCGCCGAATAGTCGATCGCCGGATTTATCGGCACGATCCGGTGCGGGTTGATCGATTCGTGGCTGTAGTAATAGTGGCGCAAATAGTGATCCTGCCGCGTGGTCGCGGCAATGCCCGGCCATTGATAAAGCTCGCGCGTGTAGCCCCAGAGGTTCGGAAATTCGCTCAGACGGTTCCGGTTGCATTTGAAATGCCCAAAATAGACTGGATCGAAACGCAGCAGGGTCGGCAACAGCCGCCAGTCGGCCTCGGTCACGCGATCACCGATCAGGTATCTTTGCGAGGTCAACTGCTCTTCAAGCCAGTCCAGCGTTTCAAACAGCGCCTGAACCGCCGTGTCATAGCGCGGCTGTGACGCGGCAAACCCACATTTGTAGACGCCGTTGTTCATCGTGTCGTAGATGCGGGCGTTAACCGCATCGATCTCGCGACGCAGACCCGAAGGGTAATAATCCGTTGTATTCCCGGTCACGCCATCAAATGCCGAATTGAACATCCGGATGATTTCTGAGGATTCGTTGGAAACGATGGTGCCCGTCTGAATGTCCCACAGGACCGGCACCGTTACCCGACAGGTCGCGTGCGGATCGGCGGCGGTATAGATTTCACGAAGCGCCGCTTTTCCCAGGATCCGGTCTCCGGTGGTGCCATCGAACCCTTTTTCGAAAGTCCAGCCGTCCTCCAGTGCGTCGGGATGAACGACGCTGAAGGATATATGATCTTCGAGCGATTTGAGCGCCCGATAGATCAGGGTCCGGTGCGCCCACGGGCAGGCATAGGAAACATACAGATGGTATCGCCCGCTGGCCGCCGGAAAGCCGCCCCGACCCGACGGCCCGGCCTGCCCGTCGGGGGTGATCCAGTTGCGGAATTTCGGTTCGGCCCGACGAAAAGCGCGGTTCGTGGCCTGCGGCGGCGGGGTGGTTACCCATTTTCCATTGACGAGTTGACCCATTTTTGCGGCCCATTACTGCGGATACACGCACTCTAGTTGTTTATGGATACTACAAAAAGACGCGGATTTGCATCACACTGTTGCTGCTTCGGAAACAATGATCCGAATTTCAACCATTGCGTTGTCGATGGCCGTGATTTTGGGCCAATCGGCGGATGTCTCCGGCCGGACCGAATAAGGTCCGGCAGCGTCGGCGGTTGCCCAACATTCGTCACTCGGTCATCCGGAAGTATTCTATTTTCATATTTAATATCCATAAGTTAGTCTGACATCTGTTGGTCTAGAGAACTAGACGACCAGACCGTCGGACGGTTAGCCCAATGGCCAGGATTTGCACCGGTCCGACCCGTTGCCCCATGCGCATTTGCGGCAAACACCCACGGTTGCGAAACCGGTCAATTCTGATTGCGCCGGTCCCATGCGACTTGTATGAACCAACCAGACGAAAGCCCCGTTTCGAGGGGCCGGAAAGGTGCGCTGCAACATGATCGACCCGGACCGGGGATCGTCAGCAGCTTCGTCGGGGCCAGCGGGCCCGTGCCTTTCGTGATGGGAATTGACGGAGGCAGACGCATGGCGAAAACCGGTGTGATGATTTGTGGCCACGGCTCGCGCAGCCAGGCGGCGGTCGATGAATTCGCGGTTCTGGCTGAAAAATTGCCGCCCTTGCTTCCGCGCGACTGGATGGTCGAATACGGATATCTTGAGTTTGCGAACCCGGTGATCCGCGACGGGCTCGACAAATTGCGCGCGGCGGGGTGCGAGCGAATTCTGGCGGTGCCGGGCATGTTGTTTGCCGCGATGCACGCCAAGAACGACATACCCACCGTGCTCAATACCTATGGTGCAAAACACGGAATCAACGTCAGTTATGGCCGCGAACTGGGCGTCGATCCCAAGATGATCGCGGCCGCGGGCGAACGTATTCGGGATGCGGTCGATCAGGCGAATGCCGAGCTGGGGGAATTGCCGCTTGCCGAAACCGCGCTGGTCGTGATCGGTCGCGGCGCTTCTGACCCGGACGCCAACGCCAATGTCAGCAAGATCGCCCGGATGCTTTGGGAAGGCATCGGCTTTGGCTGGTGCGAGGTCGGCTATTCAGGGGTGACGTTTCCACTGGTCGAACCCTGCCTCGATCACGTCACACGCCTTGGCTACAAAAGGGTGATCGTATTTCCGTATTTCCTGTTCACCGGCATTCTGATCGACCGGATTTACGGTTTTACCGACAGGGTGGCCGCCGCGAACCCGTCAATCCAGTTCGTGAAAGCCGGGTATCTGAACGACCACGCCAAGGTTCTGAAAACATTCGCCGA
>CAZRLO010000102.1:0-9308 GCA_964600965.1 uncultured Rhodobacter sp.
TCTGGACCACGTAAATCTGGATGCCCAATCGATTTATGATCGCGAACGCGACACGGGGCGCGCCCGCCGCCATGCCGCGACGGCAGATGCCACATGCGTCAGCGACGCGGCGCTCGATCTGGCCGCGTGGACCCGCGACCGCCCCATCGGCGCGGAAATCAGCGAATTGCGTCTGGCGCTGACCGGCGAGTTCGACCGCCCCGATCCGGCAATTCTGGGCCGTCTGGTCCGCCTTTACGTGGCGCAGGGATTTGGCGTCGAGGCGCTGGCCCTGATGGCAACGTTTGATTTTCCGCCCGCACAGGAGCCGGTTCTGGCGGACCTGGCCGAAATCATCGGTCGGGGGAAAATCGGGGAAAGCCGTGTTCTGGCCGGGCAAGCGCAATGCCCGGGTGCATCGGCCATGTGGGCGATTCTTGCGCGGGACGATATTCCGCTGGGCGAAATCCCCGATCCGGAGGTTCTGGCCACACAATTTGCCCGGCTTCCCGCCGATCTGCGCCGCCGGATCGGCCCGGTTCTGGGCGAAAAACTGCTGGATGCCGGGTTTGCGCGCGAGGCGCGGGAAATCGTGAAACTGATCGCCCGCGCACCGGGCCGCGAAAGTGGCGCGCTGAGGATGCTGCGCGCCCGGCTCAACCTCGCGCGCGGGCGGGAACCGCTGGCATTGGATCAACTGAGCGAACTGATCGAAACCAATCAGCCCAACGCGCCGGACGCATTGTTGCGGTTGCTGGGTACACTGCTGGAAACCCACGCCGCGATCCCCGAAGCCATGATCACCGCTGCCGGGGCCCGTGCGTTCGAAATGCGCCACAGCCCGATCGGACGGGATCTGCGCGAGGTCGAGTTGTTGGCCCGGGCACGAACGGGACACCTGAACCGCGCCTTTGAAATCCTGACCCACGAGGCATCGCTGGAAACGCTGCAGCCAACGGTGGCCGCGAAAATGGCAGCGGGGCTGTTTCGGGCATATTCACCAGAAAACGGGGATGTCGCGGCCTTTCTGAAAGTGTTTTTCCGCTATCGCCATCTTTTGACGCGCGGGCCGGAGGCCGATGCCGCCCGCCTGCATGTTTCGGAAGTCCTGCTGGAGGGTGGGCTGCCCGATGTCGCGTTGAGCGTGCTGGTGCCGCTTTCGGGGCGGCTGACCGATGCTGGGCGTCTGCTTTACGCCCGGATTTTTCTGGACACCGGCAATCCGGCGCAGGCGCTGAGCATTCTGATGCCGGCGGACCCGGCGCTTGCGGCGGAGATTCGAATTCGGGCGCTGGCAGCGCTGGGCGATCACGCCGGAGCAATTGAACTGGCGCGGGATTATGGCGGCGAAAGCGATGTGGCCAGGTTGGCGTGGCGCGCCGGGCTTTGGGAGCGTGTGGGCCCGGCGGCACCCGAGCCGCGCCGGCGGGCGGCGGGCTATATGCTGGATCGACCGGCCGGGGCGGCTGGCCCGGCACCGATGGCCGACCGGCAGGGGGCCGACGATCTGTCGCTTGCGGGCCTCAACGCGCTTTTGGGGGCAAGTCGTCAATCCCGGGCCGAACTGGACCAATTGCTTGAAAACAATCCGATGCCCTGAACCGGCCACGATCCCGGCACATCCGAACCGGTACCGGTTCGCTGGTTACGATTTCTAAACCCGGCAGGCGTTAGAATCGAAACGTCAGAAGGACAGATCGAAAGGTCCAAATGGTGGCAAAAGAAATTTGCCGTGGGTGGCTAGGCGTCAGCGCCTGCTGGGCCGGATTGCTGCGGCTGTGCGTGTGCATGGCCCTGCTGGCGGCTCCGGTTCGCGCAAGCATACCTCCAGCGACGAAAACATCCGATATCTGCCGGATCGCCGCCAGCCTGGCGGCGCGCGAAACCGGCGTGCCGCTGAACGTATTGCTGGCCGTGACGTTGACCGAAACCGGCCGCAGCCGCGATGGCACGCTGCAACCCTGGCCATGGACCGTCAACATGGAGGGTGCCGGCAGATGGTTCGAGAACCGTGCGCAGGCCCGAAACTACGCGGAAAAGGAATTCAGGCGAGGCGCCCGCAGCTTTGATATCGGGTGCTTTCAGATCAACTATAAATGGCACGGACAGGCCTTTGATTCGGTCGATCAGATGTTCGACCCGATGGCGAATGCCCGATATGCGGCGCAGTATCTGCTGCGGCTGCTGGCGGAAAAGGGCGATTGGAAATCCGCCGTCGGTGCCTATCATTCACGCACACCGAAATTCGCCAGAAAATACAGCGCCCGTTTCATGCGAATCTATGCCGGGCTTGGCGGTGGCGGGGACATTCCGGCACCCGCCGTACCGACAGCGGGGCGGCGCGAACGCCCCAACGGATTCCCGCTGTTGCAGGCGCACCCGTCGGGCCAGGTGGCCACCGGATCGCTGGTCAGCCTGACGACGGCGGCACCGGGCGGCGGGCTGATCACGGTCGGACTGGGGCGGTTATTCTGAGCATGGCGGAAATCGAGGATCGCCCGACCGCCACCACGTTCAGCCCCACGATATTGCTGGCGATGGCGCTGATGGCGGTGATCGTGATGATGATCCTGCCGATGCCGGCCTGGGTGCTGGATATCGGGCTGGCCGCATCATTTGCGCTGGCGATCCTGATCTTCACGGTGACGCTGTTTATCGAGCGGCCATTGGATTTCTCGGCCTTTCCGACGGTGCTGCTTTCGTCGTTGATGCTGCGCCTCTCCCTGAACGTTTCGTCCACCAAACTGATCATCGGGCAGGGGCATACCGGCACGTCGGCGGCCGGCAACGTGATCGAAGGGTTCGCCAACTTCGTGATGGGCGGGTCGGTTCTGCTGGGTCTGGTGATCTTTGGCGTACTGATCATCGTCAATTTCATCGTGATCACCCGCGGTGCCGCGCGCATGGCCGAGGTCGGCGCACGCTTCGCGCTGGACGGCATGCCCGGCAAGCAACTGGCGATCGACAGCGACATGGCAGCGGGGGCGATCGACCACAACGAAGCCAAGCAACGCCGCCAGACCGAACAGGCGGAAACCACTTTTTTCGGATCGCTGGACGGTGCCTCGAAATTCGTCAAGGGCGACGCGGTTGCGGGGCTGCTGATCACGATGCTCAACCTGGTGATGGGCCTGATCATCGGCGTGGTCCTGCACGACATGCCGATGAAAGCGGCGTTGGAAACCTATTCGATCCTGACGGTCGGTGATGGGCTGGTATCGCAGATCCCTGCCGTGATCATCTCGATCGCGTCGGCCTTGCTGTTGTCGCGCGGCGGCACGTCGGGCGCGGCGGACAAGGCGTTTTTTGCCCAGCTCGGGCGACATCCGGCGGCGCTGGTGGCGGTGGCGCTATTGATGTTTTTCTTTGCATTGATCCCCGGACTGCCGTTTTTCCCGTTCCTTGCGGGGGCCGCGTTTCTGGCGGGCTGTGCGCTGTTTGTCCGCGCGCGGCTGGCATCGGAAAGCGCCGCAGCACACACCAAAAAGCCGATCGTACAGGCCCCGGAAAAATCCATGGGCGACCGGATGGAGATCGACGAAATCCACGTCGAATTTGCCATGGACCTTGTGGCCATGGCGATGGACGAGGCGACCGGGCTGGACGCGCGAATCGCCAATATGCGCAATCACATCGCCGTGGTTTACGGCCTGATCATCCCCGAGATCCGCCTGACGGATAACGCCGAATTGCCCAACGGTACCTATACGATTCGCATTCAGGGGGTCGAACAGGCGCGCGACCGGCTGGAGCCCGATCAGGTTCTGGCCCTGCTGACCGGGGACGAAAACGGCGAATTTACCGGCACCAACGTCCGCGAACCCGTCTACGGGGCACCCGCGCGCTGGTTGTCGCCCGACAAGCAGGAAGAGGCCGCCCTGCGCGGCCTGACCGTTGTCGCCCCGGCCGAGGTTCTGGCGACGCACCTTCTGGAAGTGTTGAAGCGAAATTTCGCACGGCTGCTGAATTTCCGTTCGATGCGGCGAATTCTGGATGAATTCGTCAACCTGTCGGACACGACCCGCGCCGAGACCAACCGGCGGATGCTGGATGAACTGGTGCCCGAAAAGGTACCGTTCGAGATGTTGCAGGCCGTGCTGCGGTTGCTGCTGGACGAACAGGTCTCGATCCGGAACCTGCCCCTGATTCTGGAAGCGATCAGCGAGGCGCGGGCAAGGTTCGCCGCGGCCGAGGATATTTGCGAATTCGTGCGCCGGCGGCTGGGGTTCCAGATCATCGCCGAGTTGCGGCGCGAAGACGGCACCCTGCCGCTGGTGCAGCTTGGCCCGGACTGGGAGGCGCTGTTCGAGGAATTTACCCTGCCATCGGACACGGGGCCGCCGGATATTGCCCTGCCGCCGGACGAATTCAACCGGCTGGCGGCTGCGGTGGCCGACCGCGTTTCCAAGGCCGGGGAATCCGGGACCTATCCGGCAATCGTGACCTCGGTGCGCAGGCGACGGTTCGTGCGCATGGTTCTGGCGGCCAAAGGTATACTGAACCCGGTGTTCTCGTTTGATGAAGTGGGGACATCGGCCAAGCCGTCGCTGGTCGGGGTCGCCTGAAATGGATGCCGCGCTGGCCGATATGATCCGGCAGGCGGAACCGACGGTCCTGCAGTTTTTCGCGGTGTTTCTGCGGGTCGGCGCGGCGATGGCCCTGATGCCGGGTTTTGGCGAACAGGCCGTCCCGGTTCGATTTCGCCTGTTGCTGGGGCTGGCTTTCACGGCGATTGTCTGGCCGATGGCGGGCCCCGGTGTTCAGGCCATCGGCGTCGGCATCGACCCCCGCCTGTTCCTGACCGAGCCGGTGGCCGGGCTGGCCATGGGCATCTTCTTTCGCCTGTTCGTCATGGTGCTGCAACTGGCGGGGATGATGGCGGCGCAGGCGACCTCGCTCAGCCAGATTTTCGGAGGCGGCGCCACGCCCGACCCGATGCCCGCCTTCGGCAATCTGCTGGTGATCGGCGGGCTGGCGCTGGCGATGATTGCCGGGCTGCATGTCAAACTGGCGCTGGCGCTGGCGCAATCCTATAGCGTGATGCCGCCCGGCAGCTTTCCGGTGCGCGCCGATCTGGCGGCATGGGGCGTGGCGGGGGTTACCCGAACGTTCGGGTTGGCGTTCGTTTTGGCGGCACCGTTTCTGATCGCGTCGCTGATTTACAACGTGGCCCTTGGCGCCATCAACAAGGCGATGCCGCAATTGATGGTGGCGTTCGTCGGGGCACCTGCCATCACGCTGGGGGGGTTGATCCTGCTGGCAATCTCGGCGCCGGTGGTGCTTCAATTGTGGCTGGCCGCGTTTGACCGGGGCCTGTCCCAACCCTTCGGCGCCGGGTTTTGAGCGGGCAGAGCCAGAACGGCGGTGGCGAGCGAAATCAGCCACCGACCGAAAAAAAGCTGGCCGACGCACGCCGGAAGGGCGATGTGGTTCGCTCGCCCGACATTTCGGCGGCGGCGGGCTATCTGGGTCTGGCAATCGCGCTGTTTTTTGCCGGCCCGAGCGCCGTCGCGCATGCCGGACGCGCCCTGATTTTCATGCTTGAGGGGGCCGATCATCTTGCACCTCTGGCGCTTGGCCCGGGCGGGCAGTTGCTGCTGTCAAAGATCATGGGCGAACTGGCACTGGCGCTGGCACCGCTGTTTGCGCTGCCGCTGGCGCTGGTGGTCGTGTCGCTTGTGGCGCAACGGGCGGTGGTTTTCGCACCGGAAAAGCTGTGGTTCAAGCTTTCGCGGATATCGCCGATTTCGGTCGCCAAGAACAAGTTCGGCCCCACCGGCCTGTTTGAATTCGCAAAAAGCCTGTTGAAGCTCGTGGTGTTCTCGACGGCGGTCGCCATTTATCTGGCGGGCCGGCGCGAACAGCTTCTGGGCAGCGTTCAGGCGGATGCCGCGTCGGTTGCGGGGCTGATCGCGGTGTTTCTGGGGGAGTTCCTGTGGCTGATATTCGCAATCGCGCTGGTGATATCGGCATTCGATTACCTGTGGCAGCGGTATGATCACCGCCGCAAGCTGATGATGTCGCGGCAGGAAATCCAGGACGAATCCAAGGAGAGCGAGGGGGATCCGCATCTCAAACAGGCGCGGCGGCAGCGGGGGTACGATATCGCGACCCAGCGGATGATTGCGGATGTGCCGCGTGCCGATGTCGTTATCGTCAATCCCGAACATTTCGCGGTCGCGCTGGAATGGGACCGGAATACCGGGGCCGCGCCGATGCTGCTGGCCAAGGGCAGGGACGAGGTTGCGCTGCGCATCCGCGAAACCGCGACGATCGCTGGCATTCCGATCCATCGCGACCCGCCGACGGCGCGGGCGATCTTTGCGGTGGTCGGTCTTGGCGAAGAGGTGCACCCCGATCACTATCGCCCGGTGGCGGCTGCGATCCGCTATGCCGAACGGGTGCGGGGGCTGGCACAGCGCCGGTCGCCGCGATGAAGATCGACGGTCACTGGAAACTGATGCGGATCGCCGCCATCAAGGAGCGGTCGGCGTTATCCACGCTTGCAGCACTGGTGGCCGGTCGGCAAAGACTGCGCGAACAGCGAAACGCCCTGGACCAGCCGGGTTTCTCGGCACCGCCACCGGCGGGCATGAGCGAATTGCGGGCCGGCGATCTGTGGCGTGCATGGCAGCGCGCGCGCCGCGAGGAACTGGATGCCGAACTCCGGTCGCTGGCCCCGTCGATCGAAGCGGCGCGGCGGGCCGCAATCCGCGCGGTCGGGCGGAAACGAGTGGCCGACGCATTGCACGAAAGGGCGCGAGGTGCGGCCATCGCGCTTGCGCGCCGGCGGCGCGACGGGAACGGTTGAGCAGCCCGGGGGGGGCGGTCAAACATCCTGACGGACGATATCGATCACCAGGACGTCCGTCGCGATCGGGCCCAGGATCGCGACCGCGGCCTCAAACAACGAGCCGCGCAGATCACGCATCTTTTCGCCATCGGTGAAGGCGCCATCGAATCCGCCGGAATTCGCGTGGTCAAACAGAACCTGCAGGAACGAGTCGCGCAGCTTGGGCTCACGGGAAAAAACGATCTCTTTCCTGCCCGCAGCCACCTCGATGCTGAGCGACATCACCACCAATGCCGCGACCCTGGCACCGTTGACCACGGGCACGACGAACTGGTTGTTGAGTTTTACGTATTCAAACCCGCTTTCCTGATCGCGCCCCGGCTGTTCGGAACGGCGCACCGGGGTTTCCGGGGGCGCGGGTTCGGCCCGCGCGGCCTGTTGATCCGGCGCCTCGGCGGAATGGGCGGGATCGGCATGGGCCGGTTCCGGGTTTTCCCCATCGGCCACGGGTTTCAGGGCCAACCCGACGCCGGTGCCGACGGCAAGGCCGACAATCGCGAGCAGGACCGGGAGCAGCTTGCGGATCATCGCGATCAGAACGGCAGGACCAGATCGACGATCTGCTGCCCGACCCGCGATTGCTGGACCTGTGAAATCTGCCCGCGCCCGCCATAGGAAATGCGGGCGGACGCGATCTTGTCATAGGTGATCTCGTTCTTGCGCGAGATATCCTCGGGCCGCACGAAACCGGTTACCAGCAGTTCCCGCAATTCGAAATTTACCCGAACCTCCTGGGTTCCCTGAATCTTCAGATGCCCGTTTGGCAGCACGTCGGTCACGGTCGCGGCGATGCGAAGCGTCAACTTTTCCTTGCGGCGGACCGAGCCATCGCCCGAGGACGAACTGTCCGAGGACAGATCCACCGCCTCCGCAGCGCTGGCGCCGGTCGGCAGATTGGGGTTCACCGCCTGCGGCAGGCCCAGAAAGTGCGGCGCGGCCAGTTTTTCCGACCCTTTGCGGGTTTTGGACGTGGAATTGCTGATTTCGGCCTTGTCGTTGATCTCGATCACCACGGTCAACAGGTCGCCCAGCGTCCCGGCGCGGCGGTCGCCCAGCAACGAGGTCGGCCCGGAATGCCAGAGCGACGCGCGGGGTCTGGTTGCGCCGGCGGCACCCTGTTGGCCGCCCGCTGCGGTCATGGCGAGATAATCGTGCGAGTCTACGATCGGGGAAAACGTCGGTCGCTTGCCCACCTGGGATATGTCGCCGCACGACGCCAGCAACGCGCCAAGCGACAGGGCTGCAAAACAGGTTCTGATATTCATGGCATCACCCTGATGGTGGCGGGGCCGGTCACGACCCCGGTTACGGTTGTGCGCGATGTCGGGTTCATGACCCGAATCCGGTCGCCGATGCCGCCGCGTGCCAGTGCCCGACCGTCGGCGGATATGACCAGCGCGCCGCGTTGATAGATCAGCGACACGATCTGGTTGCGTTCGACCAGCGCGGGCGGGCCGATGTCGGATTTGCGGATGGGGCGGCCGGGATACAGGATGGTGCGGGCCTCTTTCCCGACCGCGTCGGCGATGGCGGTGATCGCGCCGGGGGCGGAAACGGCCAGCACCACCAGATCGTCCGGGTAGAGGATCGATTTCGCGCGGATGGTGCGGGCGGCGGCCACGGATTGCGCCAGCGCGGTGGCGGGCACGAGGGCGGCAATCGCTAGGGTGGCAAGGACAAGAAGATGTTTCATCGGATTTGCGTCGTCGCCCCCAGCATCTGATCGGCGGCGGTGATGACCTTGGCGTTCAGCTCATAGCCACGCTGGGCCTCGATCAGTTCGGTGATTTCGCGCACGGCATCGACCGATGAATTTTCCAGATATCCCTGGCGAAAAGTACCAAGACCATCCTCGCCGGCGGTACCGGACAGGGCCGGGCCCGAGGCCGTGGTTTCCAGAAACAGGTTGTCGCCGATCGCCTGCAATCCCTTTTGGTTGGTGAATCCCGTCAGCGAGAACTGGCCCAGCAATTCGGGCTCCACCCGGTCGGCGAAATAGGCGTACACCTCGCCCGAGCTGTTGATCGACAGGCTGGTTGCGTCGCTGGGAATGGTGATGTCGGGCACGACCGTGTGACCATCCGAGGTGACGATCAGCCCGTCGCCCGAACGTTTCAGCGACCCGTCGCGGGTGTATCCGGCGTTGCCGTTGGGCAGCGTGACCTCCAGATATCCCTTGCCGTCGATCGCGAGATCAAGTTCGGCCCCGGTCGCGCCCAGCGCGCCTTGCGCGACATTCATCGACACGGCGGCGGGGCGCACGCCAAGGCCAAGCTGAACGCCCGCCGGCAGAACGGTGCCGTCGGTGCCGTTGATGGCCCCGGCACGCTCGATCTGTTGATAGTGCAGATCGGCGAATTCGGCGCGTCGGGTGTTGTAGGCCGTGGTGTTCATGTTGGCGAGGTTGTTCGAGATCACCTCGACCCGCATCTGTTGCGCGGTCATGCCGGTCGCCGCGATTTTCAGGGCTCGCATG
>CAZRLO010000103.1:0-9287 GCA_964600965.1 uncultured Rhodobacter sp.
AGGCCGAGATCGACATGGCCTCGGTCGATCCGAAACGCTACGGCGACTGGATGACCACCGAATTCGCCGCCCGCAAGAACGAGGAATGTTACAACCACGTCTATATCCTGCACCACCCCGACGAGGAACGCCCGGCCTGCCGCCCCTTGCGCACGGCCCCCTGTTATGACCGGATGGCGGCGCACGGCGCACAGTTCGGTTTCGTCAACGGCTGGGAGCGCCCGAACTATTTCGGCCCGCTGGATGCGCCCGAAAATTTCGATCACGACGCGCGGTCTTTCCGCCGGGGCGGCTGGTGGCAATACACGCATGACGAGGCAAAAGCCGTGCGTGAAGGCGTGGGCCTTCTGGACGCGACTGCGTTTACCAAACACCTCGTCAAGGGCCCGGGCGCGACCGCGTTTCTGGACTGGTTCACCTGCAACAAGCTGCCAAGCGTTGGGCGGATCAACCTGACCTATGCGCTGACCTCGCACGGCACGACCCGAACCGAATATACCATTGTGCGCAATTCCGAGCATTCCTATTATCTGGTTTCCGCCGGCGCGTTGACCGATTACGACGCGGATTTCCTGCGCAAGGCCGCCGAAGACAAGATGCCGGAATTCGGTCACATCGAAATCCAGAACGTGACAACCCAATGGGGTGTGTTCGCGATTGCCGGGCCGAAATCGCGGGATTTGCTGAAATCGGTGATTTCAGACGCCGACCCCGAAACCGCACTGTCCAACAAGCGTTTTCCCTGGCTGACCGCGCGGCAGATTGAACTTGGCATGTGCCCGGTCAACGCGATCCGCGTGGCCTATACCGGCGAACTGGGATGGGAGCTGCACCATCCGATCGAGATGCAGAATTATCTGTTTGATCTGCTGCTGCGTGCGGGCGAACCGCACGATCTGAAACTGGTTGGCGCACGGGCGCAGAACTGGCTCAGGCAGGAAAAATCCTATCGCGCGTTTGGCACCGAACTTGGCCGCGACGCGACCCCGCTGGAGGCCGATCTGCCCCGGTTTGTTGATCTGGGCAAGGATTTCCACGGCAAGGCGGCGCTGGAGGCACATGGGATCAGCACCAAATGCGTGACCGTCCTGATCGACGGCCCGGAGGACGCCGATCCCTGGGGCCGCGAGGCGCTGTTTGACGATGGCAAAAAAGTCGGCCGCCTGACCTCGGGCGGGTATTCCGTGGCGTTCGGCAAGGCGATCGGCATGGGGTATGTCGCGCCGGAACTGGCGGTGCCGGGGCAAAAGCTGAAGGTCAAGATCATGGGCGAAATGTGGGATGCGGTTGTGACCGAGGATTCGCCATATGATCCAAAGAACGTGAATATTCGGGTCGATGGGTGAGGGCCGGTCCGGGCGCAGCCCGGCAAAGGGTCCGGGGGACCGTTTGAGGCCCGAACGCGCGGAGCGCCTGCAGCGTGCGAGGTTTCACACGCCTTTGATGTGACCTGCGGCGCGCGCAAAGCACGCACCCAAAGGGTGATCCGGTCTTGGCAAACCTGCGGGACTGAACCAGAATACCCCAATGCCCGACCCCTTTTTCACCCCCGTCTCCGGTTTCGAGCTGCCGCGCTTTGCCGGTATCCCCACCTTCATGCGCCTGCCGCATGTGCCGCTGGATCATCCGCGCCTGAGCGACGTCGAAATCGGCTTGATCGGGGTGCCGTGGGACAGCGGCACCACCAACCGGCCCGGCCCGCGCCACGGGCCGCGCCAGTTGCGGGACATGTCGACCATGATCCGGGCCGCCAACGGCGTGACCGGAATGCGGCCGTTCGATGCGGCGAATTGTGCCGATCTGGGCGATGTCGGGCCCAATCCTGCCGATATCAACGACAGCATGGAGCGGATCACCGCCTTTTATGAAACCGTGATTGCTGCCGATATCGTACCGCTTACGGTGGGTGGCGACCATCTTTCGACCCTGCCGATCCTGCGGGCGGTGGCGAAAGATGGGCCCGTCGGCATGATCCATTTTGATGCGCATACCGACCTCTTTCATTCCTATTTCAATGGCCAGATGTACACCCACGGCACCCCATTTCGTCGCGCGGTCGAGGAGGGTCTGCTCGATTCGAAACGTGTCTGCATGATCGGCATTCGCGGCACCGCCTATGATACCGAGGACCGGGATTTCGCGAAAAGCGTCGGCATCCGGGTGATTCCGATCGAGGAATTTCATGCCCGCGAGATCCCCGACATCATGGCCGAGGCGCGCAGCATCGCCGGGACCGGGCGCACCTATGTCTCCTATGACATCGATTTCGTCGATCCGGCCTTTGCGCCCGGCACCGGCACGCCCGAAGTGGGGGGGCCGAATTCGTGGCAGGCGCTTCAGGTCGCACAGGAATTGCGCGGGGTGAATATCGTTGGGGCCGATCTGGTCGAGGTTTCGCCGCCGTTCGACCCGTCGGGTGGCACCGCCTTTCTGGGGGTTTCGATCCTGTTTGAAATGCTGTGCGCGATGGCCGAGAAATTGACGGGGCGGTGAAGCCCCACTGATTTTTTGGGGACGCGTGCCATATGGGGTCACTTGGCCCAACGGCCTCAGGGACCGACCTTTCTCTGTTGAACGGGTCCGGCATGCTGGCGGACCTCATACCTGACGGCCACAGAGCCGCGCACCGACGGGCTGTGGTGCGGTGAACCGCAGCCCGTGACGGCCACTTTATCCCGACAATACACTTTATCCCGACAATACTTGCGTGACCCCGACAGGTTGCGCCTTCCTTGACAAATCGCCGTGCCGTGGGACGGCCCGATGAGCCGCGGCGGGCTTGCGCCATGGATTCCGCGCAATCGGCTGGTTTTGAAAGTCGGATCAAAGGCCGATCCCCGCCACGTGATGTGGTTCGATTATTCGGGCCGGTGGTTTTGTCGAAAAGATTCCGACTGCAAACGTCGTGAAAAAACCAACCGGTTCAGCACCTGAAATCAACTGGACGCATGGGTCGGAACAGGTGGTATACCATTGAAAGCGCTGTGATCCCGGCGCTGTCTTCACGTCGCGTGAGTGGTGACGCTGCTCTGATGCCGGGTTCAATCCCGCGGCCAAAGCCTGTTCCCGATGTCGCCTTGAGGCGTGGGGTTTCCGGGTCCCCTATCGGGGGCTCTGAACCAGTGGTTCAATCTCCAGCGCCTTCTGAAACACCCCGGCATCCACATTCCCGCCGGATGCGACCGTGATGATATCACCCTCCCCAAGGGAATCCCGGTGAAACAGCGCCGCCGCCAGCGCCGCTGCACCGCCGGGTTCGATCACGATCTTCAGGCGCGAAAAGGCAAGCTGCATCGCCCGCAAACAATCGTTGTCGGACACAGCGCAACCGGGCCCGCACAGCCGTTGCATGATCGGAAATGTCAGTTCACCCGGCGAAGGCGTCAGGATGGCATCGCAGATCGAACCGTTCATAAGGTTGTTCCGCTCGATACCCCTGCTGGCAAGCGAACGCAGAACATCATCGAATCCGACCGGCTCGCACGGTCGCACGATCATTTCGGGCGCGTGGGTTTCAAGCGCCAGTGCGATCCCAGACGACAGACCGCCACCGCCGCACGGCACCAGTACCTGCGCCGCTGAAACTCCGACCTCCAGCGCCTGTTCGGCGATCTCAAGGCCGGTCGTCCCTTGTCCTGCGATCACGAACGGTTCGTCAAATGGCTTGACCAGCGTGAGGCCCCGGCCTCGGTTGACACGGTCGGCCACTTGGTCACGGTCCTGTTCTTCGCGATTGTACAAAACAACCTCGGCACCCAATGCACGGGTGTTGCCGATCTTCAGCTTCGGCGCGTCCTCGGGCATCACGATGACCGCCGGGACGCCGCGCATTTTCGCGGCAAGGGCAATTCCCTGCGCGTGATTCCCCGATGAAAACGCAATGACGCCGCGCTTGATCGCATCCTGCGGCATCCCGCTTAACGCCGACCAGCCGCCGCGAAATTTGAACGATCCCGTGTGTTGCAGGCACTCGGCCTTGACGAAAACCCGCCCGCCGCTGATTTCATCGAGAAACGGCGAAGACAAGAGCGGGGTGCGCCGGACGATACCGTCCGCCCGGGCGGCGGCGGCCTCGATCATGGCCAGTGTGCTCATTTTTTTGCCATCTTTGGTATGCCGGTCAGGTCCGACAGCACGGCGTGCGGTTGCCATGGCAGGCGGTCCACAGGCTCGTTCGCGCGGTTGACCCAGACCGAGTGAAATCCGTTGCCGGAGGCGGCGCAGGCGTCCCAGCAATTAGAGGAAACGAACAGAACCTCGTCCGGGCGGCACCCGAAATGCTGCGTGACCATCGCGTAAACCGATTTGTGCGGCTTGAAGATGCCGATATCCTCGACGCTCAACACCGCATCAAGATACGCGCTGACGCCAGCGGAGCGAACCGCCGCATCCAGCATTTCAGGCGACCCGTTGGACAGGATCGCCGTGTTGAAGCCATCGTCCTTCAATGCCGCCAGCATCGCCGGCACCTCGGAATAGGCCGCAAGTTCCCAGTAGAGCGCCAGCAGGCGTTCGCGCAATTCGGGGTCGTCCTGCAACCCCGACGCTGCCAACGCGAAGTCCAGCCCCTCGCCGGTGACCTGCCAGAAATCGGTATGGGCGTCGGAAAGTGCGCGAAGCCACGTGTATTGCAGTTGCTTCAGCCGCCAGTCCGTGGCGACCTGCTGCCACTTGGCGGCAAAGCGCTCGCGCCCCGGTTCCGCGGCGCAATTCCGCGCGGCCGCGGCAACATCGAAAAGCGTTCCGTAGGCGTCAAAAACACAAGTGGTAACAGCCACGACCAAATTCCCTTTATGGTTTTGCGATGCCGCTTGCAGCGGATCGGGTGCGGTGCAAGATTGAAACTTCGCACGATCGGAGGCAACCATGAAAACCCGCATCACCGAATTGTTTGATATCGAACACCCGATCATTCAGGGTGGGATGCATTATGTCGGCTTTGCGGAACTGGCAGCGGCGGTCAGCAACGCGGGCGGACTGGGCATCATCACCGGACTGACGCAGAAAACCCCGGACGATCTGGCCGCCGAAATCGCCCGCTGCCGCGCTATGACGGACAAACCTTTCGGGGTCAATCTTACCTTTCTGCCGACGGTCAAGGCGCCGGATTATCCCGGATATATCAGGGCCATCATCGACGGCGGCGTCAAGATCGTCGAAACCGCAGGGCGAAACCCGCAACCCTATCTGGGTGCGATGAAAGACGCAGGTATCAAAGTCATCCACAAATGCACCAGCGTGCGCCATTCGCTGAAAGCACAGGAAATCGGCTGCGATGCGGTTTCCGTCGACGGGTTCGAATGCGGTGGCCATCCGGGCGAGGACGACATTCCCAACATGATCCTGCTGCCGCGCGCTGCCGACGAATTGTCGATCCCGTTCGTGGCCTCGGGCGGCATGGCCGATGCGCGGTCGCTGGTTGCGGCGCTGGCTTTGGGGGCCGACGGAATGAACATGGGCACACGGTTCATGGCGACCCGCGAGGCCCCGATCCACGACAACGTGAAAGCGGCAATCATCGCGGCCAGCGAATTGGACACGCGGTTGGTGATGCGACCCCTGCGCAACACGGAACGCGTGCTGAGCAACCCCGCAACACAAGCGGTCTTGGCCACCGAAGCGGAACGCGGGTCGTCGCTGACGTTCGAGGATATTCTGGCGCAAGTCGCGGGCGTCTATCCCCGCGTGATGCTGGACGGCGAGGTTGATACCGGCGTCTGGTCGTGCGGAATGGTCGCGGGGCTGATCCACGACGTGCCAACCTGCGCAGAACTGATCGCGGCGATCATGGAGGATGCCGATGGGATCATTCACAAGCGCCTCGCGGGATTGGTATCGGCCTGATCACGGGGAAGCCGTGGATCGAACGCGACATCTGTGTCCCCCGGCAAACCCCCTCACATTTCGCCCAAGCAACTCAAATGTCGTATTTATACCAACCCGCATCGTCATTGAGCTGTGGTTGCCCAAATTCGGATTGCAATTGACTTGATGCGTCCGGATTTGGCGGTCAGGCGGTTTTCGGCATCGCAACATGCGTCGACAGTTGCCCCCCTGGTTTCGAAAACGCGGTTCGAAACGTGGGTTTGCCGCAGGTGTTGCCAGAGGTTTTCTGTCGGGTTCAGCACTGGCAAATGGGGTGGCAGGAACGGGATCGACAGGTTCTGCGGGCCTTGTTCGTTGATCCGACGCACCCAATCCCGGAGCGTTGGGCGATCCATCAGACCAATTGCGGTGGCGTCCCTCCGGCTCAGCCCGTCCGCCACACCGGCCGTTGGAATCCAGCGCCGCGCTTGTTTCGCGTCGCTCGCGCTGCGCGCCAAAAACCGCAGTTCCGCCGGTTTCGGGATTTGTGCCCCTCAGGGGCCTCGGATGATTCCGACACGGCAAGCTACGTTCGCAAATGCGCCAGAAATGCCTCCAAAATCGCCGCGTCCCGGCCATCCGGGGGCTCCCCGACCGACATGAGCAAAGCCGCCTGGGATTCGTGAATCACGCCATCGACCAGCGGCTTCAGGTGGTTCGCCGCCAGCGTGTCCCCGGTCGACGTGATGTCGGCAATCGCCTCGGCGGTCAGGTTCCTGACCGTGCCTTCGGTCGCGCCCTGACTATCGACAAGCTGGTAATCCGCGACGCCGTGATCCCGCAGAAACTCCCGCACGATCGCGTGGTATTTGGTGGCAATTCGCAGCCGGAATCCATGGGTCGCGCGAAACTGTGCGGCCGCCGCGTCGAGATCATCCAGCGTATCGACATCGATCCAGCATTGTGGCACCGCCAGCAACAACGTGGCGTGTCCAAAACCCAGCAGCGCGCATTCCCGCACGCGGGTTTGCCAGTCGGGGATATTTTCGCGCACCAGATCGGTGCCGGTCACGCCCAGGCGGATTCGCCCCGTTGCCAGTTCGCGCGGGATTTCGCTGGCGGGCAGCAAGACCAGTTCCACGCCATCGAACCCCGACACTTTGCCAGAATATTCGCGCGCGGAACCGCTGCGCTTGAGATCGATGCCACGGTTGCGGAACCATGCGATGGTGTCCTGCTGCAATCGGCCTTTGGAGGGGATGCCCAGTCTGACGCTCATGACTTATCGCCCGTCGCGGCAAGCAGGAATTCCGGCCTGACGACGCCGCCGACCGCCGGGATAGACCGGCCCTTGCCCAGAATGCCGGTCAGCGTGTCATAGCGCCCGCCGCTGGCGATCACGGGCAGGTCGGCGCGGTTCTCGGCGTAGAATCCGAAAACGAACCCGTCATAATATTCCATGCTGGTACGGCCATAGCTGCCTTCGAAATCAAGCGCGCCAACGTCAATACCCTTCGCCGCCATCGCTGCGAGCCGGGATTCGAAACGATCGAGCGCCGGCGTCAGTGTTGGTATTTCGCCCGCCAAAGTCCGCAATCTTTTCAATGCCACCGGGGACTTTTCGCGCAATTCCAGTATCGCCCCCAACAGGCGCACCTGATCCTGCGAGATCGGAGGCGCAGCGGCGTCTTCGGCCAGCGCACGCACGCGTGCCGCGATCTCGGCCATGCTGCGCAACCCGATTTCGGCACCGGCCTTTGCGGCCAGTATTGCCGGTTCCGTGCTGGCCGCCGATTTCAGCAACGCGGTGCGGCTGGCGGGTGAGGCGATGTTGCCGCCAAACCGATCCAGAAGCTGGCGAAATCGCAAGGGCCGCCAGATGTGCCGGCTTAGCGCGCTTTTCCGCCGCTCGATCGTGTCCAGCCCCTGAACGGCGGCCATCAGAATGCCCAGATCTCCGGTCGCCGCATGCAATCCCGTGCCGCCAAGGGCGGTTGTGAACAGCGAAAAAACTTCGGCGTCGGCGGCGGCGGGGTCGCGCCCGTCGAATAATTCGAACCCGACCTGCAAAACTTCGGAAGACCGGTCTGCGCCCGAGCCCTGCTTGCGCCAAACCGGCCCCTGATAGGTGTATCGCGCCGGTTCGGCCCCGTCGGCCATGTGCAGGCGCACGACCGGAACGGTGAAATCGGGGCGAAGCATCTGTTCGCCAAGCCGGGCATCGTGGGTGACATAGGCGCGGGCGCGGATATCTTCGCCGTAAAGGTCCAGCAACGTTTCCGCCGATTGCAGGACCGTGGTTTCAACCGGGATCGCGCCCGCATCGGCAAAGACGGCCGACCACCGGGCGGCTTCGGCGGGAATCCGGCCATTTTGGATGCCAATCATGGCCTAACTGCCGCCGCGCGCGAGCATTTTCTGCACTTCGGCGACCAGATTCCCACGCGCGATTTCCAGTTGCGCGGGCTGGGATTTCCATTCCTCGTTGGTGGTCATGTCCGCTGCCAGTCGCGCGCCAAGCGCAAGGTCCTTGATCTGGACCACCCCGCGTGCATTTTCATCCGCACCCTCGATCACGGCCACGGGACTGTGGCGTTTGTCGGCGTATTTCAACTGGTTGCCGAAGTTTTTCGGGTTGCCCAGATAGACCTCGGCGCGGATGCCGGCACCCCGTAGCTCTGCCACCATCGCCTGATAATCGGCCATCCGGTCGCGGTCCATGACCGTTATGACCACGGGGCCGGCGGCCTGATCCGTGTCTTTGCCCCTTGCGGCGACTGCGGCCAACAGCCGATCGACGCCGATCGAAACACCGGTCCCCGGCACTTTTTGCCCGGTAAAGCGTTCCACCAGATCGTCGTATCGCCCGCCGCCCGCAACGCTGCCGAACTGGCGCGCGCGGCCCTTTTCATCGAGGATTTCAAAGGTCAGTTCCGCCTCGAATACCGGGCCGGTGTAATAGCCAAGGCCGCGTACGACCGAGGGGTCGATGATGATGCGGTCCGGGCCGTAACCTTGGGCGGCGAGCAGGTCGGCGACGGTTTCGAGTTCTTCGACGCCCGCCGCGCCGGTTTGCGAACCGCTGACGGCATCGCGCAGATTGGCAAGCGTTTTCGCGGTTTCTTCGTCTCTTGAGGTCAGAAAGGTCAAGACCGGCCCGGCTTGATCAGGTGACAACCCGGCCCCGTCAATGAACGCGCCCGAAGCATCCTTGCGGCCGGTTGTCAGCAATTCACGGACACCTTCCGCGCCGACTTTATCGAACTTGTCGATGGTGCGCAGCACGGTATCGCGCGAGGTCTGATCGGCCAACCCCATCGCCTCCAGCACCCCGTTCAGCACCTTCCGGTTATTCACCCGGATCACGTAATCGCCCCGCTTGATCCCGACCGCCTCCAGAACATCGGCCAGCATGGCGCAAATCTCGGCATCCGCAGCCACGCTGGCGGACCCTACCGTATCGGCATCGCATTGATAAAACT
>CAZRLO010000104.1:0-8987 GCA_964600965.1 uncultured Rhodobacter sp.
CATTGGATGCTGATAGATTGGAGTTTATCAATCAAATTAAAGATGGACAAATTAGTGCTGCTGATGCTGTTCAAAAGGCTGCTGATTTTACTCTATCAAGTGCTGCCGGAGAGGAGGCATTGTTTGAGATAATAGAAAAGATTGTTGCACAAGAACAAGCAAGGCAATCTCTATTAGATAAACAAGCAACAACAATTAAAAGGAGATCAGCTTTAGAGGTTCTGATTGCAACTAAAAACAGTAAAGCATTACTCCAGGAGAGCAAGTTTAGAAAGGAAATTGCAAAGGATGAGGATGAGGCTATTGATAATAGAATTGATGCACTTGAGGATGCAAGAGATTTTGAGATTAAGGCTGCAAAAGTTAGGAGAGATGCCAATATTATCAATGAGAGAGAGCTTCAGGCCTTAAGATTAACTGTTACAAAAAGAACTGAGGAGGAGATACAAAAACTGCTTGGTAAAACAGATGATACTCGTATTAAAAAACAGATTGAAACTATCAACAAGATTGAGCAAGAGCAATTTAAGGGGGAGATTGATAGATTAGATAGGTTAGCTGAGGCAGAAGATATAACAACAAAGGAGAGGATTAAATTTATTGAGAAATCAAATGAGTTAAGAAAAAGCCAACTCCAAACTCAGGCAGATTTTGAGATTGAAAATCAAAATAAAACTGCTGAGGAGATAGAATTGATAAAAGTAAAACTTGCAAATGACATTGCTAATATTGATGAAGAGACAACAAAGAAAAAACAAGATGAATTAGATAAACAAGTTAAGGCAGAAGAAGATGCTGCTGCTGCTGCTGCTGCAAAGAAAAGAAAAGCTGAGGAGGATGCAGCAGCAGAAGCAGCAAAAAAGAGGCAAGAGCAATTAGATACTGCTAAAAAAACAGCAGACCAAATAGCAGAGGCATTTAGTGATGCTTTTGATGAGGAGGAGAAAGCCTTAGACGAACAAATATCACGTAGAGAGGAGAAAGTATCACTACAACAATCAAGAGCCGAGAAAGGTTTAGAGAATCAATTAGCATTTGAGAAACAACAATTAGCTCAAGCAGAAAGAGAGAGAGCTGAATTAGCAGAAAAGAGAGCAAAACAGGAGGAGGCTCAGGCATTAGCTCAAGCCTTTTTAAATGCATTTGCATCACGTTCTAAAGATGATCCCGATACTGCTGCTGCTAAGGCTCTAAGTGATGTTATAATAGCTAAAGCATTATCTGAGACTGTTGCCGGAGCATTTGCAGAGGGTGTTGAGGATTTCCAAGGTGAGGGAACAGGGACAAGTGATAGTAATCTAATTAGATTCTCTCATGGTGAATCTGTTGTAACAGCTAAAGGGACAAAAGAAAATAAGGGATTAGTAACGGCAATGAATAATGGAGACGTTGGCGGTTGGTTTGCAAATAATATGGTATTAACTCCATTGAGTAAGGATAAGAATTATGATACATTTGGTCTATTGGCTGAGAAAATTGATAGCATTGAGAAAACTATTAAAAATAGACCGACAACGAGTACCAACCTCGACAACATGGGCAACGTACTCCAATCGACTTATAGAAACGGAGTTAAGAATACTGTTAAATACCTAAATGCAAGGCCGAGAATATGAATGTGCAATTTTATTTAAATGGTGTTGCTGTTAATCCTCCTGCTAATTGGCAAGCCTTATTAATTGAATTAAACTTTGATAAGGATGCTCCTGATGCAAGGGTAACTATAAATGATTGGGATTGGATTAGAGAAAACTCCGACACTATTAATACATGGATTGCTGAGGGCCTTACAGGAGGAGTTGGTGTGTTTGAGGGGATGCCATTTAGAATAGAATTAGAGGAGGCAGGAACTAAGGAAATACTTTATAATGGTTATTTAGATTTAAGTACATCTCAGATACAATGCAATCAAGTAACGGCAACAGCAAAAGAGAGATTATCAATAGATTACATTAATGATATTGCTGATTCCTTTACATTTGAATACCTTGCCAAAAATCAACCATTTGGAGCAGATTATATCTATTTACCTTATGTGATCAGTACAGTACCATCAGCTCAAGATGCTATCTTAGCAGCAGTATCATTAATCACAATGATAATAGAGCTTGAGAATGCTTTAAAAGTGTTGTTAGAGGATGTCTTAGGAATTGAGGTGTTTGCATGGGAGGATTTATTTAAAATATTACTCCATGTTGCTTACATAGTATTTCTAATAGCAGCCATTGTTAAGATAACAGAGGATTTATTTAATGCTATTATTCAGCCTGTTAAGTATCATGCAGGAATGAAGATGAGCAAACTTTGTGAGATAGGTGCTAATTATATGGGTTTTGATTTTGCATCAGAGACAATATTAGAATTAGAGGAGTTTGAGGATTTGGTAATCATACCTCAGAAATGGAATATGGAGGTAAATGATGAGATTGATTTTTTACAGGGATTCACTCAAATTAGCACAATATCATCTGTAATATCTAATGATTATCATCAAGAGGAGAACGGTTACTATGATGGCACATTTGGCCAACTGTTAAGGGACTTAAAAACAATGTTTAATGCTAAAGTTATCATTGAGGAGTCACCAACAGGAGGGAGGCCAATATTAAGATTAGAGAGAATTGATTACAGCACCTCTCAGGACCTTTACAACTTGCCTCCAATAGATAATAATGATGCATTTAGATTCAATGTAAATGATTTTAAGGCTAATTATTTGGTTGAGTTTGCTTTAGATAGTGCTGATAAAAATACTTTCACTCGATATACTGGTACTATCTACCAATCACGTACACAACCAAAAGGAGTACCTCTTAACCCTGATTTAGTGTTGATGAAAGGATTAAACCAGGTATCAATACCTTTTGCATTAGGTAAAAGGAAAGAAACTTTAACAATACCTGAGCAAGTATTAAGCCCTATTATAAATGAGATATTACAAATTAGTAATACTTTAGCTGTTCTAATTAATAGTGTGGTTGCAACTGCATGGATATTAGGAAACTCATTGATAACAGATATTAATAATGTTATTGACGCTGTTAATGTGTTGCCTGGAGGCATTAATATCCCTAACATTAATCCTAATCTATTAGGAGAGTTTGAGAATATACCATTAATAGACCTTAATCAGATAGGAGATTTAGTTGATGATAGGATTGGGATGCTATTATTAGAGAATGATTTTATTAATGTGCCTAAAGTTGTAAGCGTTAATACTATTGCAACTCAATCAAGTGAGATAGATTTAGGATCATCAACAGGGCCGAGTGGTGTAATAGTTGATAATAATTTTATAGCTCAGTATGTGTTAGGTATAACTCAATCCGGCATTAATTATGAGGGTAACAAAATTGCTTTTAATAATTCATCTGTATTAAGTGCTGAGAATATTTATAAAAAATTCCATTATATTAACTCTTTTGTACCTACTGATGTTGATGATACTGATGGTAATCCATTAACACCACAATTACACAATCAATGGAAATTATATGAATTTGATAATGTACCTTTTTGCTTTGAGGATTATTTAAAAGTTAGAAAGGATAATAAGATTATCTTTGTAGATAAATTCGGTTTAGTTGAGGGTATTGAGTGGAATATTTACAATGAAACTGCAAAGATTAGTTTTAGAGTTAATGAACTTTATACGCTAAACCTTGAAAATGTTGAATTAATACCAATAGGGAGATAATGTTTCAAAAATATAAGAAAGATATTACCAAATTGCAAAAGGATTTAATAAAGATGCAAGAGAGTTTACAAGGTAGCCTTGAGAAATCTTTAGGAAGTCAATCAGCACAATTCAAAAAAGGAGTTTTGGATTTAGTTGCTAACGCTCAGAATGGAGTGCCATTATCAGAATCTCAGGAAGCTATTGAGAAATTAAAAAAAGATTTGAAAGATGGGGATAGTACTTGATTCAATAGAATTTGATAATGAGTTTCAAGCATCCTCTACAAGTTGGTTACTTGCTAACATTGGTGAGAAGATTACAGCCACAATTGATTTTACTGTAAGAGCTGATGCAATCCCTAATGGTACAACTACATCAATGGTTTGTAATCCTCCAGGGCAACCAACTGATGATTACATACAAGCGATTGGCTTTGCTGCTTTTGCAGATTTCAATTTAGGTGATCTAATATTTATTGAGGATAGTGCTGCTGGAGGTTTAAATGGAGGTAATTATACAATCATTGATAAAATATCATCCTCATTAATTAGAGTTGATTCATCATTAACAAATGAAACAATAGATGCAGCATCTGATAGTATTGCTGTTGTAACCATAATGGAGGCTATTAGATACAATTGGAATCTAATAGGTAACTCAGATACTCCAACATTTAATAGTAAGATTGATGGCACTAATCAGGAGTTAACGGTTGATAATTATCCTGTTGGCTCAACTCCTGTTACATCAATGGATTTCTTTGGTGATTTATCTTATCAAATAGGATCGGCAACTATTCAGAGATTAACAACAGGCAGCTCATCAGGTAGTCAACAATTCAGAATCATACATACATTTTTTATTACTCCTTTCTTTTTATCTGCTCAATTCCAAGATTTAAAGAATGGGATTGCTCCTAATTATTTCCTTAATAATGAGTGCTTAAAATTCATTTATCGTTTAGAGGCTGGAGCTGAGTTGAGTAATCCTAACTCATTCCAATTTACAGAAACATTAGATGTATTAGGCAATACAGGGTGGTTTGATGAAAAGTTTAATAGTGGATTTACTAATTATTCTATTAAATCTATAAGCTATGAGGATGATATTAGTACTACAACTGTTCCAGGAATACAGTTATCTAATGATAAAACAAGGATTAAAATCGTTATTGAGAACACTACAAATACTCCTTTCCTCAATAATAGTACTGAGTTTACTGCTAATTTCAGCTATTTACCTGAGTTTGAAAGTGAGTATCAAAACAATGGCAAAAATGTTATTGAGAATTTTTACTTTGATAGGGCTTTTCAAACGGTAGGGAGTGCGGCTGTTGCTGGAGATAACTTTGGTAGTGATGAGCAGGTATTTGAAACGATTGAGGCAACTTTTACAAGTACCTCAGAGATTGAGATTGAGTTATTAGTTAGCCTATCAACTGCCATGATATCAGATATTGAGGCAAGAGGGCGCAAAGCCTTTGCATTATGGGTTACTACTCAGGACCATTTATTGGATACTCCTGATGCTGATAAGGTTGCTTTATTAGCTGATGTTGATGTGTTTTTTCAAGATACTACTGATGCAGGATTATTAACATTTGCTAATCCTGTATTTTTAAAGCATTATGAAACTGATCCACTAACTGAGGGGGCTGATACTATTAATGGCAGGATTGAAGATGACATATTAAGATATGATCAATTCTATATTGATAGAGGAGGCCGAGAGGATAGGGTTATAACCATCAATCAAACAAGGCAATTTTTAATCGCTAAGAATAGCAGTACAGGAGCTGAGTTTATAATGGAGCAATTCTTTCAAAATTGGAGCGGTGCAACTGCTGTTAATGATGGATCTCCATTAGGCCAATATACTACTCAATATTTCAACTTTGTACAGGATAGGGTATTTAAAATGCCTGATAATGAGCAAAGAAAACAGATACAAGTTAATAGGCGTACTGATTTAGATACTACTGATCGCAGATATTATGAGATGTGGTATCCATTTATGATGAGGTGGGAGGATTGGGTTGCTCTATTAAATGCAGATACTAACTTTTTTGATAATAGCTTACCTCAGAATGGACTTAATAACCTTTGGGATAGGTATCAAACCTTTGCAAATTGGGATTTATATTATAGAAATCAAGTAATATTAACTCAGGATGGTACACAATTAACCTTTTCTCAGGATAAGATAATTGATTCATTTACTTACTTAGAGGATACTGATTGGATTAATGAGGATATAAGCTCTTTTACTATTACAGGCACTCCATTAGTTAGCGGTGGTACTGAGTTTATACAAGGTTTTGAGGATACTAAAATCATTGCATCAAAAGAGTGGGCCGGAGCAGGGACAAAACCCGATAATGCTACGGAGGTGGCATGGGTGTTAAGGATAGAAGTATTTGAGCAAGGAACAATAACAGATATTAGATTTATCACCTCAGAGTACGATTGGTTACAATTCTCATGGTTTAAATCAACTGATTTGAGTAATTTAGTTGTATTCTCAGAAACTGGAGGAGTATTTAAAGCTGAGGCATTGATTGATTATACATTAATCCCAGCAGGTACAACATTCAGAGTTAGTGCGAGAATATATGATAAAAGAGGAGTTGTTAGTGGCAAACTAATGGAGGATGGCACTCAGAAACTAATGGAAGATGGAACATCTAAACAATTAGACCCTTAATAAAATTTAATACCTTTGTAATATGGCAGGAAAAATTACTGATTATACACCTCTAACAACTCTATCTGATGGAGATTTAAGCGATTGGAGTAACTTTGATGAGGTTAGTGCTTATGATTCGAGGAGTGTATCATGGGCTGATTTAAAGACTAACATACAGAATCAAATTACTTTTGATAATATTTACACTCAGGATGGAACTTTAACAGGTAATCGTATTGTTTCAATGGGTGTTAATGATTTGACATTTGGTAGTACAGGCGATTCAAATCTTTTAAAGTTTGAAACAACAAATGATAGAATAGGCATAGGAACGGCAACACCAACGGAAAAACTTGAAGTTATAGGAAACGCTAAAATTTCTCAAAATTTAACAGTTAACGGTGTTGGAACTTTTGAAGATTTTGCAACAAATTATTATGTTAACATAAACAATACAAACAATGGTGGTCGTAGTGGTATCTTTTTAGATAATCTTGCGATACTTTCTACTCAAGGTAGTACGATGGCTAATCCGTCAGAGCTTAGCATTACTAACCAAGGGGACATAATGCTCAACGCAGCTGCAAGTGGGAAAGAAATATTCTTTGAAACGCAAGGGACTGAACACTTAAGAATTATTAACACGGGCAACGTTGGAATCGGAACTGCAACACCAACGGAAAAACTCCACGTAAACGGAAGGCAATTTATAAGTAATCAATCAGCACCAACCACACCAACCGGAGGGGGTATTGTTTACGTTGAGGCAGGAGCGTTAAAATACATTGGATCAAGTGGAACAATAACAACATTAGGAGTAGCATAATTTAATGAATAAATAAAATGGCAAATTTAACAACAGAACAGGCAACGGAATTAGTAAATAATGGAAAATGTATTATACACAAAGAAGATGGTGTATATTCTTTTCATAAGTTTAGTGGTAGGCTTTCAAAGTGTTATTATGAAATTGCAACACCTGTTCAAACGGATTTAGGATTAAATGTAGAATCTACAGAACAAGAATGCAAAGACGCTTTTATTGAATTTTTTAAAACGCAAGAATATAAAGGCACTTGTTCGGAGGGGGCAAATGAAAATGTTTGGTAAATAATACTAATTTTAACCAAAAATTATAATGAAAGATTTAAAAAAAGATATTGAGAAAGTATTTGCACTTGCGAGGCAACAAATGGTTAATCAAAATCCATTATCTGAAAAAGATTTAGTACATCTTATTAATCTAAAGATTGATTTGTATAAGGAATTAGATAAAATACCTCAAGAAAAAAAGAAATAAGTAATGGCCGGTGGTGATGTATGTACTCAAGTATTTAATGTAATTGCCTCAGCTCCTGTTGAGCCAACTGATGCATTAGATTTACCATCATCAACAGTAGTAGATTGCTGCTTTGTTTTGCCTGTATTAGCTCAATTGAGTGGTACAGTAGATGCCGAGAACGATACCTCATCTTATTTAGTTTGTAGGGAGCAGAATATTACTGCTATTGCTATGAAATTAGATAAATGGGTTAATGGTGCATGGAGTGAGGTTGCTGCTCTTACAGATGATACATACGGGACTAATTATGCCTTTGGATTTTATCAATCTATAAACGCTGATGGTACAGTATTTAAGAATTACAGAGGTTACAAGTTAGATTGGCAATCAGTATTAGTTGCTTTTTCATCAGGATCATACAGGATAAGAACAGAGGAAACGACAATTTTTGCAACTACTATTAATAACTATTCTAATGAGTGGTGTTTAAATGTTTATACTCCTGATAGGGCTGATGGCACTGTTAGAATCAGTTACATACAGAACGGCATTGTAGGTGATCCAAATAACTTTAAACTATTAAAGGATTTTGCTGATTTAGATTGGTTTAATCAAATGAGAATACCTGCTTTTTTTGGCCTTGAAACTGCTACTTATGAGCGTGAATTTGTTGAGTATACAAACAGGCAAAGAGTATGGATTGCAGATCAACAGGAGAAAGAGTTTAGCCTAAATACTAAAAGATTGCCAGCATCAGTACATAATTTATTAAAAACAGATGTATTACAGGCAGATAGAATCATTGTAACAGATTATAATAAGAATAATGCAGAGCAGTTTATTGATGTTTGTGTTAGAGGCAACTCAGATTATGAGCCTCAATGGAATGAGAGTAGGTCCAAACTTGCATCTGTTGAATTAAAATTCATATTAGAGTTTAACAATTACCGAAAAAAGCGGTGTTAGTTTGAATGATTTTTTAAAATCTAATGCTCGTGATATTGGTATGATTTGTTTCCTTGTCATTGGAGCATATTTCACCATTCAATCCAATACAGAGGATATTATTGCACTCCAGGAGAAAGATATTAAGTTGGAATCTAATAAGGTTGGCAACTCTACAATGATCCTAAAAGAGCAATTCTTACAAGCTGAATTAAATAGGATTGAGGATGAATTAAATGATTTAAATACGAGATTAGATAAAAAGATTAAGATAATTAAGTCTCAGGATGAGATAATATCTGATCTTAGTGTTAGAGTTGCTGTATTAGAAACAAAAACAGCTCAGAATGAGGATGAATTAAAAGGAGTATGGAAGTTTATTAACAAATTTTTAGA
>CAZRLO010000105.1:0-8943 GCA_964600965.1 uncultured Rhodobacter sp.
GCGACCGCGCGCACGGCGCTGACGGGTGCAACCCGCGACTGGCTCGTGGAACGCGCCGCGGGCAATCCGCTGTTTCTGATCGAGTTGACGGCCTTCAGTGAAGAGACCCTCGCCGCAGGCGGGCAATTGTCGGACATGCAGGGTGCCAGCATCAGCAACCTCAGCGATTTGCTGTCCACGCGTTTGAAAAGCGCGGGTGTCGCCAAAAGGACGGCACAGATCTCCAGCGTGCTGGGCCGCGAATACCCGTACCACCTGTTGTCGCGGCTCGCTTCGGCGCTGAGCAGGCAGGAACTGGACGCCGACCTTCAGCGCCTGGTCAGTCATGGCCTGAAAGACATCATCGCCGACGGCCATTCCTATGCTTTTCGCCATGCGCTGATCCGCGATATCGCCTATGACAGCCTGCTGCGATCCGCACGACGGGCGCTGCATGGCCGGGTCGTTGATCTGGCCGAGACGGATTCGTCGCTGGCCGCATCCATACCCGACATTCTGCTGGCCGAGCATTGTCTGGCAGCCGATCGCACCCATCGCGGGGTCGAATTGTTGCTGCAGGTGGCCGAAGGCGCGATCCGACGTTCGGCGTTGCATGCGCCGCGCGCCATGTTGGAACGTGTTCTGGCGCTGTCCGAACAACTGGACCCCGGCACCGGGCGCGACCTTGTGCAAATGCGCACCATCACCTTGCTGGGACCGCTGATCACCCTGCTGGAAGGCCCCCGCGCCGCCGCCCCGTTATACGAGCGCGGACAGACGCTGTATTTTACCTTGCCGGCCGACCAGAAGGCACCGTTTTTCCCGATCCTGTGGGGTTGGTGGTTTACGGCCAGCGACCTGATCGAACAGACGCGGCGATCCGAGGTCATGATCCGCAACGTCGCCCCCGAGGCCGATGCGGAATCCCGCCTTCAGGCGCTGCATTGCGGTTGGGCGACGTTGTTCGACGGCGGGGCTCACGACAAATGTCTGACCGCGATATCCGAGGGGCTGGCGCTTTATGATCCCGTGACGGGCCGGCATTCGCGCTATCTCTATGGCCATGATGCCCGGGTTTGCGGTCTGGGAGAACGGGCGCTGAGCGGGTGGCTGACGGGGCGCCTCGATCTGAGTGCGGCGGCCATCGCGGAATGCGAGCAGTGGGCCGACGAAACCGCCCATCTGGCAAGCCAGTTGCACGGGCTGGATATCGCGACGCAGGTGGCCTTTTTCAACGACGACCTGCAAGGCGTCGATCGGATCCTGAAAAAGATGGCCAGCATGTCCGACGCCGATGCCGTGCCCGCTATTACGGCCAAACGGCAGATATTTCGCGGATGGATGGCGGCCCGTGGCGGCGATACCGGCCAGATCGATACCGTAAACCGGGGGTTGAGCTCCCTGCGCGATTTCGGTGTTCTGGAGGACACGCCGTTCTATGCTGACATCGCTGCCGACGTGGCGGCCAGCAGCGGGTCTTTGGACGCGGCGCTTGGCCCTCTTGATGAGGAAATCGCTGAATCCCGGAAAACCGGCCTGACCTTTTGGTTGCCGGAACTTCTGCGCCGCAAGGCTGTGCTGAGCCGTGGCGCCGTCGCCGCCGAAGCGCTGGACGAAGGCTTTGAGATCGCGCAGGCACAGAATGCCCAGATGCTGGCGCTGCGCAATGTCGCGTCCCGACTGGATATGGGCCTGCCGCTTGCCTCCGATCAGGCGGCGGTCATGGCGGAAAAGATCGCTCACGTCTCGGATTGCAAGGCCCGCAGAAAGGTCATGGATGCCCTGGCAATATGACCCGGTGCCGCCCGACGCCGTCGCGGACGCGCTTGACGACGCGCCGGTGCAAAGCCTGTCGGCCTCGGCCTATTGGCGGCGCTTGCGCCCGCGTTTGCGCGATTTCGGAATCTCGCGGGTCGCGGATATTACCGGGCTTGACCGGGTCGGCTTTCCGGTGGCCCAGGTGGTGCGTCCCGGCGCGCGCTCTAACGCTGTGACGCAGGGCAAGGGTTCAACGCTCCCGGCGGCGGCGGTCGGGGCGGTTCTGGAATGCCTGGAAATGGCCGCCGGAGAGAATATCGAGCGGCTGGACAAGGTGCCCGGTGGCGACGCTTCGCGTTGGTCGCGACTGGCGCCGGGATTGGCGGACGGGGTCGTCTGGCCAGATGCCGGGACGCGATACATCGCCGGATACGATCTTTCGTGCGCCCAAAGCGTCGCCTTGCCGCGCGACGTGATTTCGACGGATTTTGCCCGCGGTTCGATGGCCGAGGCGGCCCCGATCCTGCGCCACTCGATCGGACTTGGCGCGGGGACAACGCTTGGCGCGGCGATGATGCATGGGCTGCTGGAATGTGTCGAGGCCGATGCAAGGCTGCGGGCGGATGCGACGGGGAGGGCACAGCGCCTTTCGGTCTCGTCCGACGATCCCGAATGCAGCCCGCTGCTGGCCCGGGTTGGGGTGGCGGGACTGCGAGCCGCGATCTACAGCTTGCCATGCAAGGGCGGTGTCTTTGCGATCAAGGCTTCGGTGATGGAGGCACCCGGCGCCAGCGCGTTGCCTTTGCCCGCGACCGGTTATGCCGCGCGCCCGTACCAGCCCGCCGCCATTGCCGCCGCTCTGGCCGAGGCGCTACAGGCGCGACTGGCCGCGATTTCCGGCGCGCGCGAAGACATTACCCAGCGGTTCTATGCGCATGGCATCGGGGGCGACGATCTCGCGGCAGAGTGGGCGCGCCACGGTCCCGCGACCTGCATGATGGGCGATCCTCGTGGCGCGACGCCGACCTTGCGCGAACTTGCGGCACTGGTGGGGCCGGTTTTTGTCATGCCGCTGCTATGGGATCAAGGGTTGCCGCTTGCCATCGTCCGTATCGTCGCGCCCGCGCTTGTCGCCGACCCGCTGCGTCTGGTGTCGCAATGAACCCGCAACGCAGCATCATATTCCTGGGGCCCACCCTCGCGCGAAGCGAGGCGCGGTCGATCCTGAACGCGGAATATCGCCCGCCCGCCGGTCAGGGCGACATTTTTCGGGCCTGCGCGCAAGGCCCGGTCGCGATCGGCCTGATTGACGGCGTGTTCAAGGATGCGCCGACCGTGCGCCACCGCGAGATCCTCTGGGCGTTGTCGCGGGGTATTCCGGTTTTCGGAGCTGCCAGCATGGGGGCGCTGCGCGCGGCAGAGTTATCGGACCACGGCATGATCGGGGTTGGCCTGATCTATCGTTGGTACCGGCGGTTCGCCCTCTTGCCCGATGATGCGGTGGCCGTGACCCACAGCCCACCGGAACTTGGCGCAGAGGCGCTGTCAGATGCGCTGGTCGATATCCGACGCAGCTTGCGCAGCGCTGCGCGGCAGCACCTCTTGCCCCGTGCGGCGGCAGCGGCGGCGCTTGAGCGGATCACGGCTTTGCCGTTTGCAGAACGTCGCCTTCCGCCCTTGGCCCGCCCTGCCGCCGTGCCTCAGAAAGCCCGGGACGCGCGCGCGCTTTTGCGGCGTTTCGCGGCCCATGATCTGGCGGCGAACTGGCCCGATGTGACCGCTTGCGAACCACCTCCGATTGTGCATGCCTGGCTGGATGACTTGCAGGACAGCGGGCTTTCACTGAGCGACAGCCTGTGAATTCAGCGACCGCTGAAAACCGGTGGCTTCAGGTTGCGGCGCAAGCCCGGATCAATCCGCCTCGCCCTGAACACCCGACACGCACCGTTTCAGGTGCTGCGGTAACACCTTCACAGACACGACGGGTGTGGTATGGTTAACAATGCGTCGGCGGGTCACGACCCGCCAGAGGGGGAGTGGTAAGCAATTGGTTGCGTCGGTAAGCGAATCCTCGGCTGGCACGCGTTTTCTGCTCTATCCGCAATCCCCCGTGACCCCGGGATACGACAAGCCGGAACTCGTGTGGATTTCCGATGCGCGGGGTTCCATCCTGCCGGGACCGCAAAACTGGCGGATGTACGTCGTCGATCCGGTTTCATGGAAAGAGCCTTATGAAAATCCTTACCTGCCGCCGTTTGTCGGCCAGAAGGCACCGCCGGTCGAACCCGCGCCAGATGGTCATTTCGACCATATCGACCCAGGCAGCCACGAATTTCTGGGCGTCCATGCCTTTGGCTGCGTCGCGCGGGTACTGGATGTGTGGGAAGGGTATCTTGGTCACCGGATCAAATGGCATTTCGCGAATACCTATGAGCGGCTGGAAATCATCCCGTCTCTGGAATGGCAGAACGCGCAATCGGGGTATGGCTATCTGGAGTTTGGCTTCGAACCCACAGCGGCCGGGGCGCGCGACCATTTCGCGTTGAATTTCGATGTGATCGCCCATGAAATCGGCCATTCGATCCTGTTTTCCGAGATCGGCCTGCCGCGGGCGGGCCTGTCGCCGGGGCCGGACCTTTTTGCCTATCACGAGGGCGTCTCGGACTTGTGCTCTTTGGTGGGGATGCTGAATTTCGACACCGCGATGGACCGCATTCTGCGCCGCGGATCGGGTAACCTGATGGCGCTGAACGAACTGAACCGGGTGGCCGAGCTGGCCGACGAGCGCCAGATCCGCATTGCCGGCAATGCGCGCAAGATGTCCGATGTCGGCCAAGAATTCCACGACCGGTCCCGCCCGTTTACCGGCGGCTTTTTTGATGCCTTGCTGCAAACCTATCATGACATATCGGTTGATCGGGGGCTGGTCGATTTGCCGTATGGCTCGATCCCGGATGCCCGCGGTTTTGACGAGGACCTGAGCGCGACCTATGCCCGCGCTTTCGAGGCGGAGTACGATCTGAAGCACTTTCAGCTCAAGGCGGCCCTGGCGGACGCGCGCGACATCCTGGCGCTGGGTCTGGCAAAATCCTGGGGACGGCTGGACAGCGAAAGCCTGACCTATCCCGATGCCGCCTTTGCCGTGTGCGAAGCCCTTCAGGAACATGGCCACGGCAATGTTGCCGAGACCGTCGTCGAATGCCTGGCGTGGCGCGAAATTCTAAACCCCAATGACGTCAACCTCCTTGGGCAGGATCGTTCACGTTCTGCTGTTTGGATCTAAAAGAGAAGGAAAAGCGATGGACTTCAAGAAACCTCCTGGCAGGAAATCTTCCAACAAACAAGGCAGCGACAAGGGCGGGAATGGCGCTTATGACCCGTCCGGCATCGTTTTGATCGGCGTCGAGATGGGGCCGAAAACATCCCGGAAAGTCAAAAGCAACAAAGAACTTGAAGAGCGGTGCTCGGGCCGAATTGTTGTCCGATCCAACTTTGTCGAAGAAGTCATTGTTCAGGCCGTACCGAAAGTCATTGCCGATGACGGCGATGTGGCTGAAATTCCGGCGGTCGCCCTGATTTATGCCTACGGGTACGAAGGGCACACCTATCGTCTTGCCAAACCCCGCATCATGGTCGTGGCGGGCGAGGCCGAACCCTACGAGCCATCTGCCGAGGATCCGCCCGCGTCGGTGACCGGCGAACTGAGCATGTGGCGGTTGTCCAAGTATGACGAGACGATCTCGATTTCGGTGGAAAGCGGCTCTCTTGAAAAACTGGTTCTCGAAGGCAACCAGCCCGGCAACCGCGCGGTCAATTCCTATGCGGCGCACATGCAGACCTCGCATCGCGGCGGCAAGCTTAGCTGATCGAAACCGTCTGACCCCGGCCCGGGCTGATCCGGGCCGTTCGTCGTGCGCGCAATATCGGGTCCGCGGGTGAGCCGGACACAGGGCGCGCATTCGCCATCTTGCCGTCAGACCGATGGGCCCTTGCGCCGGATAAACGCGCCGGGCAGCGTTGGCCAAGGCTCAGCGATGGCCTGATGGCGCGAACCCCGCGGCCAAGGGTGCCGAGCACGGATCGATATTTTCGCATTGGGCGCTTGGGACCGGATTTCGGCGGCAATGGCGACGACAATGGTTTTGCAAGCAATCCGTGTCGCACAAGACCACGCAGAAGGCACCATTTTGCGGATCAGGCTGTCTTCGGTCAGCATCGCTTGCACCGCTAGAGCAAACTTCCTGACCGGCCACGCCGGCATTTCCGCACGCGGTGGGGGCTTGATCCCGTGCGAGGTTCGGGCAGAAAGGTCATCGCCGCTCCGACACGCATGAGACCCTGCAAACCTGCCTCAGGGAAAACCTTGGACCCTTTCCTGATCAAGGAATCCCAACTTGCCTGATCCGTGATTCCCGGCGTTCCGGCAGCTCTGGTGGTCACAGAAGTGCGGTTCACGCCCAGCAGGGCTGTGCGAGCGGGCGGTTGCGCGGGGTGAAGACGGGATCACGCGTCGCGCGGTAGCGGCGATTTTCCGGAAATGCCTTTGCGCGGCCGAACCGCTCAGTCGTCGTAGCGCGAGGCGATGGAGAAACGCGAGGCTTTGGAAATCGCGAATTGCCCATCCTGCACGCGCAGGATTTTGCCCTCGCGCAGCAGGCGACCGAACGCGCGCAGTCCGGCCTCTTTCGAAAAGGCCGCATTGGCGTCGAGCCGGGCGATTTTCGACATGACCTGGGCGCGGGAAAAGCGGGATTTCCCTTCGACGATCGAGGTATAGGCCGCAGCCGCCTCCAACAGGTCCGGCAGATCGAAGGCGCCAATCCTTTCGGCGAAATCCGCAAAACTGGTCGATTCGGAAAACGCGTCTGCCGGAATTCCCTGAATTTCACCGGAATCGCCGTCGCCGTCATCCTCGGCCGGTTTCAGCGCAAGGTTGCCGTCGGTTTGCGCGACTTCGCGCGGCGATTCCGGGGAATGGTCGCCATGCTCGTCGTCGGCGGCGTCGTCGATCCGTTGTTCCGATACCAGGATCAGCGGCGATTGTGCTGCACGCGGGCGGGCATTGGCACCGGTCAGCCCACCAAGGCGGGCGTTGTTCGTGGCCCGGCGCAGATCGTCGCGATAGGCTGCAAGGTCGGCGGTTTCCGGTTCGGCTTCGTCGGTTTCAGGTGCGCCCGATGCCTGCATCTGCTGGTCGGCCTCGGTCGCGGCGACGGCGGCCTTGAGTTGATCCAGCGCGTTGAGACGGCGCGCCTGTTCGGGCTTGTTCATTTTGGATTGCGTGGTTTCCAGCAAACGGTCGAGCGCGGCCTCTTCGCGGGCCAGATCGTCGGGCTGGTGCAAGGCCTCGGCGCGTACGCGGCGTTCCCGGCGCCGGGATTCCGACGCGTCGGATTCACCTTCGCGGGCGACGGCTTCCAGATCGCGGGCCAGTTCGGCCTCTTCCTCATCGCTGAGCGAGGACAAAACAGGTGGATCGGAAATTTCCGGCGCTTCTTCTGTGGTCTCGTCCGCTGTGGTCTCGTCCTCTGCTGCGGCTTGCGTTTCGGCGGCGTCCTCGGGTTCCGTGGTATCCGGCAATTCGGCGGACAGGATCAGAGGCTCGGCAGGGGCTTCATCCGCTGTCTCTGCTTCTGCAACCGGTTCGGACGCGGTCTCAACCCCGGCGTCGGCTTCTGCAACCGGTTCTGATGTCGGCTCGGCCGGGGGTGCTGATTGCGTGCCGGCAAGGGCGACGTTTTGACGAATGGCCGCAAGGGTTTCTTCGAATTCGCCGTCCTTGTCGGGCGTGTCCGCAAGTTCCACCGGGGCAGATTCGGCCACGGTTTCCTCTGCCGCGGCTTCGGCTGTTCCCGGCGCGCTGGAGGATCGGAAAAATCGCAGGGGCGATGGTTCGGCGGATACCTCTGCCGGTACCGCCCCCGGCATTTCGGGGGACTCGGTGGCCGGTTCCGGCGCATCCGCTTCCGCATCCGGCGCGGCGGGCTCGGATTCGGCGGTATCGCGTGGGGCGGCCTCGGTTTCAGCGACTTCGGCTTCAGCAACATCGGATTCCGGCGCCGGATCGGTATCGGATTCGGGCGTTTCAAAGAACGTGTCCTTGAACGCGCCGTTGAACACGTCAATTGCGGGCGCATCGTCGTCCGACGCGTCTTCGGTTGCTTCCGTCGTCTGGGCCGTTTCGGGTACCGCCGCCTCGGCTTCCGGGGCTTCGGGTTCCGGTTCGGCCGGGGCCGTGACCTCGGCTTCGGCCACGTCCCGGTCGGTCTGGCGCAGGATGATGCCATCCTCGGCGATTTCGGCATCCACCTCGCTGGCAGAGTTTTGTTCGGCGATGTCGATCAGGGTGTCGGTGTCGGGTATCTGGGGCAGGCCGCCAAAATACCGGTCGCGCGCCGCCAGTTTGCGAAAATATTCCGCGACTTTCTGGAGCGTGGTGAAGGGGTCGTCGAACCCTTCGAGCGTACAGGAAAATGTCCCATAGGTTACGGTCAGGACTTTGCTCGAGGTTACCATCTACGCGTCACTTTCTCCCCCGACCTCGCGGAAAAATACCATGGTCCGGCGCGTGGCGACAAATCATTTCACGGTTTCATTTGCCTAAAACACAACAATAATTTGATCTTTGTTCACGGTTTTCGCATCAATAGGCGATGAAAAAAACCATTGTTCATGCACGCACCGGAATCACCATTCTTGGTGCCGGAAAAGCGACCAAAGGTCAAATCGGGGCGGCGCTGGCACTGGCGCCCTGTCTGGTTGCAGCAGATGGCGGGGCCGGAACGGCGCTGAAAAACGGGTTGATACCGACCGCGATCATCGGCGATATGGATTCGATTTCACCCGGTGTTCTGGCGCGATTTCCGCCGGATTCCGTGCATCAAATCACTGAACAGGACAGTACCGATTTTGAGAAATGTCTCTATTCCGTGACCACCCCCTTTGTCATCGCGCTGGGGGTTGCCGGGACGCGGAACGATCATTTTCTTGCGTCGCTGAATGCGCTGGCAGGGCACGCCGAACGCCCGGTTCTGGTTCTGGCGGGCGCGGATGTGCTGTTCATGTGCCCGCGCCGGTTTCGCGTGTCCCTGCCCACCGGCACCCGTTTTTCGTTGTTTCCGATGGGCCCGGCGCGCGGCACCAGCCGGGGCCTGAAATGGCCGATCGACGGGATCGAGTTTTCGCCCGGCGGACGGATCGGCACCT
>CAZRLO010000106.1:0-8743 GCA_964600965.1 uncultured Rhodobacter sp.
ACATGGGCGCGCAGATGGTGAAAGAAGTCGCCAGCCGCACCAATGACGAAGCCGGTGACGGCACTACCACCGCAACGGTTCTGGCGCAGGCCATCGTGCGCGAAGGTCTGAAATCGGTTGCCGCAGGCATGAACCCGATGGACCTGAAACGCGGCGTTGATCTTGCCGTCGGCAAAGTCGTCGCGCAGATCAAGGGCATGGCGCGCGAAGTCAAGGACAGCGACGAAGTCGCGCAGGTCGGCACGATCTCGGCCAATGGCGAAGCCGCGATCGGCAGCCAGATTGCCGATGCAATGCAGAAAGTCGGCAACGAAGGCGTGATCACGGTCGAGGAAAACAAGGGCCTCGAAACCGAGACCGATGTCGTCGAAGGCATGCAGTTCGACCGGGGTTACCTGTCGCCCTATTTTGTCACCAATCCCGACAAGATGACGACTGAACTCGAAGACGCGCTGATCCTGTTGCACGAGAAAAAACTCTCGTCGCTTCAGCCGATGGTGCCGCTTCTGGAAACCGTGATCCAATCGGGCAAACCGCTGGTGATCGTGGCCGAGGACGTTGAAGGCGAAGCGCTGGCGACCCTCGTGGTGAACAAACTGCGCGGCGGTCTGAAAATCGCCGCCGTCAAGGCACCGGGCTTTGGCGATCGTCGCAAGGCGATGTTGCAGGACCTTGCCATTCTGACCGGCGGTCAGGTGATTTCCGAAGACCTGGGCATGAAGCTGGAAAATGTCGGCATCGAAATGCTGGGCACCGCCAAGAAGATCGCGATCACAAAGGACGAAACCACCGTCATCGATGGCGCAGGCGAAAAAGCCGAGATCGAAGCGCGCGTCGCCCAGATCCGTGCGCAGATCGAGGAAACGACGTCTGATTACGACAAGGAAAAACTTCAGGAACGTCTGGCGAAACTCGCGGGCGGTGTTGCGGTGATCCGCGTTGGTGGTTCCACCGAGATCGAAGTGAAAGAGCGCAAGGACCGTGTTGACGATGCGTTGAACGCGACCCGTGCGGCCGTGCAGGAAGGTGTTGTCGTCGGCGGCGGCGTGGCGCTGGTTCAGGGCGCCAAGAAACTGGCCGATCTGAAAGGCGAAAACGCCGATCAGCAGGCCGGGATCACCATCGTGCGCAAGGCGCTGGAGGCACCGCTGCGTCAGATCGCGGAAAACGCCGGTGTCGACGGTGCAGTTGTGGCTGGCAAGGTTCGCGAGAGCGACGATTCCAACTTCGGCTTCAACGCCCAGACCGAGGAATACGGTAACCTCTTTGATTTCGGTGTCATCGACCCGGCCAAGGTCGTGCGTACGGCGCTTGAAGATGCGGCCTCGATTGCCGGTCTGTTGATCACCACCGAAGCGATGGTTGCCGACAAACCCGAACCCAAGGGCGCTGCCGCACCGGCGATGCCCGACATGGGCGGCATGGGCGGCATGATGTGATACCCTTCGCGGTGTCGTCCCGGACTTGATCCGGGATCGCTTGAGACAACAAGGGGGCTGCCGGTAGGTGGCCCCTTTTTCGTTCGGTAGTCCAGAGTGACGACCTCGGCTCAACCGGCGTTCATGTGCGCCGGTCAACAGACTTTTCTTGACCGGGAATGCCTGCGATGCGACCGTTTTGAGATGCAAGTCGGATCACGGTAATCTTGTCATGACAGACCAAGAAAGACGCAAACGGAAATTCTCGGCGATCATCATCGCTTACCCGCTGGCGATGTTTCTTGTTGGCGCGGCGCTGAACTGGTTCGCCTTTGGGATTAATCCGGCTGTCATTTCGTTGCCTTCGCACGAGATCCATTTTGCATGGGTCGTTGCAGGCGTTTTTCTGGTGATCAACCATACATGGCTGATGACGAGCACCGAACTGACTCGCCTCAAGCACGATATCCGAACAACTCCCGAAGAGTGGGATGCGGCCGGAACGCTTGAAGAAGAGATTACCAAAAAAGGGTGGCGCGAGCTTGCACGACGGCACAACGCCCATCGCAATGTCACCGAGAATACGGTCCACTTTGTCTTTTTCGCCCTTGTTCTCGGTTTTACGTCGCCGACACCAGCGGCGGCGCAGGTCTGGATCATTGGTTTTGCCGTGGCGCGATTGGGCTATACCTACGCTTATCTCAGTGGCAGGGACGACGTGCGCGGAATATTCATGAGCCTGAGTTTGGTGGCACTTTACGGCATCGCAAGTTATCTGGTGATCGGTTTGTGGATTTGAGGGAATGGCGGTCCCGACCGCGATTTTCGTTCGACGACCGATTCCACGGGCCCGACATCCCGGTTGCCAGCGCACCACATACCGCTGCCGCCCTGGCTTTTGTGTTCTAGATGCCACCCGCCATTGTGCGGTGATGATGATTTCAGATGGTCAACATTGGCGAAAGAATGGCGATACGTGTCCCGAACGGCCGCGACATTTTTTTCAAGCGCTTCCATTTGGGATAGCGCGGCTGTGTCGGAATTCCGCTCGCAGGCGCAGACTCACATGAACGCACGAACCCAAAGCCTTCATGACGGGGTTTCAACACAAAATTTGTGAAGCCGTCAGTGCCCAATCGCGAGCGATCGAACGATGCCTCCAAGAAACGGGATGGTTCAAATCCGGTGCCCGGGCATTGGCGGATGGTGCGAAAATTTCGTCAACAATGACCGAAACCGGTGACGATTTACCAACGGCACGGTCAGGGTTTCGAAAATCGACTCTTGCGGGCCTGATTGGGACCAGCAACCGATGGGAAAGGCTGCCTGGCCGAAAATGACTAAAATATTTTAGTCACGCAACAAAATCCAATACAACATGTTGCTATTCAACGATAATATCCAATTTTCCTCGACCCCCCAAACCGAATTTTCCTTGTTATTCCTGCGATCGGGCACCAATTGTCGACCGGTCAGAGGGTCGCCGAAAATGTTCATCGTTCCGCCTGCGCGGCTTCTCGACGGACCGGGTGTTTTGTGTCACCCGGCCTGTTGATTTGCCGACCTCACCTCGGACCAACGGTCACGCAACCGCCTTTGGGTGCGCCTGCTCAGGTTGCGACGCCACCGCATTACCGGCCTCGACGTCGGCCTGGCATTCACACCGCGCCCGCACGACACACACCGAACCATGGCATTCCCCGTTTGCACCCCCCAGCGTCGCGGCTTACCATTGCGGGCGGGGGCGGGGATGCAGGACAGGAACTTACATCAGCGCATGTTGCGCGGCGATCAGGCGGCGTTGGCCGGGGTCTATGCCTCGCTCAATCCGGTCATGGTACGGCTTGCCGTGGCCATCACAGGTAATCCGGCCCTGGCCGAGGATTTGACCCAGGAGGCGTGGCTGGCGGTATTCGACAAGCTCGCGACCTTTCGGGGCGACGCGCCCCTGCGCCACTGGATATTGCGCATCCTTGCCAACAAGGCGCGCACCCGCGCCCGCCAAGAGGGCAAGCGCCGGAAAGAGGAGACCTCGATCGACGGACCGACCTTTCCCGAGGGCCATTTCTCCGATGGCGGCGACTGGGCTCTGCCGCCGCAATTGTGGGACGATCTGACGCCGGAACGGGTGTTGGCGGGCCGCGAAATCTGGCAAATCGTGCAGGGCGCGATCCTCACTTTGCCGGCAACGCAGCAAGCCATTCTGGCCCTGTTGGAGCGCGAAAACCTGAGCGCCGAAGCCTGCGGTGATCTGCTGGGCCTGAGTGCGGGCAATGTCCGGGTGCACCTGCATCGGGCCCGTGAAAAAATCCGCCGCACACTGGATGCCGAATTGGCGGACGCCGAAAGAAATTGAAATAATCCTGTAACGAAATGCCTGCCGCCAAGTCCCTATACCAAGGGCCAGAGATTTTTGACCCGAAAAACCGGAGAAACCCATGCAAACATGCCGCGAAGTCTGCGAACAGGCGCACGATTACGTGGACGGCAACCAATCGCTGCTGTCGCGTGCCAAAATCGGTCTGCATCTGCTGATGTGCCGCAATTGCACGGCGTTCATGGATCAGGTCCGAAAGACGCGCAGCCTGATCCGGAACGACGCACAACCGGGTGCGGAAATGCAGGTTTCTTCTGAACTGATGGCGGCTTTTGCAAGGCAAAGCGCGAATCCGTCGCCGAAACAAGCGCCAGAGCGTGGCGCGAAAAAGGAGAAATCTCAATGAACGTCAAAAACGGATTTATCGGTGGATTCATTGGTTCCGCCATTCTTGCCGTCGTATTCATGATGAAATCGTCCATGGGCATCATGCCCGAAATGAATGTCATCATGATGCTCAGCGCGATGATGGGCATGCCGCTGGCCATCGGCTGGATTGCGCATTTCATGATCGGCACGATCGTCTGGGGCGGCATATTCGCCGTTGCCAACAGCGCGATCCCCGGTTCGTCGCAGACGGTGCGCGGCATCGTTCTGGGCATCATTGCATGGTTGATGATGATGGTTGTGGTCATGCCGATGGCCGGTGCCGGATTATTCGGGCTGAATTTCGGAATGATGGGCGCTGCCATGCCGCTGATGCTGCACATCATTTTTGGCGCGGCCCTTGGATTCACCTACTCGCTCTTGAGCAAGGATCAGGCACAGACCGCCTGACGCGGGTTTCTGCGGGCTAACCCCCCCCGGCCCTTCAGGAAACTGCGAAGGCAATCTGCACGGGGCCGCCACAAGGCGGCCCCGAAGCGTATTCGCGGGCGCGGCGCAATGATATCCGGCAACGTCGCGGGTTCCTGCAAAGCTTCTATTTCTTGTGCAATGCCGCGCATCGTCTTGGTGAAACTGCGTTTCGGGATTGGCCCCATCACGATACTGAATGGAAAAACCGGATATGGCGTAATGTCTGTTGTCGCGGGTCTTGCCGGCCTCGTCGGAAGCCTCCCATCGGCCGGTCAGGGACGGATTTGCACAACCCATTGAGGCCTTGCAGCTAGATCGCCGCTTGCCGTTGGCGCATCAGCCAGACCAACGCCCCGGCGGCCAGCAACAGGAACGGCACCATCGCAAGGTTGACCGCGTGCCAGCCCGCCACGACGTCGGCGCCCGAGCAATTCATCAGCCCGCCCGAGGCGATGGACGCGACCGTGACGAACCCGAAAACGATCATGTCGTTGATGCCCTGAATGCGCCCGCGTTCCTCGGGCGTGTGGCTGGCGGCCAGCATTGTTGACGCGCCGATGAAGCCGAAATTCCACCCGACCCCCAGCAGGACCAGTGCCCCGAAAAAGTTGCCGATATGAATGCCCGCCAGACCGACAACGCCCGCGGCGGTCAAAATCACCAGCCCGATGGCAATGATCTTTTCGCAGCCGAACCGTGCGACCAGATGGCCGGTAAAGAAGGACGGTATGAACATTGCCAGCACATGCGCCGAAACCACGTCGGCGGCACGATCCTGGGTATAGCCGCAACCGACCACGGCCAGCGGAGTCGACGTCATCATCAGGTTCATCAACGCATAGGAAACCATCGCCGTAATGATCGCCACCGCGATGCGCGGATTGCGCAGCATCTCGATCCGGCTGCGCCCGGGCGGCGCGTCCGCCGAGGGTTTTTCCGGCACCGGAATATCGAGAAACAGGAACAGAATCGAGCCGACGACGTTGATCGCGATGATGCAGAGATAGGTTCCCAGAAACGGCACCGCCATCGCATCCGAAGTGATTTTGGTGAGCTGCGGACCGACAATCGCCGCCGCCAGCCCGCCCGCCATCACATAAGACATGGCCTTGGGCCGGAATTCCGGCCGGGCGGTGTCAACGGCGGCAAACCGGTAAAACCCGTGCGCCGACATATAGATGCCGGTGAAATATGAACCGACCAGAAACAGCGGAAACGAAGACGTCGCCAGGGCCCATGCGCCGATCATCGCGCCCGCCGCCCCGCCCGTTGCGCCGACAAAGAACCCGGCGCGCCGCCCCCAGCGCTGCATCACCTGGCTCATCCACGGAGCGGTGGTCATCGAGCCGAACACGATCATCGAAATCGGCAGCGTTGCCCAGCAGATGTTGCTGGCAAGCGTTTGTCCGGCCAGCCCGCCTAGCACGAAGATCATCGGCAATTGCGCCCCGATCGTCGCCTGCGCCATGACCAGAACCACGACGTTGCGGACGGCCTGTGACCCGGATTTGACGTTGGTGGACATCAGACCGTGTTATCGCTGTGCCGGGGTGCTGCCAAGGGCCATTCTCCTCGGTCGATCACATGGGCAAACGAGCCGGACACGTTTCCCGAAATCAGCCCCATCGGCGGCAATGCATCGCCCTCGGCATTGGCGGCATCGAAAAGCGGGTTCCCTTGGGCGTGTTCGGTCGTGGCATAGTGGAATTCGTGGCCCGAAAGCGGCGTTTCCCACACACCGCCGCGTGGGCGCAGATGCCGATATCCCAGATGCAGTTCGCGCCGCGCAAAGCTGGAATGCAGCCGCAGCAGCCCCGCCATGCGGTGCGATGTGCCGTTCGCATCCGTCAGCCCATCGCCCAGCACCATGTAACCGCCGCATTCGCCATAGACCCGGCCCCTGACGGCGGCTGAGCGCAATCCGTCAAGGAACCGATGGTTGCCGGCCAACCGGCCCGCGTGCAGTTCGGGATAGCCGCCCGGCAGAAACACCAGATCCCCGGCTGGTGGCGCCTGATCGGCGAGCGGTGAAAACAGGCTGATTTCGGCACCCATTTTGCGCCAGTCTTGCAGAAGATGCGGATAGGCAAAGGCAAACGCCGTATCGCGTGCAACCGCAATTTTCTGCGCGGGCGGGGGCAGGGGGGGGGCCATCTTTCGCGCCGCAAGAGGGGCCGCCAGCGCCAGCAACGCCGCCAGATCGATCCCGTCGGCTGCGATGGCCGCGCAGCGGTCCAGAAACGGCTCGAGGTCGGGGCGCTCTTCGGCTTGGACCAGACCCAGATGCCGCGAAGGATGGACCAGCGCCGCCTGCCGACGGACCGCGCCGATGACTGGCAACCCCGTCGGCGCCAGCGCCGCGCGCAGCATCTTTTCGTGCCGGTCCGATCCGGTCTGATTGAGGATGATCGCCGCGACCCGAACATCGGGCCGGTGCCGGGCAAAGCCCATGGCAACGGCGGCGACGGACTGTGATTGCCGTGCCGTGTCGATGATCAGGACCACCGGCAGGTTCAGGTGGCGCGCAAGGTCGGCAGTTGCGCCCTTGCCATGGGGCGGCGCGCCATCAAACAGGCCCATCGCGCCCTCGATCAGCAAGTGGCCCGGCCCCTGGACAAGCGACTCAAGGCGCGCGGGCGTCATCGCCCACGCATCGAGATTGACGCAGGCAACGCCGCTTGCGGCGGCGTGAAACCGGGGATCGATATAATCCGGGCCGGATTTGGCACTGCGCACGTCCACGCCCTGCTGCCGGAGCGCGCGCAAGATGCCAAGCGTCAGGGTGGTCTTGCCGCTGCCCGATGCCGGCGCGGCAAGGATCAGCCCACGCCCGTTTCCTTGTGCCATCGAATTGTGGTCCCCTGAATGCTGTTGCCGCTTATCGCAGCCCGGATGCCGCGTGAAAAGCCCTTGGTTGGCGGGGAAATCGCACGCTCGCAAAATTCTTCGGCAACCCCGGTTTCTTTGGCGTCTGCGGCAGGGGCTGTTTGGGGATCAGCCGGTGGCGGCGGCCTCAGGGATAGGTCGCTTTGCTGGGCCATTGCGGGATATTTTCGAGGCGAATGCCTTGCCGGCTGAAGGCCGGATAGGTCCGCCCGCCGTGATCACCGGACACGCGGCGTTCCGGTCCCGCGGTAGCGGCATCCTCCGTCCGGGGTGAAATCCCGGGCCGCGCGCTGCGCTCACGTCGCCCCGGTGGCGGCGTTGCCCTGATGCCGCGTTCAATCCCGCGGCCACAACCTTTTCCCATGCGGCCTGAAGGCGTGGGGTTTACCGGTCTCCCATGGGGGGGCAAAATCAGTGATATAAAGCTAATTCCACCGGTCTTGCGGGCCGCAGGCGCGCAATCGCAACCTTGTGGCGAGGGGCGGGAAATCGGGGATTTTCGCGGTGAATTCCGATTGGCTCGGGCCGGGTGCGGCCCTATAGTCCGGTGCGATGACCAGAGGGGCAAAACCGGAACTGCGACGCGGCTGGACCACCGGCGCCTGTGCCGCCGCTGCGACCGGTGCCGCGCTCGACGCGCTTTGGGGGGACGGATTTCCGGGCGAAGTCACCCTGACGCTTCCGCGCGGCGAAAAGCCGGTGTTCGCCCTGGCATTTCAGGATCGCGGGCCGGACTGGGCAGAGGCCGGGATCGTCAAGGACGCGGGCGACGATCCTGATGTGACCCATGGTGCGTTGATCCGCGTGCGGGCGGAAAATGCCACGTCCGGCATTCGCTTTGCCGCCGGGGCGGGTGTCGGAATGGTGACCAGGCCGGGGTTGCCGGTGCCTGTGGGCGATCCGGCGATCAATCCGGTGCCCCGTGAAATGATGGCCGAAATGGTGCGCGAGAGGGCGGCCAGATACCGGCACACCCCCCACGTTCTGCTAACGGTTTCCGTGCCCGGTGGCGAAGAGATCGCTCAAAAGACCTGGAATCCGCGACTTGGCATCATGGGGGGCATCTCAATTCTGGGCACCACCGGCATCGTGCGCCCGTTTTCCTGTGCCGCGTGGATCGCGTCGATCCACAGGGGCATCGATGTGGCGCGGGCCACCGGTCAGACCCATGTCGCCGGGTGCACCGGTGCGACGTCGGAACGGGTGGTGCAGGGTCTTTACGACCTGCCGGATCACGCGATGCTGGATATGGGGGATTTCGCGG
>CAZRLO010000107.1:0-8720 GCA_964600965.1 uncultured Rhodobacter sp.
ATCGACCGGTTCGTCGCGCAGCACCTGCACCACACCTTCGGCAACCCAGTCACAACGGTTGATGCCTGCGAAGATGTTGACCAAGATCGCCTGCACATTGGCATCCGATTTCACCAGACGGAACGCCTTGGCCACCCGTTCGGGCGTGGCGCCGCCGCCGATATCAAGGAAGTTGGCAGGCTCGCCACCCGCCAGCTTAATCGTGTCCATCGTCGCCATCGCAAGGCCGGCGCCGTTGACGATGCAGCCGATATTGCCATCGAGCCCGACATAGGACAGGCCCCGATCCTGCGCGTGGCTTTCGCGGGGGTCTTCCTGGGATTTGTCGCGCAGTTCCGAGATGTTCGGGTGGCGGAACATCGAATTGTCGTCAAACGTCATCTTGGCGTCGAGTGCGACGATCTTGGCATCACCGGTGATGACCAGCGGATTGACCTCGACCATGGTCGCGTCAAGATCGCGAAATGCGCGATAACAGCCTTTCAGCGTGCGCACCATCTGGGCGGTGAGCGCCGGTTCGATGCCCAGCTTGAATGCGATTTCACGGGCCTGAAAGCCCAGCAGTCCGATGGCCGGTTCGACGACCGCACGCACGATGCTGTCGGGGCTTTCGGCGGAAATATCCTCGATCTCCATGCCGCCCTCGCCCGAGGCGACGATCATCACACGCTGGGTTGAGCGGTCGAGCACGAAGCCGAGGTAAATTTCGCGCGCAATCGGCACGGCGCGTTCGACGTAAAGACGGTAGACGCCTTTGCCCTCTGGCCCGGTCTGGTGCGTGACCAGTTTGCGGCCCAGCATGTCGGCGGCGGCGTCCTGAATTTCGCTGTCGCTGTCGCAAAGTTTCACGCCACCGGCCTTGCCCCGCCCACCGGCGTGAACCTGCGCCTTGACGATCCACTTTTCACCGCCCAGTTCACGGGCGCGATAGGCGGCCTGTTCCGGGCTGTAGGCCAATCCGCCCTCGGGCACGGCGACGCCGAAATCGCGCAGGATTTCCTTGGCCTGATATTCGTGAATATCCATGGGTGGTTTTCCTTGTTACCGGATCATTCGGCCGCGTTCGCGGAACTGTAATAGGTGGCGAGCTGGTCGAGGATCGGTTGCATGTCGACCCCTGCCTGCATCATGTTCATCGCCTCGCCGAAGAGGGTGACGATCTCGGTGATCTTTTCTTGGGTCAGTTGGTTCAGAATTCCGATCCTGACCTGCACCGGCTCGCTGAGCGTCGGCCAGATGGCGAAACCACGTTCGCGGCAACCCTGCACCAGTTCCTTTTCGCGCCCCGCCAGCCGGCCCGGCAGGTTCAGTACGACAAGGCTGGTCATGTTCGACGTGACCTCGCAACCCATGGCGGCGACGGCACCGCGCAGGGCAGTTTCGTGAAAGGCGTAATCGCGGGCCTTTTGCGCGATGGTGTGTTCCAGCGAAAGGCGGATCGCCTCGTGGAAGGCGGCAACGGCATATCCGGAATGGGTCTGGTGATAGCCGGGCGCCACATCTTCGCCGTCGACAACGCCCCAGTGCCGCGCCGCAAGGATCGGGTGGTTGACATAGGAACGACAGCCATTGGCGCGAACGTGGTCAATATAGCGATCGGTGAAACTGACCGGCGCATAGGTCAGCGGCAGGCACAGAACGCCCTTTTGCGGGCACGAGGCCCAGGCGACGACGCCGGGATAATCGTCGGCCGCGAAATCCTCGATCCCCAACGAGGATACCGCATCGACCAGCCCCATCGCACCGTGACGTTCGCAGGCATCATTGAAACCCCGAACGTCGTTGATGCGGCCCGACCCGGTTTCCCAATGGGCCATGAACGCCCAGGTGGGTTTGTGTTCGGCGAGGGCGGCATCGACCATTTCGCCGGTGACCGAAGTGCCGTGCGGAACGTCGATGATCGTGACGCTGGCAGCCTGGGGGTTCAGCGAATTCGCCGCCAGTTCCTGAGCCGTTGCGGCCTTCATGCGAATGGTCAGCCCGTCGATGCCCGAGAAGGTGCCGTTGGTGAAGGCAACGATCGTGTCCCCCGCCTGAACGGCGTTGAACATGCAGTCCAGCCCGGAAAATCCGGTGCCGGCCACGCCGTAGGTGTAAGCGTTCGTGGTGCCGAAGAAATCGCGCAGCATCAGCTTGCACTCGATCATGCCGCGAACGACATCGGCCTGCATGTGGTCGGCGACACCAGCGCGGGCAAAGGCATCGAGCACCCGCGGATCGGTATTGCCCGGCCCGGGACCGGCGGCAAGCGTGTCGGGAATGACGAGGGGCGGAAAGATGGTGGGTTCGCTCATGTGCTGGGCCTTCGCGTGGATCGGGAAACGCAAATCCGCTTTCCCGGCGTGAATCGATTCGACTTCGGGCAGGAAACCCCGACATCTCGCATCACGCAACGTAAGTTACTCCTGCTTTCGGGTATTATTTTGGGTGGGTATATTCCCATACTTTATTACTGATAGACCAGAATTCGGTTGATTTTCCCACCCGGATGGGCAGGTAATGGGGCCACCAACATCGGGATTGGTGGGAAAGCGCATGGCAATCGGTCGGTCGGCATCAAAACAGGTCCAGGCGGTGCTGGCGGATTCCAGCCCGATGATGCTGACCGCGATGTCCGAGCATTTCCAGCGAGACCGGCGATTTTCGTTGGTGTCGACGATGGCCACCGCCGAAGGGTTTCTGGCGACCGTGATGCGGATCGGGGTCGATGTGGGCGTGATCGACTGGAATCTGCCCAAGCTGGGCGGGCAGCGGTTGCTGGAGGTTCTGCGCGACCACCCCGGCGCGCCGCGCGTGGTGGTCTATTCGGACGATCCGCACGGCGATGTCGCTCGTCGCGCGATGGCGGCGGGCGCGGCGGGATTTTGCAGCCGCAGCGGCTCGGCCGAGCAACTGCTGAACACCGCCGAAGAGGTCGCCGCCGGCAAGATGGTGTTCCCGTTTCTGGACATCCGTTCGCTGGCGACGGACCCGGTGAACCGGCTGACCAAACGCGAACGCGGAATGCTGGAGGCGTTGGCCAACGGGCGCACGAACAAGGAACTGGCGCGCGAGTTTTCGCTGTCGGTCAACACGGTCAAGTTTCACCTGTCGAATCTTTACCAGAAGCTCGATGTCCGGAACCGCGCACAGGCGATTGCCTTTTACTATTCGGCCCGGCTGGATCTGGACCGGCGGCCCGGCCCAGAGGGCGCGTGATCCGACGGACCTGTGCCAAAATGCCGCTGACCGATCCGCGAAAGGCCAGGCCTCGTTGGATATTGTCGCGCGGAAAGTGACGAAGGGCGGCGGGCCAGCCGACCAGCCAACCAGTCGACCGGTGGTCCAAACGGCCAACCGACCAGTCAACCGGTCGTCTAGCCGGCTAGACCACCGGATTTCAGCGTAAGCCTTTGGCATTTAAGGTTGAATTTGGAAATCTGCGGCCGGCGCCATGCCGGAAAACCGGCGGGCCCCGGCATTCGGAAGCGTCGGTTCATGCCGATGACGCACCCAAATCGACCCAAACCGCGATCGGTCAAAGATAATTCTTGACAGAATCCGATCGGACCTATTTGGAATACTGTCCCTAACGGAAACCGAAAAATCAGGGACAATTCCAATGAGCTTTCACCCCATCGAACAGGCCCCCGCACGTCTGAACCGCAGCGAACTGGCCGTGCCGGGATCGCAACCGCAAATGTTTGAAAAGGCGGCACAATCTGACGTCGATGTGATCTTTCTGGACATGGAAGACGCAGTTGCTCCGGACGAAAAAGCCGGTGCGCGCAAGAACATCATCAAGGCGCTGAACGAAATCGACTGGGGCAACAAGACCATGTCGATCCGCATCAACGGTCTGGACACGCATTACATGTATCGCGATGTCGTCGACGTCGTGGAACAGGCCGGTGAACGGCTGGACCTGATCATGATCCCCAAGGTTGGCACGGCGGCGGATGTCTATGCGGTGGACATGATGGTGACCCAGATCGAGGACGCCAAGGGGTACAAGAAGCGCATCGGGTTCGAGCATATCATCGAGACCGCCCTGGGCATGCAGAACGTGACCGAAATCGCCGGTGCGTCCAACCGGAACGAAAGCCTGCATTTCGGCGTCGCGGATTATGCCGCCAGCATGCGCGCGCGCACGACCGTGATCGGCGGCGTGAACGAGAATTACGCGGTCCTGACCGACCCGCTGGCGGACGGTTCGCGCGAAGTTCACTGGGGCGACATGTGGCATTACGCGATTGCCCGGATGGTGGTGGCGGCACGGGCCAATGGTCTGCGCCCCATCGACGGCCCGTTTGGCGATTTCTCGGACCCCGACGGCTATAAGGCCGCGGCGTATCGTGCCGCCGTGCTGGGCTGCGAGGGCAAATGGGCCATCCACCCCAGCCAGATCGCGCTGGCCAACGAGGTGATGAGCCCGTCCGAGGCCGAGATTACCCGCGCCAACCGCATTCTGGAAGCCATGGCCGCCGCCGAGGCCGCGGGCAAGGGGGCCGTATCACTGGACGGGCGCCTGATCGATTACGCATCGATCCGTCAGGCCGAAGTGCTGGTGGAAAAAGCCAGACAGATCGCGGGCGGGTAAGCGCTTGCCGGGCAGCGTCACGGGCGAAAACAGGCTGGCCGCAACCGCGCTGTTTCAGGCGTCGGTTGCGGCGGCGGACCCGGCACTGGCGCTTGAAAAGCATCTAAAATCCAGCGAGTTACCGGATATTTCAACCCGCGGCCGGTATATCCTGCTGGCGATCGGCAAGGCGGCGGTTGCGATGATGGAAACCGCCCGGCGTCTGCTGCCGGATGCCGCCGAACAGGTGGCACTGGTGGTCACGAACACGGAAAATGCGCGCCCGGTTTCCAGTTGCCGCGTGATCGCGGCGGGCCATCCGGTCCCCGACGATCAAAGCGCCCTGGCCGGCCTGACGGTCGCGAAACTGGCGACGTCGGCACGGGCACAAGACCACGTGATTGCCATGATTTCCGGCGGTGGATCGGCGCTGTTATGTGCGCCCGCGCCGGGGCTGACGCTGGCGGACAAGGCCGCGGTCAACCGGATCATGCTGGCCGCCGGTCTGGACATCACCGAGACCAATCTGGTGCGCCAGCAGCTTTCCACCCTGAAGGGCGGAAAACTGGCGGCGCTGGCGGCACCGGCACGGGTCGACGCCTTTATCCTGTCGGACGTGATCGGCGATGATCTCCGCGCGATTGCCAGCGGACCTTGCGCGGGGCCGATCGGCACGCGGGGACAGGCGGTTGAAACCCTCAATAATCGGGGCATTTTCAACGACTTGCCCCAAGACGTGCGCAAACATCTGCTGGCGTCTGATCCGGGCGTTACACCACCGGAAAACACGATCACGAACACGCTGATCGGCTCGAACCGGCAGAGCCTTGAAAGCGCACTGGCGGCGGCTGGCGGTCGGGACGCGACCATCGTCAGCGACCGGCTGGTGGGTGACGTGGCCGACGCCGCCGGCGAGGTTCTGAGCGCCATGCGCAATGCGCCGACCGATCGACCGGTCGCGCTGATATTCGGCGGCGAAACCACGGTGACGCTGCGCGGCGATGGGCGCGGTGGGCGCAATCAGGAACTGGCGCTGCGCGTGGCGTTGGGGGCGGACGGCATCCCCGGCGACTGGGTGTTCTTGAGCGGTGGCACCGATGGCCGCGACGGCCCGACGGATGCGGCGGGCGGTCTGGTCGACGGGCAGACGGTCCGGCGCATGCGGGCGCATGGCGTTGATCCCGCTACACTTTTGGCCAACAATGACAGCCATGCGGCCCTTGCGGTATCTGGCGACTTGCTGATGACCGGGGCCACCGGCACCAATGTCGCAGATGTCCAGATATTCCTGCGCGGGCGGGCGGACTAGGGCCTTTCGGGGTTTCCGCGTCGCGAATCCGGCCGGGACCAGCGCGATCCACGGCCCCGGTCGGAATGCTTTTGCGCCGTTGAGGGAATATTAAAGCTTGCCGCACTAGCCTGCCCAAAGACAATTCCGATTGACGGCAGGTGAAAAGTGACCCCAGCAGCAATGCCCACCGGTGCGTTCCGGCCCCCGATCGCGCGAATTTGCACGCATGCATCACGGTTGCCGTCCTGCGGACCTTGCGCGATAGGGACGCGGATCAGATGAACGCGATGCCGGCAATCCGCAGTTTTCACGTTACGCTGTTCGCGTTGATCACGGCACTTGCGACCGCGTCTTTCGCGGATACCCGCGCGGCGACCGGTGCGGCGTCCGACAACGAAGATATCGCGCTAAGCCTTGCAACATTGCTGCGCGCGGCCCGTGCGGTGATCTCGGAACAGCAGGACAATATCAACGATGCTGAAATAGGCGACAAGGGTCTCGGCCCCGAGGTGGTGATCCGGGTCGCAAAGGAGAATTTCGCCCGGGCCGTCGGAACTTCGATCGACGCCATTGATCCGCTGTCGCGCAAGGGGCGGTTGCTGGCGGCGGAATTGCAGGCGATCCGCACCGTCATGACCGAAGCGCAGGCCACGATCAACGAAAAGGGGGTCGGACTGAAGGGATTTCTGCCGGCGGTCTTTGCCCGGCTGGTTGCGCACGAATTCACCGCCAATTCCGGCGACCGGGCGCTGTTGAAACTGACGGCGCCCAGAAACTATGTCCGCAATCGCGCCAACCGACCCGATCGGTGGGAAAACGAAGTGATCGAAACCCTTTTCAGGGCCCCGGACCGCGCGGTCGGCCGCCACCATGTCGAAAACACGACTTTCGACGACCGGCGGGCCTTTCGTCTGATCCTGCCGGAATATTACACGGAATCCTGTCTGGCCTGCCACGGCGGACCGGCGGGCGAGACCGACATCACCGGCGGGCAAAAGGAAGGCGGCGTGCTGGGCGAACTTGGCGGCGCGATTTCGGTCGTGATTTTCAACTGATGACCGGGACGCGGCAAGCAATTCGCACAAGTCCAATGCGGGGCTGCGGGCAATTCTCACGGGAAATCGGATGACAAACCTTTCAATTCGAAGCCGTTTGTTGTTGCTGTCGGGCTTGCTTTTGCTGCTGATGATGGCGTCTAACCTGTTTCTTCGCAGCAGGCTTGTCGTCGAAAAGGCCGCGCTGGAGACCAGCGTGAACATCCTGTCGGACATCAGCGACACGCTGAGCGTTGGCGGCGTCGCGCTGGCCGAGATCGGGGAAACCCTCCGGGCGGGAAACCTGACCTTGCAGGAAGATGTCACAACGCTCGGCGAGCTGGCGGCTGCCAATCAAGCGTTGCGGGCCTTTGGCGAGATGAAATACTGGTTGACCGATCTTGAGGTTAGCTGGCTCAACCAGTCCGAAACCAAGGCCGAAAATGCCCGCGATGAACTTGCCGGACTGCTGAGTGAACTTGAGATCATCGCGGCCCCGGATCAGATCGCGACGATCGACCATCATGTCGCGCTGGTCTATGACCTGTCGATCCGGGCGGTCGATGCCTATATCGATCAGAACCGTGTGCAGGGTAACAGCCTGTCGGCGCAGGCGCGAACCAGCATGCGGATCGTGGACGATATTCTGATCTCGATCGCGGAAAGTCTGCGGCAGAAAAGCGCTGATGCGCGGCAAAATGCGGTGAACGCGGCCGTGATCGCCATGACCAAGGTCGATCTTGGGCTGGCGCGATCCAACGATGCGATCATCGTCTCGCAGGAAGGCGTGGTTGAAACCGACGCAGCGGCGGATGTGGCGCGGTTCGCCGCACGGTTCTCGGTCATTCAGATCGTCGTTTCGATGCTCATGGCGTTGGGGTTGACGTGGATGGTCGTGCGGTCCGTCATCGGGCCGCTGGCCCGGATCACGCGGGCGATGAAAGATCTGGCAAACGGCGAATTGGAAACGGAAATACCCTGTCTGGCGGACCGCAACGAACTGGGCGACGTGGCGCGCACGCTGGAACGCAACCGCGTCCTTGGCATTCAGGCGGCGCGCAGCCAGTCGGCGTTGGAAAACACGTCGGCCGCAGTGGTGATGGTGGATCCGGCGGGTGAAGTCGTTTTTGCCAATCAGGCGATGCAGGGGTTGTTTGCGACGCTGGGCGAAGCTCTGTCGGGCTCCGCGGCTGTTGCACCGGACGGTTTTACCAGGGCGACGATGTCGAGCGTCCGGTTTGACGAAATGCACAATATCGACGCGTGGGCCGGCGAGGGTCTGAGCAGAATCGTGGAACGAAGCAGGATGCGGATGACCCTCGGCGATCACACGATCGATCTTGTGGCCGGTCCGGTTCTGGACCCGCGCGGCGAGCGGTTGGGTACGGTCGTGGAATGGAGCGACCTGACCCAGCAGGTCGCTTTCGAACGCGACATGGCCGAGCTCGTCGCCGCGGCCAGCAGCGGAGATTTCTCGCGGCGGCTGGATGAAACCGGCAAGGCGGATTTCATGCGCGGCCTGACAAGCAACATGAACCAACTGGTCGCCAAGGTCGATCGCGGCGTGAGCGATACCGTGGATATCATGGCCCATCTGGCCAGGGGGGATCTGACCAGCCGCATGACCGGCGATTATCAGGGCAGTTTCCTGAAGCTGAAGGAGGATGCGAATGGTATGGCCGACCAGATCAGCGCGATCGTCGGCCAGATCGCCACCGCCACCGCTTCGGTCCGCGCGGCGGCATCGCGGATAGATACCGGGGCCACCGAATTGTCGGCACGCGCGGAAAACCAGGCGGCCTCGCTACAGGAAACCGCCGCCGCGATGGAAGAAATC
>CAZRLO010000108.1:0-8684 GCA_964600965.1 uncultured Rhodobacter sp.
TGGCCGATTTCGAGATCGAGCTGACGGGGCTGCTGACCCTGACCGCGGCGGATTTTTTGATCTGACGCGGGGGCAGAGAACTCAATCCTCGTCCAGCCCCGCCGCGCCGATATTTTCCTCATGGGCGGCAATGGCCTCTTCGATGTCGTCGAAATAGCTTAGATGCCCGTTTTCCAGCACCGCGCCGGCCTGGCAGTTGCGCCGCAGCATGCCCATGCCATGGCTGACCAGAATTGCCCCGGACTGGCGCATCCGCTGCTGGAACACCGCCTCGCTCTTGGCGCGGAAGGAGGCGTCGCCGACAGAGGTGACCTCGTCCACCAGGTAGGTCTCGAAATCGATCCCCATCGACAGCCCGAAGGCAAGCCGCGCCCGCATGCCGCTGGAATAGGTCCGGACCGGCAGGTGGAAATGCCCGCCGAGCTCGGCGAAATCCTCGACGAATTCGACCAGCGTATCGGTGTCGATACCATAAACCCGGGCGATGAAGCGCACGTTCTGCAGGCCGGTAAGATCGGGATGGGAGGAGCCTGCGAACCCCACCGGCCAGGAGATCGTGCCATCCGAGACGATCTGGCCCGAACTTGGTTCTATCGTACCGGCGATCATCCGCAGCAGGGTGGACTTGCCGGCCCCGTTGCGCCCCAGAAGCCCGACCGCGGTCCCGGTCGGGAAGGTGGCGCAGATATTGTCGACAACCAGTTTGTGCCTGCCGCGCTCGTAAAACACCTTGGTCAGGTTTTCCAGCCGGACCATGGCGTTCAGCGCCGGTCCCGGACGCTGTAATAGACCAGCATGGCGATGGCCCAGCCAAGAAACAGGAACAAAGCGGTCAGCCCGATCAGCACCTCGCGCTGGGGATATTGCGAGGTCTCGGCCCGGGTCGGCTTGACGTAAGCGGCCAGATAACGGCTCTTGCGCTGCGCTTCGGCGCGGGCGGTGTCGTAATTGGCCAGCGCTGCGATATAGGCCTGTTCGGCAAATTCGCGGTCCACCGACAGCCGCTCGAACTCGGCCACGACGGTGGCGTAATCCTCGCCCCCCGGCCCCTGCCCGCCAACGCCGAACTTGCGGCGCTCGTCGGCGATGCGGGCCTCGATCACGGTGATCCGGCGCCCGGCGGTGGCGATGCGCGGATCGCCCGCGCGTAAGGTAGAGTTCAGCAGGTCGGACTCGATCAGCGCCTCGGCCAATTGCTGGTTCAGCGTGTTCAACAGCCCCATCTGCACCTGGATATCGGCCTCGGGGTCGACGATCTGGGTGCGCGAGCGGAACTGGGTGAGCGCCTCGCGCGCCTGTTTCAGCCGCTCGACGGCGCTGTCGAGATCCTCGACGGCATAACGCGTGGCATCCTCGCGGGCGATGGCGCTGAGCTCGTTGATGGTGCGGCTGGATTCAAGGAAGATCGCCCCGGCGATGGCGGTGGCTTCTTCGGGCCTGAAGGCCAGCACGCGCAGTTCAATGAGCCCGGTGCCGCCGTCGTAATAGATCTTCACCATCCGGCCCCAATAGGTGACCAAATCCTCGATCGAGCCGGTGGGATCGAAGGCGAAGACCGGGTCGTCGTCGGGGCGCGAATAGATCTTGCGCAGATCCAGCGTGGCATCGATCCGGGTCACCAGTTCCTGGCTCTGGATATATTCATAAAGGATATCGGTGTCGGACCCCGACGACTGGCCCAGATCGGTGATCCCGCCAAGGATTTCCACCGCCGAGCCGACCTCTTCGGTGCGCACCGAAAAGCCCACGGTCGAGGCATATTGGTCCGCCGCGCGCAGATAGAGATAGGCTGTGGCCAGGCCGACCGGCACCACCACCACAAGCATCAGGCTCAAAATCAGCCAGCGGTGGCGTTTTTTCACCCGGGCCTGCGGCGCGATCGGCCGGATCGCGATCTGCGGCGCGGGCGGCTGAGCGCCGTCCCCGCGCGGTTTGGCGGGCCGGTTGCCGGCATTCGCCGAAACCTTGCCGCCGGGGCCCGGTTCGGGACTGTCCCGCCGCGCCGGGCCGGACTTTTCCGCGTCCGCCGGGGTCTGATCCCGCGTCCGGTTGCGCCCGAAGGATACGGGCCCGTGTTTCGGGGGGGGAGGTTCCTGGGTCATTTCTGTTCCCGGCCGGGGAAATTGATTATCATACCTGATTGCTGCATATCCTTACCGGTGATTTCCGTTGATAGCCAGAGAGTTGCCGATGTCACATGCCCAACAGAGCGCGATGAGTCCGCGCCGGTTTCGCTCGTCGCGCACCATCATTGCATTGATCCTGCGCGAGATGTCGACCACCTATGGCCGCTCGCCCGGCGGTTATGTCTGGGCAGTGCTGGAACCGGTCGGCGCCATCGCGGTCTTGTCGATCGTGTTCGCCGCCGGATTCCGCTCGCCGCCGATCGGCAGCAACTTTCCGCTCTATTTCGCCGCCGGTTATCTGCCGTTCTCGCTTTATATCGACCTGGCCGGGAAAATCGCCGGTTCGCTGAGGTTCTCACGGCAATTGCTGGCCTATCCGGCGGTGAAATATACCGATGCGATCCTGGCCCGCCTGGCGCTGACCACCCTGACCCAGCTTGTCGTGTTTGTTCTGGTGATCGCCGGGGTCGAGATCACCTTCGACCTGAATACGATCATCAGCACCGGCCCGATCTTTGTCAGCCTGCTGATGGCGGTGGCACTGGGGGTCGGCATCGGCACGATGAACTGCTATCTGATGGCGGTTTTTCCGGTCTGGGGGCAGATATGGAAAATCGTCACCCGCCCGCTGGTCCTGGTGTCCGGCGTGATCTTTCTTTACGAGAACATGCCACCGGTCGCCCAGGATATCCTGTGGTACAACCCGCTGGTGCATGTCACCGGGATGATGCGGCGCGGTTTTTTCACCACCTACCAGGCCGATTATGTCTCGGTCCCCTTCGTGTTCATGGTGGCGGCGCTGCTGTCGGCCTTCGGTTTTCTGCTGCTATACCGGCATCATCGGGAAATTCTCGAATCCTGAGCGCCAAGCCGCCGCCGCCCGCCTCTGAGGTGACTTTTCCCGCGATTACAATCGACAAGGTTGCAGGCTTGCTCTAACTCTCGGCAGGCTGGGAGGACAAGGGTATCAGATTTGACAGATATGGCCGGCCGGTTTCATTTTTTAAAAGGGTGCGGAGTTTCAGATGACCGCGATGGGCAAGATCTATATAACCGGCAGTTCCGGCGTGCTTGGTTACGAACTGGGCTGCCATTTCGCCACCCAGCCTGATTGCCGGGTCCGGGCGGTGGCGCGCAGCCCGCTGCCGCTGGTACCCAAAACCGGGTTTGCCTTCGCGCAGCATGTATCGCTTTTCGATGCGGAATGGCTGCTGCCCGGCGATCGCGACGCCACGGTGATCCATTGCGCCGGACTGTCGAACCCGCGCGCCGATTTCAACAGCTTCTCGACCTTGTCCCGGGACCACATCCTGCCGCATGTCGAGATGCTGGAAACCATGCTGGCGCACGGCTGGCGCGGCCGGCTGATCTATCCCTCCTCGGGCGGCACGATCTATGGCGACGTCTCCGAGCTGCCGATCCGCGAGACCCATCCCACCAACCCCAAAAGTTATTACGGGCTGCAAAAACAGTGCCTGGAAAACATCCTGACCCACATGTCCGACCGCTTCGGGTTCGAACTGGTGATCCTGCGCATCTCCAACCCGTTCGGTTCGCTGGTGCCCAAGACCGTGCAGGGGGTGATCCCGATCCTGCTGCAGGCGTTCCTGGAGGGCACAAGGTTCAGGGTTTTCGGTGACGGTTCTGCCGAGCGCGACTATATCCACATGGACGATGTCTGTGCCGCGGTTGCGGCCTCGGTGCGCACGCCCCTGCCCGAACGGCGGCTGGTGCTGAACATCGGATCCGGCGAGGGCGTGGCCATCAACGACCTGATCGGGATGCTCGGCGGGCTTCTGGACCGCAGCCTTGATTGCGAACATGTCTCGGTCGAACATGATGTGCGTTCGAATGTGCTGTGCACCGATCTGGCCCGGGCGCGGCTTGACTGGCAGCCGCAGATACCGTTTGCCGAAGGGCTCAAACGACTGGTGGATCAGGTCCGTGCTAATACTCACCACTGAAAAAACCGGGCTTTTCGATCCCGGCCCGGATTTTGCCGCATGGCCCGGGCCCGCCTGCCTGTGCCTGCTGCCGGGCCATGGGCTGGGCGCGGGCGATATCAGCCGCGCCGAAGAGCGCTTTTTGGTGTTCGATTTTCTTCCCGGGCCTCCCAGCGGGCTGGTCCTGCTGCGCGCGGTGACCGGGCAGGTGTCACGGCGCGCGGCCCTGCCCGACGGGCCGCTGCTGTTTGCCGCCGGTGATCCTGACCGGGTGGTGTTCGAGGGGTCCGGCGCGGCCGCCGCCGCAGACCCGCTGGTGATCGAATATGGCCTGAACCCCGATACCGGCGCGCTGGACCGGCTGCTGCTGGGTTCCGGGATCATGGGCAATCCGCTTTTGCTGACGTTCTTTGCCAACATGCAGGCGGAGCTTGAGGAGCCCTATGCCGCCGACAGCCTTGCGCTGCTGAAAGAACACCTGGTGCAGAGATGAGCCTTGATCTGCAACGCTACTGGAAAGACCTGCTTGCCGACAGGCCGGACCTGCTGGAAGCGCGCCCGAGCTATCTGTTCGACGATGCTTTCTATCACACGGAATATACCGAGCTGTCCGAGGCCGGGATCGACGCCCTGGCGCATTTCCGGGCCTATGGCCGCGGCGAGGGCCGGTTTGCCAACCGCTACGGCAAGCTGCGCGAACACCTGCCGGCCCTCGACCGCCGGCTTCAGGGTCTGATCACCGAACCCGAGCTGCGCCGGGCGGTCATCGAGGGCCAGACCGGCGCGCATCAGCTGGCATTCGAGGTGATCATGCTGGGCGAGGGTTTTGATGCCCGGATCTCTGATTTCAGCGCCGAGCACTATTGCAGGCTTTATCCCGACATCGTCGCCGCCGGCATCGCGCCGTTCGAACATTATATCCAGTTCGGCATCGGCGAAAGGCGCCGGACCCTGCGCACGGTGCGGCAGAATTTCTACCGGGGCGATGTCCGCTACGATGCCGAAAAACCGCTCTGCGTGATCGCGGTTCACGAGCTGTCCCGCAGCGGCGCGCCGATCGTCGGTCTCGACATGGTGCAAAGCGCCGCCGAGAGCCATAACGTGATTGTGGTCAGTCTGCTCGGCGGGCCACTGCTGGAAAAGTTTCGCCGTGCGGGGGCCTGGGTTTTCGTCTCCGACAGGCTGAACGAAGAGTTCGACCTGGTGCTGCCCGACATGGCCGCGCGGATCGATTTCGCGATCCTGAACTCGGTCGAGACCTTTCCCTTTATCCCGTTCCTGGTTGCGCGGGACATCCCGTTCGCGACCTATCTGCACGAATATACCGAATATACCCGCCCCGCCTACAAGGCGATCTGCGCGGTGCTGTATTCCGATCTTCTGGTCTATTCGTCGAACCCGGTACGCCAGTCATGGACCCTGCTGCACGAAGACATGGAGTTCGACCGCGACGAGGATTCGATCGTGGTGCCGCAGGCAACGCTGCATGTCGGAAATGTCGGCCGCGCCTGGTCTTCGGCGCCGGCCATGCGCAATGGCGCAAGGGCACCGACCTGTTCGTGCTGACCGCCCAGATGTGCCGGCAAAGCGATCCCGACACGGTGTTCATCTGGATCGGCGACGGGCTCAACCACGAGGATGTCTTTTTCGGGGTCTGGCTGGACAAGCACATGACCGAGGCCGGTGCCGGCGACCCTGCGGGCAATCTCTATTTTCTGCCTGCCGGGGATTATTACCACGACCTGATGCGCGCCGCCGACATCATGTTTCTGTCCTCGCGCCTGGACCCGCTGCCCAACGTGGTGTTCGACGCCACCAGGTTCGGCTGCAACGTGGTGATGTTCAGGAATGCCTCAGGCTTCGACGATGCGATCTATACCGAGCGGCCCGAGCTGACCAGCGTCGCGTTCGGCGATCTAGACGCGGTGCGTCAGGCGATCCGCGCGCAGCCGCTGAAGGTGCCGGGACGCGGACCCGGCAAGAAACCCGACAAGGTGGACGCCTTTGCCGAGATCAGCACCGCGCTTAACGACAGGCTGGACCGGCAGCGCTATTTCGCCCTTGGCGGCGGCGACTATGACGTCTCGGTGATCTTCTCGCCGGCGCCGGACGATGCGCCCGCCCGCCAGCGCGAACGCGAGCGGATCTGGACCCGCAAGCGGCGGTTTATCTGGCGGTCGCGCACCGAGGCCGAGGCGGCACTTGCCCAGTCCGACAGCTGGCTGCACCGCAACATGCGCGTCACCGGCTATGCGCCCCGGGACCCCGATGGCGAAACCGGCACGCGGCCCGAATTCTCGATCCATGTGCATGCCTATTATGCCGACGAACTGGCCGAAGATCTTCAGCGCTATGCCGCCTACCGCCTGGCCCGCCGCATCGTGGTGACCACCGACACCGCCAAGAAGGTCCGGCAGATCGGCGAGATATTTGCCGCCCGGGATCTGCCGGCTCAGGTACTGCGGGTCCCCAACCAGGGCCGCGATATCCTGCCCTTCATGCGGCTGTTCCAGGCGGATGGCGCGGGCCGCGGCGGCGAGATTTGGGCCCATATCCATCAGAAAAAGTCGATCGGCTCGTCCAGCGCCGGCGATGTCTGGCGCGCCTTTCTGATGACCATCCTGCTGGGGGACGAGCAGAACCTCTCTGCCGCGCTGGACGAGATCGCCCGCGACGGCACCGGCCTGGTCAGCGCGTTCGATCCCTATATCAGCGGCTGGGCCGGGTCACGACGGCTGCTGGGCAGCGTCGAGCCGCGGCTGCCCGGCCCGCTGCCGCGCAACCCGCTGCTGTTTCCGATCGGCAACATGTTCTGGGTCCGGCGCGGGGTGGTTGACGCGATGAACGCGGTTTTTGGGCCGGACTATCCCTGGCCGAACGAGCCGATCGCCAATGACGGCACGGTCTTTCACCTGATCGAGCGGCTCTGGCCGGCGGTGACCGCGGCGGCCGGGCTGGAGGCCGTCTTTGTGGAAAAACCCGACCAGCCCCGGTTCTGAGACCCCGCCGCCGGGCGCTAACGCTCGGGGATTGCCACCTGCGGCGCGGTTGCCAGCGACAAAAAGATGCGCCGCCCGTCATCGCTCAGGTGCGTGGTCTGCAGCGCGTCGCCGCGCCGATGCACTTTCGACGACATCATCTGCCCGTCCTCGACATTGCCGTAGAAAAAACATTCGCGGGCGGCGTTCAGCCGGGTTGCATGCCCCCGGTTCTGGCGCCATTCGGCGGCCTTGGCGAGGCGCACGTAATTCTTGAAATACAGGAAATCGGCCACGTTGAAATCCTGAATCCGGTTGACCTCGTATTGCATCGCCACCGCGCCGGCGTCGGGGGTGTCCTTCATCCGGTGATGCCGGTCGAGCAGGTCGTCGATTGCCTCGCCGTTGAAATCGTCAGCGGTCCACAGATCGCGCACCTTGGAGAACTTCTTGTTCGAGCCCCGGCTCGTGCGTTTGATGAAACTGGTCAAGAGCCCGACCTCGGCCTTGGATTTGCCATCCACCACGAACCGGGTGCGCGACAGCGCGTGCGGCTTGCGGATCGACAAAAACTCGGTCTCGGCGCTGAACGCGTCGTCCTCGCCGATGACGTCGCCGAGATCAAAGCGGGTGGTCAGCGAGATCACCGCCCCGTACATCCGGTCGCCGCCTGTGTCGATCCATTCCGACGGTTTCAGGCCGAGGCTTCCGGCCAGCAGCCGCCAGTGGTTCTCCAGCCCGGTGGCCAGCGCCCAGTCCTCCGACAGGGTAAAGATGTCGAGCTGGGGCAGGCCGGCGGTGAATTGCGATGCGGTTTTCATGATGTCTGTCTGTGCGGTTCGGGGTGTTGGGTGCCCTGATCTTGTCCTCTGATCAGCGCGGGCCAGAAGCCGCCGATCCCGCCCATGTCCTCGGGCGGGCCCAGCAGGATGTCTTTCAGACAGTCCAGATAAAAGCCATGAAACGCGGCCTCGAATTTCTCGCGCGATCCGGACCGGTCGGCCACCGGGCCGGCGCGCAGATAGGGCTGGATGCGGGTGCCCTGCCAGCATGTGCCGGCAAAGAAGGTCGCCGCCTGCCCGTGCCAGGCCAGCACTGCCGCGCCAAGCCCGAGCCGTATCTTGCGGCCCATAAGGTCGAATTCGCCCTGCTCGCCATGGGGTCCGTCGGGGTAGATCCAGATCAGGCGGGGCGTCTTGCGCAGGGTCTTCACCAGTTTCAGGAAACCGGCCTGAAAATCGCCGCGGGTTCCCAGCTGCATCGGACCCTCGGGCGACAGCCGGGTCTCGGCATTGCCGGTGATCAGGACCGGTTCAAGACCGGTGCCCTTACCCAGACCGAACAGCGCAGCGTTGATCCCGGCATGGGCCTGGGTCAGCAGAATGCCGCCATCCGGCACCGCCGGACGCAACCCGGTGCTGTCGCAGGGTTCGGCGAGGCTCAGACTTTGCTGGTTCAGCGAGAGAATCCGCGTTTCTTCTTCGGTAAGGGCCTTGCCGCGTCGCCGTTGGATCTGCATTGCGAAATATAGCAGAAACCAGAGATATTTCTGGGCCGCCTTGCCCCAGGCCAGCCGGCGCGCAAACGTCTCGTGATCGGCCGACCCTTCGCCACGCGTCTCCAGAATTGCCGAAGCC
>CAZRLO010000109.1:0-693 GCA_964600965.1 uncultured Rhodobacter sp.
GTCAAAACGTTGAACAGGTTTTCGCGCACCCGGTCCGACGTGGGTCGCAGATGATTACCCTCGTCACCCCTGCCAACAGAGGCAAGGCGCAGCCCGCGTTTTGCCCCGGCAATGATGCGCATCAAGGTTTCAGCAGCGGTTTCAGATCGGCCTCGGGGTTCGCAATCACTGCCGGGTCCGGCGACCGGCCGGCCTCGATCAGCCGTTTGCCGATCATGTAGGCGCGGGCATCGTTCATCGCATCGACTGCCAGCAGCGTGTCCTCTGCGTAATACCAGAACGATACTGCATCGTCGCCGCCGCGGGTGACGATCCGGTCGTATCCTGTATTCAGCCCGGCGATCTGTAGTTTGCTTTCATACTGATCCGACCAGAACCACGGCTGCGGCAGGTAATCCTTGCCCGCGCCGAGCATGTTTTCGGCCACACATTCTGCCTGGTCTATCGCATTCTGCACACTTTCCAGCCTGATCCGCCGGCCCTTGTAGGGCAGCGAGGCGCAGTCACCCGCAGCCCAGATTGCCGAGTCGCTTGTGCGGCCCTGCGCATCCGTCCTGATGCCGTTCTCGATGTCGAGACCGGCAAGTGCTGCAAGTTCCGTTGCCGGTGTGATGCCGATGCCGACGATCACCAGATCGAATGGCATTTCGGTTCCGTCGGCCAGCACCGCACCGGTGACATGGGTGTCACCGT
>CAZRLO010000109.1:703-8633 GCA_964600965.1 uncultured Rhodobacter sp.
GTTCAGATGCCTTAGCCCGGTGTGCTCGCGGATATCGACGCCGTGGCCGGTATGAAGGGCGCGGAAATAATCCGAGGTTTCCGGTGCCGCCACCCGTTGCAGAATGCGCTCGGCCATTTCGGTCAGCGTCACCTGCATACCACTCAATGCTGCGACCGCTGCGGCCTCCAGCCCGATATATCCGCCGCCGACGATCAGCACCCGTTTGTCGGCGCTAAACACCGGGGCCATGGCATCGACGTCGGCCAGAGTGCGCACCGTGTGTACGCCCTGCAACGCGCCGCCGATGGCTTCGGGTAATGTGCGCGGGACCGAACCGGTGCACAGCGCCAGTTGATCGTAGTGGATCTGCCGGTCGTCGGCGACAACCTTCCTGTCAGTACGGTCGATGGACACCGCGGTGTGCGAGACCAGAAGCGTGATGTCATTCTCGACATAGAAACTTTCGGGGCGCAGGTAGAGCCGCTCAACCTCCATCTCGCCCAGCAGGTATTTTTTCGACAGCGGCGGGCGCTGATAGGGCGGCACCGGTTCTTCGCCGATCAGGGTGATGCCGCCGGTATGACCCAGGCTGCGGAGCTTGGCGACCATCGAGGCCCCGGCCTGACCAGCACCGATGACAACGATATCGCTCATTATTCTGCCCCCGCACTGGCTTCGTGCCGCCCGACCACCTATATCGTTGCGCGACGGAAACGCAATCGGCGCAGGGGCATGCGGTGACGATCAAATCGGGTGACAGAGTACCGAATGCGGCGCTGTTGCGGATCGGCATTGACGGGCCGGAGCCGGTGGTGCTGGCCGACTGTCTGTCGGCCCGCAAGGTGGTGATTTTCGGACTGCCGGGCGCATTCACCGGCACCTGCACCGCCGCCCATGTTCCCAGTTTTATTCGCACGCACCAGGCGCTGGTGGATGCCGGCGTCGACGAAGTTATCTGCGTGGCCGTCAACGACCCGCATGTGATGCACGCCTGGGGCATTGCTACAGGCGCGGCCGAGGCCGGAATTTCCATGCTGGGCGACCCGGCGGCTGAATATACAAAGGCCATGGGGCTTGCCTTCACCGCACCGGCTGCGGGTTTCTATGACCGAACCATGCGTCATGCGCTATTTGCCGAGGATGGCGTGATCCGGGTATTGAGCATCGAGCAGGCGCGCGGGGTTTGCGAATCGACCAGCGGCGAGGCGATGCTTGCGGAGATTATGAAACTCACCTGATATGGATCGCGGACCGACGCGCCTTACCCCGCCAACGCGTCCATTTTCTTGGCCAGTTTGACATCACGTTCGCTCAGCCCGCCGATGTCGTGGCTGGTAAGTGTCACGTCAACAGTCTTGAACACATTCGACCATTCAGGGTGGTGATTCAGCTTCTCTGCCCAGATCGCGGCCCGGGTCATCCAGCCGAACGCCTCGACGAAGTTCCTGAACACGAATGTCTTGTGGATTGCGTCACGGCCGTCGGTCATGGACCAGCCGGACTCAATCAGAGGCGCGAGCACTTTGCCGCGCATAGCGTCATTAAGGGCGTCGGTCATGTTTCCTCCTTCGGAGATTTGCGGAACGGGCCATAGCTGGTCATCACTTCGACCTCTTGGTCCACCGCCTCGCGTTCAGCCCGCAAAAACTGTTCCACCGCATCGCGGAAGCCCGGATTGGCGATCCAGTGCAATGAATGACAAACGGTCGGAAGATAGCCGCGGGCCAGCTTATGCGGACCCTGCGCACCGGCCTCGACACCGGACATACCCGACCGGATGGCATAATCGATGGCGCGGTAATAGCACAGTTCAAAATGCAGGCAGGGGTGATCCTCGACGCAGCCCCAATAGCGGCCGAATACAGTCTCGCGCCCGACGAAATTCAGCGCGCCCGCGATGATCCGCCCGTCGCGTTCGGCCAGCACCAGCAGGATGTCGTCGCGCAGCGATGCCTGTGCCTCGTCGAAGAATTCGCGGGTCAGGTATGGCGTGCCCCATTTGCGCGCACCGGTATCCTGATAAAAGCGCCAGAAGGCGTCCCAGTGATGCGATTTTATCTGGTCACCGGTCAATTCGTGGATTTCACCGCCGAATCCGCGCGCGGCCTGGCGTTCCTTTCGGATGTTCTTGCGTTTGCGTGATGAAAGCGCGCCCAGAAAGTCGTCGAAATCCCGGTAGCAGTCATTGCGCCAGTGAAACTGATCCGACACCCGGTGCAGCAATCCCATTCTTGCGCCGGCCTCTGCCTCGGCCTCGGTGCAAAAGGTGATGTGCAGCGACGAGACGTTGTTGTCCGAGGCAAGCTGTACCGCGCCCTGCACCAGTGCCGCCCGGCCCATGTCCTCTAACCCCGGCCGGGTCAGTAACCGGCGGCCCGTCGCCGGTGTGAACGGAACGGCGATCTGCAGTTTGGGATAATACTGACCGCCCGCTTGTTCGTAGGCGTGCGCCCAGTTGTGGTCGAACATATACTCACCCTGGCTGTGGCTCTTGGCATAGAGAGGTGCCACGGCGACGATCTGGCCATCCAGCGCGGCGGTCAGGTAGCGCGGCGACCAGCCGGTACCGGGGCCGACCGACCCCGACACCTCCAGCGCGCGCAGGAACCGCCAAGTGGTGAATGGGTCAACCGGGCGGCCGCCGTCATCGGCCTCGGGGCAGGCGCAGGCGTCCCAGTCCTGTTGCGCAATCTCGTCCAGACTGCCGGTCATGCTTATCTCGATCCGGGGGTCGGTCATTGGGGCAAGTCTGATTGCTTTGCGGTTTGGGTCAAGGCCCGGCGGACCGCGCGGCGTAGCCTTCGAAGGTGATGTTGTGCGCGATCCGGCGCGCCTGTGCTTCTTGTCCGGCGCTACGGACGGTCCAGCAGATGACGGTCGCGCCGCCTGCCTTCAGTTCCGATACCCGGGGACGGTCGAGATCGTCCACCTGATGGCTGATGAATGTCGCGCCGATCTGGTCGTAGAGCGGCATGTCGCGCAGATCGGCCAGAGCAGCCGCAGGCAGCGATGACCAGCTTTCGGCGCTGAACGCGGCAGAGACCAGGCCGCGCGGGACATCCGGCGCGGCGGTGCCAAAGGCACGGACGCCATTCGGGTTAAACGACATGACACCGACCGGGCCCTGATAGCCGTCCACTGCGGCGGCAACCGCCTGTTCCAGCGGGCCGACATCGGGCCCCATGGCACCGTCCTGATCTTTGATTTCGATCAGCAGGGGCGTTCGACCTGCGACCACAGTCAACACCTTGGCCAGATCGGGAATGGTTTCTTCGCCCCCGTTCAGAGGGATTGTGCCCAGTTCCGCGCGGTTGCGCGCGCGGACCGGTCCGGTCTGTGATGTCAGGCGGTCGAGATCATAGTCGTGAAAAACGATCGCGTGACCGTCGGACGACATCTGAACATCAAGCTCGATACCATAATCCGACGTGATCGCAGCCTCGAACGCCGCGCATGAGTTTTCGGGTCTGCCGGCGGCGACATCGTGATACCCCCGATGCGCCAGCGGCCGGGCCAGGAATTCCGGTGGCAGCGGCGTCATTTGATCTGGAAGATGCCTTCGATTTCCACGGCGACGCCCAAAGGTAGCAACGCACCGACGGCTGAACGCGCATGACGGCCCGCCTCGCCCAGCGCCTCCACCAGAAAATCCGAGGCCCCGTTAATGACCTTGGGCTGATCGGGGAAATCGGCGGCGGAGTTGACGAAACCGGTCAGTTTTATCACCCGCACCAAACGGTCCAGATCGCCGCCGCATGCGGCTCGGACCTGCGCCAAAAGGCTTATTCCGCATGTTCGCGCCGCCGCGGCACCCGACGCAACGTCCATATCCGCGCCTAGTTTGCCGGTGATCAGACCGTCGGCGTTCTGGCTGATCTGACCTGACACATAGACGATATCGCCGACCTGCACATAGGGCACGTAATTGGCCGCCGGCGCAGGCGCATCTGGCAATACCACGCCAAGTCCAGCAAGACGGGTTTCAATGGTTCCGCTCATCTTAATATCCTTCGCGCATTCGGAGTCGCCGTGACGCTACATCGGCGGGCCCCGATGTTCTAGCCATCGCGGAACGCTTTGGTGAAATAGTCGCTAAGCGGTTTGACCAGATAGGCCAGAGGCGTGCGGTCGTCGGTGCGGATAAAAGCCTCGACCGGCATGCCGGGGATCATCACAAGTCCTTCGGGCAGTTTTGCAGTCTCGTCCTCGGCCAACTGAATCTCGGCACGGTAATACGAACCCTGGGTGCGTTCATCTACGAATGCGTCGGCAGAGACCTGAACGACCGTGCCAGTCAATTCGGGCGTTGTCCGGCTGTCGAAGGCGGAAAACCGAATGATGGCGTCCTGCCCGACAAAAACCTGATCGATATGGATCGGCTCGACCTGCGCTGCGATCACCAGCGGGCGGTCTTGCGGGATCAGGTAAAGCACCGGTTCGGCGGCGCGAATGACAGAACGCGGGGTAAAAACCTGCATCCCGTAGACCACGCCGGAAACCGGTGCGCGAATATCCAAACGGTCAAGCTGTTCCAGCAGCGCGCGGCGCTGTTCGGCCAGTTCCAATTCCCTCACCTGCAGGTCTCGCAGCTGCGTGATTGCGTCTTCGCGCCATTTTGTTTGCAGCTTCAGTATCTCGATGTCGATCTCGGTCGTGCGCTCCAGCGCCTGCGCACCGGACGCAATCAACTCGCCGCGCCGCCCGTTCAGCTTGGCCTCTTCGCGCTGCAGGGCCAGCACGCGGGAGGCCTGGGCAAGGCCACGGTCCAACAATGTCTGCTGGTCGGCCAGTTCTTCGCGGATCAGATCAATCTGTGTTTCCAGCGAGGCTTTTTGCGCGTCAATGCCCTCGATCTGGGTTGCGATCTGGTCGCGTCGTTTTTGCAGTTGTTCTGTTTCCTTCTGAAGCGAGTTATTTCGGGCCGCAAACAGTCTTGACTGACCGTCGATGAGGTCGCGTACCTCTGGCCGATCATTGGCGAGTTGCAGGAGTTGGTCGTCGAATATAATGCTGTCGGTCCCGTCACGCTCTGCCTCCAGCCTGGCTCGGCGCGCGATAAACTCGAACAGTTGGCTTTCGATGATTGCAAGATTTGATTGCAGTTCCGACGGATCCAGCCGGAGCAGAACATCACCTGTTGCGACAAGATCGCCCTCGTCAACCGCGATGTCCAACACGATGCCTCCGTCGAGATGCTGAACGACCTGCCGGTTCTGATCGACCTCGATCTGGCCACGGGCAATGATGGCGCCGGAAATATTCGCCAGCACCGACCAACTGCCAAAACCCCCGACAAGAATCAGCAAGCCCAGGACGCCGAGCGCCAGATAGCGTCGGGCCGGAAAGGGCAGGGGCGCGGTGCTCATGATACGCCCCCCGGACCGGTGCTGCGGCGGATGTCCCGGTAATTGGACAGAACCTCTTTCATGACCTCGTCACGGGGCCCGAAGGCGCGGCGGGCGCCCAGGTCCAGCACCAGCAGTTTTTCGCATTCCTCGATCGCGGCCGGACGGTGCGCCATGATCAGGATTGATTTTCCCTGCGATTTCATCGCTCGGATCGCCGTGTTCAAGGCCTGGCTGCCCTCGTTGTCTAGGTTCGAGTTCGGCTCGTCCAGCACCAGCAGCACCGGGTCGCCATACATCGCGCGGGCCAGCCCGACGCGCTGCACCTGTCCGCCGGACAGCCGCCCGCCACCGGACGAGACCCGCGTGTCATAACCGTCCGGCAGTTTCAGGATCATGTCATGGGCGGCGGCCTTTTTCGCCGCTTCGATGACTTTTCCGGCATCGGGCTGCAGGCTGAGCCGGGCAATGTTTTCGGCAATGGTGCCATCGAACAACTGCACGCGCTGCGGTAAAAATCCTATATGCTGGCCCAGTGCGTCCGGGTCATACTGGTCTAGCGCGGCACCATCCAGTCGGATTTTTCCGCCCGCCGGGCGCCAGACACCCGTCAGCGCGCGCGCCAGCGTGGTCTTGCCCGATCCGCTGGGCCCGATAACACCCAGCGCCTCGCCCGGTACCACCTCAAAGCTGACCAGCCGCAGGCTCGCGACCTGCTCGCCCGGCGGAACGACAGTTAATTGCTGAATGCTGAGTTTCGCCTTTGGCACCGGCAACGGCATGCGCTCGGGTTCCACCGGCACTGTGGCCAAAAGCTCCGAAAGTGTCGCCCAGCCCTTCATCGCGCGCTGGATCGACGCCCACTGCCCAATCGCCAGATCAAGCGGGGCCAGCGCCCGGCCGAGCAGGATGGATGCCGCGATCATCGCGCCCGGGGTCAGCCCGGCGGTCAAGACCAGATACGCACCCAGGCCCAGCATCGCCGATTGCAAAAACAGACGGAAGGTTTTGCTGAGCGTGGTGAATCCGCCCGTCCGGTCGCTGGCCTGAACGCCTGCTGTCAGTGCCTTGGATCGTGCCGTATTCCACCGTTGATACGCGGCACTTTGCATGCCCAGACCGCGGACCATTTCCGCCTCGGTCCGGATTTCTTCGGATATGGCGTCCGAGTGCGCGGCTGCCATGCCGGCACCGATTACGGGCCCACGCGTCATCATCTGATTTAAGATCGTCAAAACAATCAGCGCACCACCGCCGACCACTGCCAGAATGCCTAGCCAGGGATGAAAGACGGTGATCCCGACCAGGAATACCGGGGTCCAGGGGATATCGAACAATGCCGCGAACACGGGCGAGGCATAGAGCCTCTGAACTGCCTCCAGGTCGCGCAGCGAATTGGCGGCGTTCTTGTCGCCCGACACCACGCTAGCACGCTTGATCACGGCAGCAAAAACCCGCTGATCCAGCAAGGATTGAAACCGCGCGCCGATGCGCGCCAGCAGTCTCCCGCGGACGAAATCCAGCAACCCCATCATCAAAAACAGGAATGCCATCAGTACGAATAGCGCCAGCAGGGTTTCCTGAGATCGGCTGCCCAGTACCCGGTCATAGACCTGTAACATGAAAATCGGACCGGTCAGCATCAGGAGATTTACGAAAAAGCTGAAGATCGCCACCGCCCAGAACAGACCACGACCTGACCGCCTGGCCGCGCGCAGTTCCTCTTTGCCGGCCTCAATGTCCGGTTTTCTCAGCGTGCCCGGGTTGATTGCCCAATCCTCCGCTCTTAGAATCCTGTCACCTAATGGTCACAGCAAATGTCTGATAAAAAGATACTATATGTGAATCCACTCGGCTTCCACTACGTGAAAGATGATAGACAGATTTATGTGGTTTTGAACGCGTGTCATTATGATCAGAAAACTTCTTGGCAGTAGCCTGGCCCGGGCCATGTTTGTCGTTGGACTGTTTTCGGGCTGTGCAGCGCCTGAAGTTGCGCAAGGTATCAATGACCCGTACGAGGCGCATAACCGCGCAATTCACGATTTCAACAGATCCGTGGACAAGGTAATCCTGCGCCCGACTTCGCAAGGATACGGCAATATTCTGCCGGTTCCGGTGCAGCATGGGGTCGGAAATTTTGCCGGTAATCTCGGCCTGCCCAGTTCGATACTGAACAACCTGCTGCAGGCCGATATTGACGGCGCGGCCAATAATCTTACCAGGCTGCTGATCAACACCACCCTTGGTCTCGGCGGCGTGCTTGATCCCGCGAGCGCCTGGGGTCTGCATGCGCGTGACGCCGATTTCGGTCAGACACTGCATGTCTGGGGTTTTGCCGAGGGTCACTATGTCGAGCTGCCGTTGCTCGGCCCGTCGACCAAACGCGACACCATCGGCGGCGCGGTCGACCTTATTACCGATCCAGTGGCCCATTTATTGCCTGCGCCTGAGCGGTATGTCGCGCCGGTTGCGGCGGCGGCATCAAAAGTTGGTGACCGCTATCGATTTGGCGGTACCATCGACTCTATCTTGTATGAGAGCACTGACAGCTATGCACAGGCGCGGCTTTTGTACCTGCAGAACCGGCGTTTCGAGCTTGG
>CAZRLO010000110.1:0-8576 GCA_964600965.1 uncultured Rhodobacter sp.
GCATGATGGGTACCAACGAAAAGCCGGCCTCACCGGACGGCAAGAAAATGGTCCCCGTCGAGGCGCATGGTGTGAAAATGATCTCGATCGGTCTGCTGGTGGACCCCAACCAGGCGCTGGTGTGGCGCGGACCGATGTTGCAGGGAACACTGCAACAGCTGTTGGGACAGGTCGAATGGGGTGAACTGGATGTCATGATCATCGACCTGCCGCCGGGCACGGGCGACATTCAACTAACATTAAGTCAAAAAACCGTACTGACCGGCGCACTGGTGGTTTCAACCCCACAGGATGTGGCGCTGTTGGATGCACGCAAAGCAATCAACATGTTCAAAAAGGTGGGTACACCTATCTTGGGTCTGATCGAGAATATGTCGGTGTATCACTGCCCAAAATGCGGACATGAGGCACATTTGTTCGGTGACGGCGGGGTGCGCGCCGAGGCAGAGCAAATTGACGTGCCGTTTCTGGCTGAGTTGCCGCTGAGCCTGGAGGTGCGGGTGGCAGGCGATGCCGGAACGCCCGTCGTCCTGGATGGCGGACCGGTGGGCGAGGCCTATAGTGCATTGGCGCGTCGGCTGGTATCTGACGAGGTCGCCTGACCGTCCCTTTTTGGCACCGTGCCTTGCGCTATCCCGCGCTGGCGGAAAATCATGGGATATCTTGCACGCCCGGTCGAATCACCGCCGAATTTTTCGATTCCTGGCCGAAAATCCGCGCGCAGATCATCGAAATTCGAGGCCGGATATCCCAATCTGCCGATATTTATGGGAAAACATGGGAAAAATTTTTGCCGATCAGCCACTACTATATATTGTGCCGAATATTCCAGTCATCGCAAATTAAGGCGCTCGATCGTAAAATTCATCGCAAAATTCGAACTTCTTGATCACATGGAATCCGATCAGTGCAGAGACGGCAGGCAAAATTCTGTTGATTTCCATGAATTCCCATGGCATCCCTACAGTACGATGAGGACGGGCTAAAGGGGCAACCAAAGACCCCAACCTCCCAATATAAGACAGGTTTCGTACAGGCACCCGCTTTCATCGAACTGAAGAGATCCGGCGCGCGGGCGAGCAGACATCCCCCCAGGTGGCGCGCGCAGTCGGACACCCCAGAAATGGGACGAGGGCGGCGGATTGGGCAGTGGCAGCAGCTCAATCCGCCGTTTCCGTTTCGAGGCCGGGGGCCTCGGGGCTAGGGGCGCAAAAAGAGGGCTGCGGGACAGTGGTTCGCAGGTTCAGAGGTGAATTCCACCAAAAGGTGGACAGTAAGGGCAGGGTGTCGATCCCGGCCCAGTTCCGCCGTGTGCTGGAGGCGGGCGATCCCGGCCGCGCCGATGGTGCCGCGCCGGAATTCGTCATTGTATACGGCGATCACCGGCGCAGTTACCTGGAATGTTATACCGTGGATGCGATCGGCGAGGTCGATGACCAGATCGCCGAACTGGCGCGCGGCTCCGTCGAGCGGCGGATGCTGGAACGGCTGTTCAGCGGGCAATCGCTGTCGACCACTGTTGACGAAACCGGGCGGCTGGTGCTGCCGGCCAAGCTGCGGGGCAAGATCGGCCTGGAGGACGAGGCTTTTTTTATAGCCACCGGCGACACTTTCCAGATCTGGAAGCCGGAGACATACGAGGCCGAGGAACTGGCCAAGACCGAGGCGTGGCTAGAGAATTTTCCGGATGATTTCGACCCGCTGACCCTTCTTGACGCATCGCGCGGGGCCTGACGCCGATGGCCGCGTCAGCCCGCGCATCCTCGCCCGATCCCCATATTCCAGTTCTTTTGCGCCCGTTGATCAAAGATGTTTCGCCGGTGACTGGTGTCTGGCTGGACGGAACTTTCGGTGCCGGAGGTTATACCCGCGCCCTTCTGGATGCCGGAGCAGAACGGGTGATCGCGGTGGACCGGGACCCAAGCGTTTTTGTAATGGCCGAAGACTGGGCGGCGGAATATGGCGGCCGGTTGCGCCTGGTCGAAGGAACATTCGGCGACCTGGATACCCATGCCGAGGAATTGCTGGACGGCGTGGTGCTGGATCTAGGTGTGTCGTCGATGCAGCTGGACCAGCCGGGGCGCGGGTTCTCGTTCATGACGGACGGGCCGCTGGACATGCGGATGGGCTGCGATGGGCCAAGTGCCGCGGATATTGTGGCGGGACTGGATGAGGCGGCCCTGGCCGATCTGATTTATTATTATGGCGAAGAGCGCGCGTCGCGCCGCATTGCGCGGGCCATTATCCGCGCGCGCAGCGAGGCACCAATTGACTCCACACGGGCGCTGGCAAAAATCATCGAAGCCGCTCAGCCGCACCCGAAACCGGGCCAGAGCCACCCGGCAACCCGCACGTTTCAGGCCATCCGGATCGCAGTGAACGACGAATACGGACAACTGGCTGACGGGCTGGAGGCGGCGGAGCGGACGCTGAAACCCGGCGGAATTCTGGCGGTCGTGAGTTTCCATTCGATCGAGGACCGCATGGTTAAGCGGTTTTTCCAGCAACGCAGCGGTACGACCGGGCATGCCAACCGATATGCCCCGGCGCAGGCAGAAAAGGCGCCGCGGTTCCGGGTGAAAACCCGGCGGTCGATCGGCGCGGATGACCGGGAGATAGCGGAAAATCCACGTTCCAGATCGGCGAAATTGCGTATCGCAGTGCGGACATGCGCCGAGGCCGGTCCGTGCGACCGGGCCGGATTGGGTATGCCGACATTGCCAGGAAAGGGGTTAAGACATTGAGATCGCTTCTTTACCTGATATCTGCACTTGCGGTCATCGGTTTGGCGTTCTGGGCATATCACGAAAATTACAAAACCCAGGCGGCCTTGGATGATGTCGAGGAACTGCAACGCGAGATCGGCGATTTGATGGAGACCCGCGCAATTCTGCGCGCCGAATGGGCCTATCTCAACCGCCCCGACCGATTGCGCGAATTGGCAGAGATCAATTTTGAGCGATTGGGTCTGTTGCCGCTGCGGCCCGAGCAATTCGGACGGGTCGATCAAATCGCCTATCCCGATCTGAACATCGAAGACCCGGTTTCGGTACTTGGTCATTTGCCGGGGCCGGACGCGGCGTCTGTCCAGAGGATGGTTCCATGACAAGAACGCCCCTGCGCCCGCTGGCCCGGATCCTGAAAGCCCGTCAAACCGGCGAAAACCCCGACGAGATCGAACGCGAGAATGTCCGCATGCGGCATGAAATGATGCGTGACAAATCGCGGCAGCGCGCGGAAAGCCGTCTGTTGGTCCTGGCGCTGTTTTTCCTCTGCGGGTTCGGGGCCGTTGGCGGACGTATGGGTCTGATGGCCGCGACCGAGCCGCAGGAACCCCGCGCGGCGGTTTCCACCAGCCGGATCGTGGCCCAGCGTGCCGACATAGTCGACCGGCGCGGGCGCATTCTGGCGACGAATTTGCGGACCCACTCACTCTATGCCCAGCCGCCGATCATGATCGACCCGCAGGGGGCGGCACATGCGCTGGCAGAAATCTTTCCTGATCTGGATGAGGCGCGTCTGGTCCGGGATTTTACCGGTTCACGCAAGTTCTTGTGGATAAAGCGTAAACTCAGCCCCGAACAGCAGCAGGCAGTGCATGATATTGGCGAACCGGGGTTGTTATTCGGTCCCCGCGAAATGCGGCTTTATCCGAACGGAAAACTCGCAGCCCATATATTGGGCGGTTACGGGTTTGGCCGCGAGGGCGTATATGCGGCAGAGGTCATCGGCACGGCCGGGGTGGAAAAGGCCTTTGACGAATTCCTGCGCGATCCGGCGGAAGAGGGGCGGCCGCTGGAATTGAGCATTGATCTGTCGGTGCAGACAGCGGTCGAGCGGGTTCTGTCCGGCGGAATGCGCCTGTTGAACGCCAAGGGCGCGGCGGCGGTTCTGATGGATATTCATTCGGGCGAGATCGTGGCCATGGCATCGCTGCCGGATTTTGATCCCAACGATCGCCCGGTGCCGCTTACATCAGGCGATCAATCCGACAGTCCGTTGTTTAACCGCGCGGTGCAGGGCGTGTATGAACTTGGCTCGACTTTCAAGTTATTCGCTGCTTCGCAGGCGATGGAACTGGGTCTTGTGAACGCGCAGACAATGGTTGACACCAACGCGCCGTTGGTCTGGGGAAAATACAAGATCCGTGAATGGGGAAATCACAATTACGGTCCCCGTCTTAGCGTGACCGACGTGGTCGTCAAATCCTCGAATGTTGGCACCGCGAATATTGCGATGATGATCGGACAAAAGCGCCAGCGCGCGTTTTTCCGGTCGCTGGGCCTGTTCGACCCGACCCCGGTCGAATTGGTCGAGGCCCCGGTATCGAAACCGCTCGTCCCCAAGAGATGGTCTGAAATCGTGACAATCACCACGGCATATGGACACGGAATGTCTGCAAGCCCGCTGCATCTGGCCACCGCGTATGCCAGCATCCTGAACGGCGGCACCAGGGTCACGCCAACGCTGCTGAAGCGGCAGGTGCCGGAGGTAGGGCCGAGGGTGGTCAGCGAGGAAGTGTCAGCCACCGCACGCAACATGCTGCGCCAGGTCGTTACGCGAGGGACGGCGACATTCGGCGAGGTGCCGGGATACAAAGTCGGCGGCAAAACCGGAACTGCCGACAAACCGCGCCCCCGGGGCGGATATTATGACGACAAAGTCATCGCCACTTTCGCGGCGGTGTTTCCCGCCAACGACCCCAAATACGTGCTGGTGGTGACGCTGGATGAGCCAGTGGAGACATCTGGATCAAAACCACGCCGCACGGCTGGCTGGACCGCCGTGCCGGTGGCGGCCGAAGTGATCCGCCGTACCGCACCATTGCTGGGTCTCCGGCCGGCAATTGAACACGCTGCAAACGACAGGTAATACTGGCCCCAACAACAAGAAGAACAGGGCCCCAATGGGCGATCGGGCAAAATCATTGGCAGAACTTGGGCTGACGGCGTTGGCCGGGCGCGAGGCGCGCGTGACCGGCCTTTCCGTTGACAGCCGCACCGTCGAGGAGGGCAACCTTTTCGCGGCTCTGCCGGGCAGTCGCATTCATGGCGGCGAATTTATCCAGTTCGCCCTGCGCATGGGTGCGGGCGCGATCCTTACCGACCGGGAAGGCGCGCAAATCGCCCGGAAAGAGCTCCACACATCCGATGCGGCCGTGGTGATTGCCGAGGACCCGCGCCAGGCGCTTTCCTATGCCGCAGCTTTGTGGTTCGGGCGTCTGCCCGAAACCGTGGTGGCGGTGACCGGGACCAACGGCAAGACATCGGTGGCGACATTCGCCCGGCAGATCTGGTCATCGCTTGGTCTGCCCGCGGTTAATCTTGGCACTACCGGGGTCGAGGGCGCATGGGAAGCGCCGCTGGCCCACACGACGCCGGAACCCATTACACTGCACCGCATTCTGTCTGAGATTGCCGAACGCGATATTCAGCATGTGGCGATGGAGGCATCCAGCCACGGGCTGGCGCAACGTCGGCTTGACGGTGTTCGGCTTAGCGCTGCGGCGTTTACCAATCTCAGCCAGGACCACCTGGATTACCACGCGAGTTTCGATGAGTATTTTGCCGCCAAGGCCGGATTGTTTGGCCGTGTCCTGGCAGAGGATGGCGCGGCGGTGATCAATCTGGACGATCCGCGTGGCGCGGATATAGCAGAGATCGTGATGGATCGCGGCCAGGATCTGATTACCGTAGGACGCGGACCCGAGGCCAATCTGCGAATTCGTGCACAACGCTATGATGCCACCGGGCAAGAACTGCGGTTCGACTGGAATGGCCGCCCGCGACAGGTTCGGCTGGACCTGATCGGCGGCTTTCAGGCAGAGAATGTGCTGACGGCAGCGGGTCTTGTGATTGCCAGCGGCTGCGATCCTACCCGGGCTTTCGACACATTGCAGGACCTGGGCGGTGTTCGCGGGCGTATGGAACTTGCGGCCACCCGGGAAAACGGTGGTGCTGTGTTCGTTGATTATTCGCATACGCCCGAGGCGCTGAAGACCGCGCTGCGGGCGCTGCGCCCGCATGTGCTGGGGCGGTTGATTGTGGTGTTCGGGGCCGGCGGCGACCGCGACCCGTTCAAACGCCCGATGATGGGGGACGCGGCCAAGACCTACGCCGACGTGGTTTTTGTCACCGACGACAATCCCCGCAGCGAAAATCCGGCGGAAATTCGCGCCGCGATCCTGGCGGCATGTCCCGAGGCGACCGAGGTTCCGGACCGGGCCGAAGCGATCCTGCGCGGAGTGGATGCGCTGCAACCCGGTGACGCGTTGCTTGTGGCGGGCAAGGGTCACGAGACCGGGCAGATCGTCGGCGACGACGTGTTTCCGTTCGATGATGTCGAACAGGCCAGCGTTGCTGTGGCGGCGCTGGATGGGCGGCTGGTGTGAACATTCTGTGGACGGGCGGTGATGCGGCCGACGCCACCGGCGGCAGAACCACCGCGGATTGGCGCGCAAGCGGTGTGTCAATTGACACAAGGTCATTGCAAACCGGCGATTTGTTTGTGGCCCTGAAAGATGCGCGCGATGGGCACGACTTCGTGGCCAATGCCTTTGAAAAAGGTGCCGCCGCGGCGTTGGTTTCCCGCTTGCCCGACGGCGTATCGGCCGATGCACCGCTTTTGGTCGTCGAAGATGTGCTGGCGGCACTGAAAAACCTTGGCACGGCGGCACGGTCGCGCAGCCGCGCGCGGGTGATCGGAGTGACCGGTTCGGTTGGCAAAACCTCGACCAAGGAAATGTTGCGCACCGTGCTTGCCCGGCAGGGCCGGGTGCATGTGGCGGAAAAGAGTTTCAACAATCATTGGGGTGTGCCGCTGACGTTGGCGCGAATGCCGAAAGACGCCGATTTCGCAGTTGTCGAGATCGGCATGAACCACCCCGGAGAAATTGCCCCGCTTGCACGTCTCGCCCAGCTTGATCTGGCGTTGATTACCAACATCGCGCCGGCGCATCTGGAGGCGTTCGACGGGCTGGTCGCCATCGCGCACGAAAAATCCGCCATTTTTGAGGGGCTGAAACCGGGCGGCGGCGCGCTGATCAATGGCGATCTGGACGTGACCCAAATCCTGACGGACAATGCGATAGCGGCAGCGGCCGATCTGAGATTGTTTGGCGTCAATCCCAGGCATTTTGGCTTTTTGGAGGACGTCAGCCTGACCCCTGATGCCACAGTTGTCCGCGCCCGCATAGCGAGGGTGCCGGTTGTGTTCAAATTATCGGTTCCGGGGCGGCATTTCGCGGCAAACGCAGTTGCAGTCCTGTCAACGGTGGCGATGCTGGATCTCGATATTGCTCTTGCCGCACAGGATATCCGGAATTGGTCACCGCCGGACGGGCGCGGTACGCGCGAAATACTGATGCTGGATCCCGCTGACACGCGCCAGGCGTTCCAATTGATCGACGACAGCTACAACGCGAACCCCACCTCGATGGCCGCGGCACTTGAAGTGCTTGCAGCGTCATTGCCGGTCGACGGCGTGGGGCGCATCAAGTCGGGCCGCAGAATCGCCATTCTAGGTGACATGTTGGAGCTTGGACCGGGTGAGTTGGGGCTGCATGCAGGTCTTGCGGAATTAGAGGCAATGGGCGCGGTCGAACTGGTTCATACCGTGGGTCCGCGAATGGCGGCGCTGGCGGACGCACTGGACGAGGACAAACGCGGGCTTTGGCGGGAAACCGCCGCAGAGCTTGCGGCCGAGGTTCACAATCTGCTGGATGCCGGCGATGTCGTGTTGGTCAAAGGATCGCTCGGCAGCGGTCTGAGACTGGTCGTTGACGCGATCCGAAATTTGGGCCATCCGCTGGTCGGCGATGGGGAAGGGCAGGTTTAGATGCTATATTGGTTGACCGAATTTTCCGATGGCGGCGACGCCTTCAACCTGTTTCGCTATATCACCTTCCGGTCGGGCGGGGCGTTCTTTACCGCCTTGATTTTCGGATTTTTGTTTGGCCGCCCGCTGATCAACTTGCTGCGCAAGCGTCAGCGCAACGGCCAGCCGATCCGCGATGACGGTCCTGAATCCCATCTTGAGACCAAGCAGGGCACACCGACCATGGGCGGCGTGCTGATATTGGGCGCGCTGCTTGTGGGCAGCCTGCTGTGGGCACGGCTTGACAATCCTTATGTCTGGATGGTGCTGTTTGTGACCGTCGGCTTCGGGCTGGTAGGTTTTGCCGATGACTATGCCAAGCTCCGCTCCAGCAGTTCCAAGGGCGTGTCGGGCAAGCTGCGGCTGCTAATCGGGTTCGTGATCGCAGGGATCGCCGGGTATTGGGCGTCGACGGCGCATCCGGACGCGTTGTCCTACCGGCTGGCGCTGCCGTTTTTCAAGGACGTGCTGTGGAACTTTGGGTTCATGTTCATACCCTTCGCGATGCTGGTCATCGTCGGGGCGGCCAACGCGGTCAACCTGACCGACGGGCTGGACGGGCTGGCGATCATGCCGGTGATGATTGCCGGTGGCACGCTGGGGGTGATCGCCTATGCGGTGGGCCGGGTCGATTTCACCGAATATCTGGAGGTCCACTATGTGCCGGGCACTGGCGAGATACTGGTGTTCTGCGCCGCGCT
>CAZRLO010000111.1:0-8576 GCA_964600965.1 uncultured Rhodobacter sp.
ACCTGGTGGCGGAACGTGACCTGGCGTTGGCCGATATTGATCTGGGCGACGTGACCGAGGCGGAGCTGGGCGGGGCCGGTGCGAAAGTGTTCGAAGGCGATGAGCCGGGGATCGTCGGTCCGGTCGATACACCTCTCGGTGCGGCACTTTTCCGGGTCAACGCGATCTTGGCCGCGCAGGAAACTTCGTTCGAGGATGCCCGCGCCATACTGAGCGAAGAGCTTGCGCTGGACCGGGCACGCCGGGCGATCGGCGATATGCTCGAAGGTGCGGATGATCTGCTGGCCGGAGGTGCCACGCTGGAGGAGCTCGCCGACGAGACCGAATTGCGGCTGGCCCAGATAGACTGGACCGCCGGATCGTCGGATGGCATCGCCGCGTACGAGGCGTTCCGCCAGGCCGCAGCCAGTGCTGCCAGGGGCGATTTTCCGGAAATCGAACAACTGGAAGATGGCGGTATATTCGCCCTGCGCGTGAACGAAATCACAGCGCCGCATCTGCCGGATTTCAGCGACGCGCGCGGCCAAGCGGAAAGTGGTTGGCGTGCGGCTGAAACCGCGCGGCGGCTGGCCGGCCAGGCCCAGGCGCTGGCCGACCAGTTGGCAGCCGGTGTGGATCCAGAGGATCTGGGTCTGACGATGCAGGTCGAAACCGGTATCACCCGCGACGCGTTCATTCCCGAAACTCCGCCGACATTCACCAAAAGCGTGTTTGACATGGCCGAAGGCGACATTCAGGTGATCGCGGGCGAAACCGCGGCGTATCTGGTGCGCCTGAATCGGGTCGCCCCGCCGGATACACAGGACGAAGAAAACGCCGCCCGCCGGGATCGGATCGCCGAGGGTGTGGCGCAAAGCCTGGGCAACGACATTTTGCGCGCCTATTCCGCCGCCATCGAAAATCAGGCCGGTATTTCGCTGAACCAGGCCGCAATCAATGCGGTGCACGCGCAGTTTCCATGAACCTGATCCCGGCATTCGACGCCTTCGCGGCGGGTTTTGAGGCCGGGCAGAACCAGGTGGTGTTTGCCCGGCTGGCCGCCGATCTGGACACGCCGGTGTCGCTGATGCTGAAACTGACGGCGGCGCGCAAGGACAGCTTTATCCTTGAATCGGTGACCGGCGGCGAGGTACGCGGGCGCTATTCGATCGTCGGCATGAAGCCCGATCTGGTCTGGGATTGCCGGGGGACCGCATCGCGGCTGAACCGGTCGGCGCGGTTTGACGCGGATGCGTTCGAGCCGCTTGAAGGCGATCCGCTGGATACCTTGCGCGAGGTGATCGCCAAGTCAAAGATTGATCTGCCCGACGATCTGCCCGCCGCCAGCGCCGGGCTGTTCGGCTATCTGGGTTACGACATGATCCGGCTGGTCGAACATCTGCCGGATATCAATCCCGACCCTTTAGACCTGCCCGACGCGGTGCTGCTGCGGCCTTCGGTCGTTGCCGTGCTGGACGGGGTCAAGGGCGAGGTCACGGTGGTGGCCCCGGCCTGGGTGTCCTCGGGGCTGAGCGCCAGGGCCGCCTATGCCCAGGCCGCCGAACGGGTGATGGACGCGGTGCGCGATCTGGAACGCAGCACGATGGACGCCAGCCGCGACATCGGCGAAGAAACGGCCATCGCAGCGCCGGTGTCGAACTTCGCCCATGCCGACTATCTGGCCGCCGTCGAGACCGCCAAGGATTATATCCGCGCCGGCGACATCTTTCAGGTCGTGCCCAGCCAGCGCTGGACCCAGCCCTTCACGCTGCCGCCCTTCGCGCTCTATCGCAGCCTGCGGCGCACCAACCCGTCGCCTTTCATGTTCTTCTTCAATTTCGGCGGGTTCCAGGTGATCGGGGCCAGCCCGGAGATTCTGGTGCGAGTGTTCGACAACGAGGTCACCATCCGCCCCATTGCGGGAACCCGTCCGCGCGGCGCGACCCCGGCAGAAGATCGCGCCTATGAGGAAGAGCTGCTGGCCGACCACAAGGAATGCGCAGAACATCTGATGCTTCTCGACCTTGGCCGCAACGATACCGGCCGGGTCAGCAAGGTCGGCACCGTCCACCCGACCGAGCAGTTCGTGATCGAGCGCTACAGCCATGTCATGCACATCGTGTCGAATGTGGTGGGCGAGTTGTCGGAAGAGCATGACGCGCTGTCGGCATTGCTGGCCGGATTGCCCGCCGGAACGGTTTCCGGCGCACCGAAGGTGCGCGCGATGCAAATCATTGACGAACTGGAACCGGAAAAGCGCGGGGTTTACGGCGGCGGCGTCGGTTATTTCAGTGCCGGCGGCGACATGGACATGTGCATTGCCCTGCGCACGGCGGTTCTGAAGGACGAAAAACTGTATATTCAGGCGGGTGGCGGCGTGGTTTACGACAGCGACCCGCAGGCCGAATTCGACGAAACCGTAGCCAAATCCAGGGCGATCCGGAAGGCCGCCGAGGATGCCGGGCGGTTCGCCGGGCTGGGCAATCAACAATAAGCTGAAGCGAACTCTTGCCAGAAGACAGCGTAGCCGTGCACGTGCTTATTTAGAATCAAATATCAACAATTGCACAAATCGAACAAATCAAAATGTTTGAATTGTGTAACCATGCTGTAGTAATTGAACAAATAATGAAATTTTGGACCCAGCGCACCGGTAAATCCAATTTGTACAATCACTTTCTCAACAAACTACATATCTCACTTGCCGCGCAGAACTGCCGACAGCGGTGCCGGATTGACACTCGCCGCCCGGTTGCTCTGGGCCCAGTCGGCGATCGCCGCGACGCTTTCGGGCCGCATCTGACCGACCAGAACGACCGGGCCCGCCTGCCCGGCCCGAAACGCCCCCTGATCCAAAGCCCGTATGATCGCGGCGGTGTCTTTGGAACCGTCGTCTATCACGCGGAAAACCGATGTCGCCGGAACGCCCTTGGTTTCCGCGATCTGAAGGCCTGAATTCAGCCCGTGGTCATAGGTCACCATACCATGGCCCGTCTCTGCCAGTATCTCGACGACCTGCGCCGACCTCGGACGGCTTTCCTGCAGCAACGCCTCGGGAAGGTCCATCACCGCCACAGCCTGCGGAATGGCGTCTAGGAAGCTTTGAAACGACACTTCGACATCCGCCGGGGTGGCACCCGCCGGCAGCGGCGTCAGCACCGCGACCTCCAGCCCGGCCGCGCGCCAGGCCGCCATACGCGCGCCCGCCCCGGCCGAATTTGGGTCAAGTGCCACGGTCATGGGCACCGGAAAATCGGTAAATTCGGCCGGATCCCCCACCCCGGCGGCATCGATCAGCACCAAAGACAACAGCGGCGCGCCGGACGGCTCGAACGCAATCGCATTTCTGATCAATGCCGGTTCGGATGCGGCGTCCAGCGGGGCCTCCGGTTCGGTCCCGATATTCGGCGGCTGGTCGGTCTCCAGCCCGGGGCTGAGCGCGCCCAGATCCGGCTGCGTCAGGCCAATCCCCAAGGGCGCGTCGGGCATCAAAGTACTTGGAATATCGACGATTTCCACCGGCGAATCAATTTCAGCGGGTTCGCCGCTGGCGGTCGGTTCTTCGGCGGACGGCTCTGCGGTAGGAGCCGTTTCCAGCGCCGGCTGGTCGGGGGAAACCGCAACATCGGTCACTACCGGATCGGTTTCATCCGCGGCGACTATTTCCGGTGCGGATCCGGCCTCCGGAGCTTGCAAAACATCGCCCTCGGGCGCCGACTCCGCCAGCGGTGTGTCCAGCGGGTCAGGTGTATCTGGCGTTGAATCAACGACCGGAACAGTGGGAGATACAACATCCAAAGCTGTCTCGACGCCCGGGTCTGTTCCGCCTGCAATCTCGGGCGCGGCACCGACGGCGGGTGAGTCCAGCGTCGCCTCGGCCGCGCCGGCTTGCGGCGTGTCGGCCGGGCTAGTGTCCAGCGACGGCTCCGAGACAGAGGTCGGCTGGCTGACGCCGGGCACATTCACCGCGTCCGGGCGTGCTTCGGTCGCGGGCAAAACCGGTTTCGTATCAGGGCGTTCGGCGTTGAATTCCGACCCCGCCGGAACCGCAACCTCGCCCGGTTCCGGGGCGATGGCCACCAGCCGGATCACCGGCAGAAATTGCGATGCAAGGACGACAATGATCGCCGCCGCCAGGCCGCCCGTGACCGTTCCTGTAATTAACCCGCGTAGCATCCGACTGCTCCCCTTACTTGCCGAAGGGCTATTGTTTTCGCGGGCTGACGTCTTGACCGCCGCGCCCGGCTCTGAACATGTATAGCGCGACAAACCTTCGGATTCACCCCCTTATCGTGTGGGCGACGAGATGCTGCTGCTGATCGATAATTATGACAGTTTCACCTATAATCTCGCGCATTATCTGGGCGAGCTGGGCGCGGATGTGGTCGTTCACCGCAATGATGCATTGGATGTGCAGCAGGCGATGGCGCTGCGGCCCGCCGGTATCGTGCTGTCGCCGGGGCCCTGCGACCCCGATCAGGCCGGAATTTGCCTGGCCATGGTGGATGCGGCGGCGGATGCGGGCATTCCGCTGATGGGGGTCTGTCTGGGGCATCAGAGCATCGGGCAGGCGTTCGGCGGGCGCGTGGTGCGCGCCGGCGATATCGTGCATGGCAAGCTGGGGCAGATGCATCACAAGGGCCAGGGCGTGTTCACCGGCCTGGCCTCGCCGTTCGGCGCGACCCGCTATCATTCGCTGATCGTCGAGCGGGACAGCCTGCCGGAGTGCCTTGAGATCACCGCCTGGCTGGATGACGGCACCATCATGGGGCTGCAGCACCGCGAATTGCCGATCCACGGAGTGCAGTTTCACCCCGAGTCTATTGCCACCGAACATGGGCATAAGCTATTGAAAAACTTCCTGGATCGGGTTCTCGTGGCGGCATGAGCGACGTCCTGAAACCCCTGATCGGTGCCGCCGCCGACCGTGCCCTGACCCGGGCCGAGGCCGAGGCGGCATTCGGCATCCTGTTCGATGGCGAGGCCACGCCGAGCCAGATCGGCGGGCTGCTGATGGCGCTGCGCACCCGTGGCGAAACGGTTCAGGAATACGCCGCCGCCGCGGCGGTGATGCGCGCCAAGTGCCATAAGGTCCGCGCGCCCGATGGGGCAATGGACATCGTCGGCACCGGCGGTGACGGCAAGGGGACATTGAACATCTCGACCGCCACCGCCTTCGTGGTCGCCGGGGCCGGGGTGACAGTCGCCAAGCATGGCAACCGCAACCTGTCGTCGAAATCCGGCGCGGCGGATGCGCTGACCCAGATGGGTATCAACGTGATGATCGGCGCCGAAGCTGTTGAAAAGGCGATAAATACGATCGGTATCGGGTTCATGATGGCACCGATGCACCACCCGGCGATGGCGCATGTCGGTCCGGTGCGGGCCGAACTGGGGACGCGCACGATCTTCAACATTCTCGGGCCGCTCACCAACCCGGCGGGTGTCACCCGACAGCTGACCGGCGCGTTTTCGCGCGCGCTGATCCGCCCGATGGCCGAGACCTTGCAGGCGCTGGGGTCGGAAAAGGCCTGGCTGGTGCATGGCGCCGACGGCACCGATGAGCTGTCGATTGCCGGACCGTCCTGGGTGGCGCAGCTAGACGGCACGGTCACCGAGTTCGAGATATCGCCCGAGGATGCCGGCCTGCCGGTGCATGGCTTCGAGGCCATTCTGGGCGGCACACCGGAACAGAACGCGGCGGCGTTCCGTGAGCTGCTGGATGGGGCCAACGGCGCGTACCGGGATGCGGTACTGCTCAACGCGGCGGCGGCGCTGCTGGTGGCCGACAAGGTGAATTCTCTGCCCGAAGGCGTTGAAATGGCGTCGGAAAGCATTGACAGTGGTGAAGCAAGAGCCAAGGTCGAGGGGCTGGCGCGGGTAACGTCGGAGGCGGCATGAGCGGCACCGTACTCGACCGGATCAAGGCGTATAAGCTGGACCATATCGCGGCCTGCAAAGCGGCGCGACCGCTGGCAGATGTGGAAGACGCAGCACGCACGGCCCCGCCGGTGCGCGGGTTCGCCGACTGTCTGAAAAAGGCGTCGCGCAGCGGATATGGGCTGATCGCCGAGATCAAGAAGGCCAGCCCGTCCAAGGGCCTGATCCGCGCCGATTTCGACCCGCCGGCACTGGCGCGGGCTTATGCCGCCGGGGGCGCCACCTGCCTCAGCGTGCTGACCGACGCGCCGTCCTTCCAGGGTGACGACGCTTATCTGACCTCCGCACGCAACGCCATCGACCTGCCTGTGTTGCAAGGATTTCATGTACGACACCTATCAGGTCGCCGAGGCGCGCGCGCTGGGGGCCGATTGCATCCTGATCATCATGGCCAGCGTGTCGGACGCACTGGCAGCGGAATTGGAGTCCGACGCGTTTGAATGGAGCATGGACGTGCTGGTCGAGGTTCACAACGCCGAGGAACTGGAACGCGGGCTGCGCCTGCGATCCCCCCTTATCGGCATAAACAACCGCAATCTCAAGACTTTCGAAACCACACTTGAGACCACTAGACAGCTATCATTCCAGGTCCCAGACGATCGGTTGCTGATTTCCGAATCCGGGCTGAATCGCCCCGACGATCTGGCCGACATGGCGCGGCACGGGGCGCGGGTGTTTCTGATCGGCGAAAGCCTGATGCGGCAGCCGGATGTCGCCGCCGCCACGCGGGCGCTGCTGGCCGACCCGGTCGCGGGGGCCGCCTGATGCCCGATCTCAGCCATTTCGACGCCAAGGGTGACGCCCATATGGTGGATGTGTCCGGCAAGCCGGTAACGCCCCGGGTCGCGGTTGCCGAGGGTTTCGTGACGATGTCCGCGCAAACGCTTGAGCTTATTACCGAAGGCCGCGCCAAGAAAGGCGACGTTCTGGGTGTGGCGCGGCTGGCCGGTATCATGGGTGCCAAGAGAACATCCGAACTGATCCCGCTTTGCCACCCGCTGCCGATCACCAAGGTCGCGGTTGAATTGACACCGGACCGCGATCTTCCGGGCATTCGCATCGAGGCCACGGTCAAAACCACCGGCCAGACCGGCGTCGAGATGGAGGCGCTGACGGCAGTGTCGACCGCGGCGCTGACGGTCTATGACATGGTCAAGGCGGTGGATAAATCCATGATCATAGGCGGCATCAGGCTGATCCTGAAAGATGGCGGCAAATCAGGCCGTTACGAGGCGACGTGATTACGGTTGACGAGGCATTGGCGCGGGTGTTCGAGCTGTCGCGGCCGATGCCGGTCGAGCGTGTCCCGCTGGCCGAGGCCAGTGGCCGCATGCTGGCCGAGACCGTCAGCGCGAAACGCGATCAGCCGCCGTTCGCCGGATCAGCCATGGACGGCTACGCAATGCGCGACACCGAGGTAAAGCCTGGCGCGCAATTGCGAGTCATAGGTGAATCCGCCGCTGGCAAACGGTTTGACGGTCAAGTCGGCAAAGGCCAGGCGGTGCGCATTTTCACCGGCGCTCCGGTGCCCGATGGCGCGGATCGCGTTGTTATTCAAGAGGATACGATCCGTGACGCTGACCGGATCACGCTGTTGGCCAAGCTGGATGCCGGCACACATATCCGCGCCGCGGGGGCCGATTTCCGCGCCGGATCCGAGCTGACCGCCCCGCGCCGCCTGCGCCCGCCCGATCTGGCCCTGCTGGCGGCGATGAATATTGCCGAGGTGCCGGTCGCCCGCCGCCCGGTGGTGGCGCTGATCGCCACCGGCGACGAACTGGTGATGCCGGGCGAAATACCCGGACCCGACCAGATTATCGCCTCGAACTCGTTCGGGCTGAAGGCGATGGTCGAGGATGCGGGCGGCCACGCACGTATGTTGCCGATCGCCCGCGACAACGCCGCCGGTCTGCGCACCGCGTTCGAACTCGCCCATGGTGCCGATCTGATCGTGACCATCGGCGGTGCCTCGGTCGGCGATCACGATCTGGTGGCACCGGTGGCCGAAGAGCTTGGCATGAAGCGGTCGTTCTACAAGATCGCCATGCGTCCGGGAAAACCGCTGATGGCCGGAAACCTGCGCGGCGCGGCGATGCTTGGTCTGCCTGGTAATCCTGTATCTTCAATAGTTTGCGGTCATGTTTTCATGTTACCCCTGCTGCGCGCTATGTTGGGTCTGGGCAAACACGCTGCACCCCGAAAACGCGCCGCGCTTGCCATTGATCTCGGTAAAAACGGCCCGCGCGAACATTACATGCGCGCGCGTTTGACCGACGGCGGCATCGCGCCGTCCGAGCGTCAGGACAGCGCGCTGCTGAGCATTCTCAATGAGGCCGACGCATTGCTGGTTCGTCCGGTCGGTGACCCGCCGCGACGGGCGGGAGAATTGCTCGACTACATTCCGATTTGACGGAACACGTTGACACGAAACGGGAACGGGCATAGAACATACCCTGAACTAAGGGCCGGGGTGAACGGCGCGGTCAACCGACGGGGTAAGAGCTATGCTGACCAAGAAGCAACTGGAATTGCTCGATTTCATCAATAGGCGGATGCGCCGCGACGGGGTGCCGCCATCGTTCGATGAAATGAAAGAGGCGCTGAATCTGCGGTCGAAATCCGGCATTCATCGGCTGATCACGGCGTTGGAGGAACGC
>CAZRLO010000112.1:0-8503 GCA_964600965.1 uncultured Rhodobacter sp.
CCCGCCACCGGCAGGCCGGTCGTGCTGTCGATCCGGCACAAGGCTTGTTCATATTCCAGCAGCAGCGCCTCGTGGCTGGTGTAGAAATCCACCGTCGCCAGCGAATGCGACGTGCCGCCATTCACGCCGGCGGCGGTCATGAAATCCAGCGCATCCGATATCCGCGCCGCAAGATCGCGGTATTTGTCGGTCGCCGCTGCCTCGCCCGCGAAGCCCAGCGTCCAGGAATGCACGTGGTGGATATCGGCATAGCCGCCCTGACTGAACGCGCGCAGCAGGTTCAGCGAAGCCGCCGCCTGGGTATAGGCCTGCAACATCCGGTTGGCGTCGGGCACGCGCGCCTCGGGCGTGAACGCGATGTCGTTGATGATATCGCCGCGGTAACTGGGCAATTCGACGCCATCGATGGTTTCGGTATCCGCCGAACGCGGTTTGGCGAATTGCCCGGCCATGCGTCCGACCTTGACCACCGGGCATTTGGCGCCAAATGTCAGAACCACCGCCATTTGCAGCATGACCCGGAACGTGTCGCGGATGGTGTCGGCCGAAAATTCGCCAAAGCTTTCCGCGCAGTCCCCGCCCTGCAGCAGAAAGGCACGCCCCTCGGCCACATCGCCAAGCTGGGCTTTCAGGCGTCGTGCTTCGCCGGCAAAGACCAGCGGCGGAAAATTCGCGAGCTGCGCCTCGACCGCGGCCAACGCGGCGGCGTCGGTGTAGTGCGGCATCTGAATGCGCGGTTTTTTCCGCCAGTCGGCTTTGTCCCAGACGCGTGTCATCGCCGTTTCTCCGGTATTGGCAACTGAAAGACGGCCTTATAGGTAACCGAAATTGGGTTTACCAGCAAATAACGCCGCAATTTGTGCCTTAACCCAAGCGTTTGCGCGATTTCTCTTGATCCCGACCGGTTCCTTTGATTTGGATTTCGCAGGGCTGCATCTGGCCCCCGTAACCACGCCGGAAATCGACCACCGGCAGGCAAGGATGATCGGCGATGCGCGTCGCGGATGACAAAAGACCCCGTCATTTTGTTTTTCTTCTGCTGAAGAATTTTTCGATGTCGTCCTTCACGGCGGCGGTCGAGCCGTTGCGGATCGCCAATCGAGCATTGGCCAGCCGGGCATATACCTGGGCGCTGGCCTCGGAAGACGGGGAATTCGCCGAAGCCTCCAATCACGTCGAATTGCGGGTCAATATGGGCCTGGACGGGGTTTCGCGCGACGATACGGTGATGGTTTGCGGCGGCATCCTGATCAAGGAGGCCACCACCAAGCCGGTCCTGAACTGGCTGCGCCGCGAGGCACGCAAGGGTGCGGGGATGGGCGGGCTTTGCACGGCTTCCTATACGCTGGCCAAGGCCGGGCTGCTGGACGGCAAGAAATGCACGATCCACTGGGAAAATCACGATGCGTTTGAAGAGGAGTTTCTTGAAGTCGAACTGACCAAGTCGATCTATGTCGTTGACGGCAATCGATATTCCTCGGCGGGGGGGATGTCCTCGCTTGATCTGATGTTGAACGTGATCGCGTCGGATCACGGCCAGGAGCTGGCCAACACGGTCGCCGATCAGTTGATCTATACCTCAATCCGCACCGACCGCGACGAACAGCGGCTTTCGATCCCCACCCGCATCGGCGTGCGGCACCCGAAATTGTCGACCGTCATTCAGATGATGGAGGCCAATATCGAGGAACCGGTCAGTCCGTCCATTCTGGCCCGCGATGTCGGCATGTCGACGCGCCAGCTCGAACGGCTGTTTCGGCGCTACCTGAACCGCTCGCCCAAGCGGTATTATATGGAACTGCGTCTGCAAAAGGCCCGCAATCTGCTGATGCAGACCGATATGAGCGTGATCAATGTCGCGCTGGCCTGCGGCTTTGCCTCGCCGTCGCATTTCTCCAAATGCTATCGGTCGCATTACGAGACCACGCCCTATCGCGAACGCGGCTCGCAGGCGTCCCTGGCACAATAGCCATCCCGCAAAATGCGCCGTTCGGAAAATTCGCGACAGCGAATGCATGGAACAGAGGCCGGTGGCCCGGCGTGGCGCCTGCCCTCAGGTTCGGATCAGGTCGTAGGCTCTTGCGTCAGACCCCTTCCACAAAGGTGTATTCCCGTTCCGAGGCATTTCGCGCGTATGCCAGCGCCGCCTGATATTCCGGCCCGTCATAAAATGCCTGCGCCGTCTTCATGTCGGCAAAGCGGATGATCACGTTGCGGGCGCGGCCCGTGCCCTCCATCTGAATGCATTCGCCACCGCGCGCCAGAAACTCGCCGCCGTATTTCGCGACTGCGGGGCCGGCAAGGGCCGCGTATCTGGCGTATTCGTCGGCATCGGTCACATCGATATGCACCATGGCGTAAACGGTCATTTCATTCCTCCAGCAGGTTTTCGACAGCACGAATGGCCGCCTCTGATTGCGCGACGTCCGGACCACCGGCCTGCGCCATGTCGGCGCGCCCGCCGCCGCCCTTGCCGCCCAGCGCCCGGGCGGCAACCTTCACGATGTCCACCGCCGAGACCCGGCCGGTCAGATCGTCGGTCACCCCGGCGGCGATTGCCGCCTTGCCGCCGGTATCGGCGATCAGCAGGATCGCGCCCGACCCGAGGCGGGACTTGTGTTCGTCGATCAGGCCACGCAAATCCTTGCCCGAAACCCCGTCCAGACATTGCGCCAGCAGCGGCACGCCGCCAAAACTGGCCGTCTGCGGTGCGGCCTGGCTTGCCCCACCCGACAGGGCCAGTTGCCGACGCAGATCGGCAAGCTCATTCTGCTGGGTCTTGCGTTCCTCAAGCAGGGCCCGCACCCGGTCCGGCAATTCCTCGGCGCGCGTTTTCAACAGGGCCGCGACCCCACCAAGTGCCGCGAGCTGTGCGATGACATGATCCAGCGCGCCCTGCCCGGTCAGCGCCTCGATCCGGCGCACACCACCGGCGCTGGCGCTTTCGCTCAGGAGTTTGAACAGGCCGATCTGCCCGGTGCGCGTAACATGGGTGCCACCGCAAAGTTCCAGCGAATAGGTGTCCCCAGTGCCGCCGCGCCCCGAGCCGGCCTGCAAGCCCATCGACACGACGCGAACCTCGTCGCCGTATTTTTCACCGAACAACGCCTGCGCGCCCAGTTCGCGCGCTGCATCCGGTGTCATGATCCGGGTTTCCACCGCGCTGTTCTGACGAATATAGGTGTTCACGTCCTGTTCGACCTGCGCCAGTTCGCCCGCGTCCATCGCCTTGGCGTGGCTGAAATCAAACCGCAGACGTTCGGCATCGTTCAGCGATCCGCGCTGCGCCACATGGGGGCCCAGCGCCTGACGCAACGCCTCGTGCAGCAGGTGCGTGGCCGAATGGTTGGCGCGGATGGCGGTGCGGCGGTCGTGATCGACCACCAGTTCGGCGGCGGCGCCTTGGGCGATCTCGCCCACAGAGACCACGCCGAAATGCACCGACAGCCCGGCGCGGCGGCGCACGTCGTCGATTCGAACCAGCGCCCCGTCAAAGCGGAATTCGCCGCAATCGCCGACCTGACCGCCTGATTCGGCATAAAACGGGGTCTGGTTGGTGATCAGGGCAACCCTGTCGCCCGCGACCGCGGCCTGAACCACTTTCCCGTCGCGCAGGATGGCCAGCAACTGCGCCTCGGCGAATTCGGTGTCGTAGCCCAGAAATTCGGTCGGCTCGATGGATTCCGCGAGGTCGAACCAGACCTGTTCCTCGGCGGCCTCGCCCGAACCCGACCAGGCGGCGCGGGCCTTTGCCTTTTGTTTCGCCATTGCGGCGTCAAATCCCGCGACATCGACTTCGCGACCCTTTTCGCGCAGCGCGTCCTGCGTGAGATCGAGCGGGAAACCATAGGTATCATAAAGTCGGAAAGCGGTTTCACCCGGCAGGTCCGCGGCAGGCGGCAAATCGTCGAGCGCCCCGTCGAGCAGTTTCAGCCCGCGATCCAGCGTGGTCCGGAACCGGGATTCCTCGTTCAGAAGGGTCTCTTCGATCACCGCACCGGCCTGTGCAAGTTCCGGGAATGCCTGGCCCATCTGCGCCACCAGCGCCGGTACCAGCCGGTACATCAACGGATCCTTCGCGCCCAGTTGGTGCGCATGGCGCATGGCGCGGCGCATGATCCGCCGCAGCACATAACCACGCCCCTCGTTGCCCGGCAGCACCCCGTCCGCGATCAGAAACGAGGTCGAACGCAAGTGATCCGCGATCACCCTGTGATGGGTCTTGCCGGGCCCGTCCGGGTCGGTGGAGGTGGCGTTTGCCGATGCCTCGATCAAATCGCGCATCAGGTCGGTATCGTAATTGTCGTGCTTGCCCTGCAACAGGGCGCCGATGCGTTCAAGCCCCATGCCGGTATCAATCGACTGCATCGCCAGCGGTGTCATCGCGCCGTCGGCGAATTGCTCGTTCTGCATGAAGACCAGGTTCCAGATTTCGATGAACCTGTCGCCGTCCTCGTCCGGGCTGCCCGGCGGACCGCCGGGAATGCCTTCGCCGTGATCGTAAAATATCTCGGTGCAGGGCCCGCAAGGCCCCGTTGGGCCCATCATCCAGAAATTGTCGTGCGTCGGGATGCGGATGATACGTTCGTCCGGCAGGCCCGCGACCTTTTTCCAGATCGCCGCCGCCTCGTCGTCGGTGTGATAGACCGTGACCAGCAGACGGTTCCGATCGATGCCGAATTCCCGCGTCAACAGCTCCCACGCATAGGGAATCGCGGCTTCCTTGAAATAATCGCCAAACGAGAAATTTCCCAGCATCTCAAAGAATGTGTGGTGCCGCGCGGTATAGCCGACATTGTCCAGATCGTTGTGCTTGCCGCCCGCCCGCACGCATTTCTGGCTGGTCGCGGCGCGGACATAATCGCGGGTCTCAAGCCCGGTGAACAGATTCTTGAACTGCACCATGCCGGAATTGACGAACATCAGCGTCGGATCATTGCGTGGGACCAGCGTTGAACTGGCCACGATTTCGTGCCCGTTGGCGCGAAAATAATTCAGAAACGTGGTGCGGATTTCGTTCAGGCTGGCCATCTTGCCGCGATCCTTGGGCGCAGGGGAATACCGGCCTGTGGTTTATCGACGTGTTCAGGGGCTGTCCACCGGTCAATCCGGACCGTACCGGGCTCAGAGCCGCCGGATTTCATCGCCGCGCCGAATCACGCCATCCACTACGATGCGACACAGAATTCCGCGCAATCGAAAACGCCGGTATTCCGGGCGAACCAGCCAGTCCTTTGCGTCCTGCCCGTACCGGGTTTTCCATTTGACGCAGGCATCATTGAACAGGTCCGACACTTCCAGGACCGCGGTTCCGATGGTCAGCCGGGTGCCGGTCGGCAGGTTGGCCTCGGAAAAATCCATGTCGGCGATGATCGTATCGCCGGGATGGGGCGAGTTGATGCGGTCGCGCCACACGGCGTCGACCACTCTTTTTCCCAGAATCGAGACCTGAATGCGCGGATCGGGTGCCCCGTCCGGCAATTTTGCCCAGGGGGCGGTCAGCCAGCGCTCGCCGGGGATGCCGCGATCGGTCGTGACTTCGATCCTGTCAACGAAACGCCGGGCGCCATAATCCGGGCGCAGGCACAATTGCTCGGCCCGGGCGCCGGATTTCGGGGCGGCCAGAATATGCGGCAGCAACGCATCCAGTTCGTCCATGGTAATCACGATGCGGCCCCGGGATCTCGGGCCGCATCGCTGGCGGAAATCGGGTGGACGCTAGGCCTCGACCACGTCGTCGCTGGTATCGTCCGCTTTCGGTACATCAAAATCGAGCCCATGCGCTGCCCGGATCTTGTCTTCGATATCCCAGGCGGTTTTCTTGTTTTCGCGCAGGAAATTCTTGGCATTTTCCCGTCCCTGCCCGATCCGTTCGTCGCCATAGGAAAACCACGATCCGGATTTTTCCACAATCCCCGCCTTGACCCCAAGGTCCAGCAATTCGCCGGTTTTCGAGATGCCTTCGCCGTACATGATGTCGAACTCGACCTGTTTGAACGGAGGGGCGACCTTGTTCTTGACCACTTTCACGCGGGTGGCGTTGCCCACGACCTCGTCGCGGTCCTTGATCGCGCCGATACGGCGGATATCGAGCCGGACACTGGCATAGAATTTGAGCGCATTGCCGCCCGACGTGGTTTCGGGCGACCCGAACATCACACCGATCTTCATGCGGATCTGATTGATGAAAATCACCATGCAGTTGGATTTGCTGATCGATCCCGTCAGTTTGCGCATGGCCTGGCTCATCAGGCGGGCTTGCGCGCCGACCTGATGGTCGCCCATATCGCCTTCAAGCTCGGCCTTGGGGGTCAGGGCGGCGACGCTGTCCACCACCACCATCGAAACCGCGCCGGACCGCACCAGCGTGTCGGTGATTTCCAGCGCCTGTTCGCCGGTGTCGGGTTGGCTGATCAGAAGCTCGTCCAGATCGACGCCCAGCTTGCGCGCATATTGCGGATCCAGCGCGTGTTCGGCATCGACAAACGCGCAGATGCCGCCCTTTTTCTGTTCCTCGGCGACGGCGTGCAGGGTCAGCGTGGTCTTGCCCGAGCTTTCGGGGCCATAAATCTCGATGATCCGCCCCTTGGGCAGGCCGCCGATTCCCAGCGCGATGTCCAGCCCGATCGAACCGGTCGACGTTGCTTCGATATCGGCAATGGCCCCGGCCTGGCCCAGCTTCATGATCGAACCCTTGCCAAAGTTCCGTTCGATCTGGCTGAGCGCGGAGTCGAGCGCCTTCTGCTTGTCCATATCGCGTCTTTCGTTAAAATCCAACAGGGCGGATGCCATGGTTTTACCCCTTATTTCATATCGTTGTTGTCGCGGCAATCACTGCCCGTGTTCGCCTCTTGTTCTCATGGGTATGAGACCAAAGCGCGAACATTTCAACAACAATTTTCGCGTTTTCACTTTTTCTCAAGAAGGTTAAAGAGTAGTTTACGAGGCAATAATGCAGCAAAGTTACATTGAGGCAGTCCGATAACATGATGATTTTCAAGCAGGAAAAGCTCGTGTTTCTTGCGGTTCCCAAAACCGGGACCTCCGCCATCGAAGAGGCGCTGCGCCCCCATGCCTGGCTGGTGCTGGAACGGCCGCCCGGAATCCGGCACATGACGCTGGCGCGATTCAACCGGGATTTTCGCCCGCAGCTTGTGGCCGACGGCATTGCCGGGATTGAAATCATGGCCGTGATGCGCGAGCCGGTCAGTTGGCTGGGCAGTTGGTATCGCTACCGGTTGCGGGACAATCTGACCGGCAAGCCCAAGAGCACGTCCCATGTCAGTTTCAACGAATTCGTCGCCGCCTATCTGGCACCTGCGCCACGGTCGTCCTTTGCCGCACTTGGGTCGCAGGCGCGCCAGATGTCGGATGAAACCGGCAGGGTCGCCATCGATCATCTGTTCCGGTACGAAGATTTTTCGTCCGTCACCGGTTTTTTGTCGCAGCGCGTCCATCAACCGCTGATTTTGGCCAACATCAACGTGTCCGAACCGCTGCCGCTGGAACTATCACCGGCGTTGCACCGCGAATATCAGACCGCCTATCAAAAGGACTTCGACCTTTACGATTCCATTCCCTGACCTCACGACGCAAGCTGCGCCTGCACCTGTCCGGTCAGTTCGACCAGTGAAAACGGTTTCGGCAGAAAGACCGAATTCGCGATTCCCGCCTGATCGTCGGCAAAGGATTCCTCGGCATAGCCCGATACAAAGACCACGCGCACGTCGGGCCGCTGTTTTTGCGCCTCGCGCACCCAGGTCGGGCCGTCCTTGCCCGGCATGATCACATCGGTCACGAAGACATCGATCTTCAGGGCGTCGTCTTCCAGCAGTTTCAGCGCCGCTTCGGCGTTTTCGGCCTCCAGCACCGTCAGGCCGCGCATTCTCAGTGCGCGGGCCGCAAAGGCGCGCACCGGGGCCTCGTCCTCGACCAGCAGCACGGTGCCGTCGCTGTCGCGGTCCTGGCGCGGCGGGACCGGGCGCACCGGGTTCGCGTCGGCGATTTCCACCGGCCGATCGCGCGCCGGCAACAATATCTGGAATACGCTGCCCTGCCCCGCGCCACTTTCCGCGAAGATGAAGCCGCCGGTCTGCTTGATGATCCCATAGGCCATCGACAGGCCCAGCCCCGTCCCCTCGCCGGTTTTCTTGGTGGTGTAGAACGGTTCGAATATTTTTTGGAGCTTGCTACTGGCGATGCCGCAGCCGGTGTCGCTGACCTTGATCGAGACATAAGCGCCGGGCATCACCACCGCGCGGTCACGGCGCCATTCCTCGGTCAGGCGCAGATTTTCGGTCGCAACCCCCACCTCGCCACCTTCGGGCATGGCATCGCGGGCGTTGACCACCAGATTCATCAGCACCTGTTCCAGTTGGCGTTTATCGGCCCGGACCGGCCACAGCGCCTCGTCGGATTTGAGGTTCAGCGCCACCTTTTCCCCCAGCAGACGGTTCAACAGATGCGACAGATCCGATAACGTGTCGCGCAGGTCCAGCGTTTC
>CAZRLO010000113.1:0-8477 GCA_964600965.1 uncultured Rhodobacter sp.
GACGTCGTAGGGAGCGATATCCAGCGCGCGTTGCAGCTGGGTCAGAATGGGTCCGAAATGGGCGACGACGATGATGTCGCCGTCGGGATGGTTTTCAGCCAGGCGGTCGGTGGCGCGCGAGACCCGCGCGGTGGCGTCGTTCCAGGTCTCGCCACCCGGCGCGCGCACATCGCCGGGCCGGTCCCAGAAGGCGCGGATACGGTGCGGGTCTTCGGCCTCGATCTCGGCGTGGTGCCGCATCTCCCAGTCGCCGAAATTGATCTCGCGCAGGTCGGGGTCATGCGGCAGGCGCTGTCTTGACGGCGCCAGCGCGTCGGCGGTGGCGGTGGCGCGGATAAGGTCGGATGAGATGACGATGGCGGTTTGCGGCAACCAGGCGGACAGCCGCTGGATGCGGGGCACGTCAGACAGATCGGCGGGCAGGTCGGTCCAGCCGACCATGGTTTTTGCATGGGTCGGTCCATGCCTGACCCACCAGAACCGGGTCACGCGACCCCCTCGGGCAGGGCACCCTTCAGAACCAGCGGCAGACCGGCCGCCACCAGCACCACAAGATCGCTGGCCGCCGCCAGTTGCTGGTTCAGCCGGCCTTGGGCATCGCGAAAGGCTCTGGCCAGTGCATTTTCCGGCACGATACCCTGTCCGACCTCGTTGGAAACCACGATCAGGTCTCCGGGGCACTGCACCACCGCCGCCATGAAGGCATCGCAGGCCGTGATCGGGTCGGCCTCTGACAGCAACTGGTTCGACAGCCAAAGCGTCGCGCAATCGAGCAGGGCGATGTCGCCCGCGCCGGTTTGCGCAAACGCGGCTTCCAGATCCAGCGGTGCCTCGATGGTGCGCCAGTTGTCGCCGCGGTCGGCCCGGTGTTTATCAATGCGCGCCCGCATCTCGGCATCAAAGGCCTGTGCGGTGGCTATGTAAGTTTTGGGCTTTGCATAGAGACCTGCCAAACGTTCCGCAAAGGCGGATTTGCCGGAGCTCGCGCCGCCCAGGACGAGGACTCTAGGTGGTAACATCTGCGCGACTTTCATTGAACCGGTGCAACTATCCCCCCGTATCAAACGTGAGGGCTTCACGTAAGGGGCTGAGAATTCGAATGACCCGGGGCAAGCGGAGGATTCGATATGACAGGCTACAACACAGCCGACAGGGCGTATTCGAACAGCGCGATGCGCGCGGAACTGCTGGACGCCGAAACCGAGCGCACGCTGGCGATTGCCTGGCGCGATCGCCGGGACGAGACCGCCCTGCACCGCCTGATAACCGCCTATATGCGGCTGGCGATTTCGATGGCGGGAAAATACCGCCGCTACGGCGCGCCGATGAATGACCTGATACAAGAGGCCTCGCTTGGGCTGATGAAGGCGGCAGACAAGTTCGACCCGGATCGCGGCGTGCGGTTTTCGACCTATGCAATCTGGTGGATCAAGGCATCGGTGCAGGAGTATGTCATGCGCAACTGGTCGATGGTGCGAACCGGGACCACCAGCAACCAGAAGACGCTGTTTTTCAATTTGCGCCTGGTGCAGGCGGAGTTGGAGCGCGACGCGGGCGAGGCGCTGGACGGCCATCAACTGCGTGAACGCATTGCCAGCGAGGTCGGCGTGCCGGTGCGCGATGTCGAGATGATGCAAGGCCGGCTGGCGGGATCGGATTATTCGCTGAACGCGGTTCAGACCGGCGAAGCGGAAGGACGAGAGTGGATCGACCCGCTTGCCGACCAGGGCGCGCAGCAATCTGATCTGGTCGATGCCAAAAAGGACAGTGAAACACTGCGTAGCTGGCTGCTGGGGGCATTGCGCCGGTTGAACAGGCGCGAGCGGTTGATCGTGTGCGAACGCAAGCTGCGCGAGGTTCCGCGCACGCTGGAAAGTCTGGGTCGTCAGTTGGGGTTGTCCAAGGAACGTGTGCGCCAGCTAGAGGCAGCGGCATTTGCGAAAATGCGCAAAATACTTGAAGAGCGCGGCAAAGAGGTCCACGAATTCCTGGTATGATCCTATGGCGTGCCAGATTGGTTGTCGCTGCCGTCTTCGCGGCAACCCCCGGTGTTACGCACTCCGAACAGATCGGGGTCGAAAGGCTTGCCGATCTGGGCCGGGCGGATGTGGTCGTTCTGGGCGAGGTTCACGATAATCCGGTGCATCATGAGCAACAGGCCAGGGCAATCTCGGCGCTGAGCCCGAAGGCGGTGGTATTCGAGATGCTTACCGAGGCGAAGGCACTAAAGGTCCGGCCCGAATTGATCGCGGACCAGCAAGCGCTTGAACAGACCCTGGATTGGGGCAGCTCCGGCTGGCCGGATTTTGCTATATATTACCCGATTTTCCAGGCGGCAGGCGACGCGGCGATATTCGGTGGCGCAGTGCCGCGCGAGGATGCGCGGCGCGCGGTATCGGATGGAGCGGCGGTGGTTTTTGGCGGTGGGGCGGCGCTGTTCGGCCTGCACGACAATCTCGACGATGCCGAACAGGGCGAACGCGAGGCCGGACAAGTGGCGGCCCATTGCGACGCATTGCCGGTCGAAATGGCGGCGGGAATGGTCGAGGCGCAGCGTCTGCGCGACGCCGCCCTTGCCCGCGCGGTGGTCGCGGCAATGGCTGAAACCGGCGGGCCGGTCGCGGTGATAACCGGTAACGGCCACGCGCGCCGCGACTGGGGTGTGCCGCGCGCGCTGGGGCTGGTTGCCCCGGAGCTTTCGGTGATAACTCTTGGCCAGTTGGAAGCAGAGCCGGACAGGCCGGTGCCTTACGATTTCTGGCTGGTTACCATACCAGTGGAGCGTGAGGACCCCTGCGCCGGGTTTGACGGTGGCGGGGGGCAGGATTAGCGGCCATTGTCCTTTTGCGGTCATGCGCGTAAATTCAATGCGTTAGCGGGGGAAAGCCAAGGATGCTGGCCGGAAAACGCATATTGCTGATCGTCGGCGGCGGGATCGCGGCGTTCAAATCGCTGGATCTGATCCGGCGGCTGCGCGAGCGCGGGGCAACGGTTGTCCCGGTACTGACGCGGGCGGCGGAGGAGTTTGTGACGCCCTTGTCTGCCTCAGCACTGGCGGCGCAGAAGGTCTACCGCGATCTGTTCGATCTGACCGACGAGGCCGAGATGGGCCATATCGAGCTGTCGCGTGACGCCGATCTGCTGGTGGTGGCACCGTGCACCGCCGATCTTATGGCGAAAATGGCCGGTGGTCACGCCGGTGATCTGGCCTCGACTGTGCTGATGGCCACCGACAAACGGGTGCTGATCGCGCCGGCAATGAACGTGCGGATGTGGGAACATGCGGCAACGGTGCGCAATCTGGTGGCGTTGCGGGGCGACGGCGTGCTTGTCGTCGGCCCGAATGAGGGCGACATGGCCTGCGGCGAATACGGACCGGGGCGGATGGCAGAACCATTAGAGATCGTGGCGGCGGTCGAAGCGGCACTGATGGACGGGCCCTTGAAAGGCCGGCACGTGCTGGTCACATCGGGACCGACGCATGAACCGATCGATCCGGTTCGCTATATCGCCAACCGGTCGTCCGGTGCGCAGGGCGCGGCGATCGCGCGGGCGCTGGCGGCGCTGGGAGCGCGGGTGACGTTTGTGACCGGCCCGGCGGATGTACCGCCGCCCGGGGGTGTCGAAGTGATTGCGGTACAGACCGCGCAACAGATGCTGAACGCGGTCGAGGCGGCATTGCCCGCGGATGCCGCGGTGTTCGCGGCGGCGGTGGCGGATTGGCGGATGGCGCAGGATACACAGCAGAAGGTCAAGAAGGTTGAGGGCAAACTGCCCATGCTGGAGTTCGCCGAGAACCCGGATATTCTCGCGACCGTGGCGCGGATGGATAAGGGGCGACCCACGCTGGTGGTCGGGTTTGCGGCTGAAACCGAGAATGTGGTGAAGAATGCGACCGCGAAACGGGCGCGCAAGGGGTGCGACTGGATTGTGGCCAACGATGTCTCGCCCGAGACCGGAATCATGGGCGGGGATGAGAACGCGGTGACACTGATTACCGACGACGGCGCCGAGGGTTGGCCGCGCATGAGCAAGAATCAGGTGGCGACGCGTCTTGCAGAGAAGATTGCCGGAGCGCTGGGGTGAGCGGGCCGGTTCTGCGGTTTGCCTGGCTGGAGGATGCGGACCGGGCGGTGCCGTTGCCTGCCTATGAGACGCGGGGAGCGGCGGGGGCGGATATTCGCGCCAATTTTCCGGTGGATAAGCGTGCCGAAGGGCTGACACTGGCACCGATGGCGCGCGCCCCGGTGCCGACCGGGTTGCGGGTGGAAATTCCGGCCGGTTTTGAGATGCAGATCAGGCCACGTTCCGGGCTGGCACTGAAACACGGGGTGACGCTGGTCAACACGCCTGGCACCATCGACAGCGATTACCGTGGGCCGCTGGCGGTATTGCTGGTCAATCTGGGCGATCGGCCTTTCACCGTGGCCCACGGTGATCGGATCGCACAAGTGATCGTTGCCCCGGTGGTTCAGGCGCGTTTCGAATTGGCCAATACGCTCAGCGATACCACGCGCGGAGTTGGCGGGTTCGGCTCCACCGGGCGCGGCTGATGGTCTGGGTTCTGGCGATTGCCATGGGGCTGTGGTTTTTGGGCCGTCAGATCGGCGCATCGGAGCGCGCGCGCTGGGCGATGATCGGCGGGCTTTATCTGGCGGTGTTGGCGCTGCTGGCCTTGCTGCCGGACGGCAACCCGCTGCAGGACGCGCTGGGCGGCACGCTGGGCGAATGGATACTGGTGGGCATTCTGGCGGCGGCTGTGCTGGCGTACAGGCGCGTTCTGCGCCTGCTTCGGATGCGCGCGCGGGAGCGTTCGGTGCCTGACACCGCTACGCAGGGCAGTTTTCAACCGGCGGAACTGGAACGTTATGCGCGCCACATCATGCTGCGCGAGATCGGCGGGCCGGGGCAGAAAAAGCTGAAATCCGCGCGGGTGCTGGTGATCGGCGCGGGCGGGCTTGGCTCTCCGGCGTGCCTGTATCTGGCCGCCGCCGGCGTCGGCACCATCGGGGTGATCGACGACGATGGGGTCGAGGCCACAAATCTGCAGCGTCAGATCGCGCATACCGACGACCGGATTGGAATGGCCAAGGTGTTTTCCGCCCAAGAGGCGATGCGGGCGCTGAACCCGTTCGTGACCGTTCGGCCCTATCACCGGCGGCTGACCGACGAGATCGCCGGTGATCTGGTGGCGGATTATGACCTGGTGCTGGATGGCACCGACAATTTCGACACCCGCTATCTGGCAAACCGGGCCTGCGTGGCGGCGGGGATACCGCTGGTCTCAGGCGCGCTCACGCAATGGGAAGGGCAGATCAGCGTGTTCGACCGGGCCCGAGGCGCACCCTGTTATCGCTGCGTTTTTCCCGAGGCTCCGGCGCCGGGGCTGGCGCCGTCCTGCGCCGAGGCCGGGGTGGCGGGGCCGCTGCCCGGTGTGCTGGGCTCGATGATGGCGGTGGAGACGGTGAAACTGATCACCGGGGCCGGTGAGCCGCTGCGCGGGCGGATGTTGATCTACGACGCATTGTTTGGCGAGACACGGGTGATTTCGGTGGCCCGGCGGGCGGGATGCGAGACCTGCGGCGAGTGAGCAAATTGAGCGCTTCCGCGCACTTACATTCAGATGGCGGTGAGGCGATGCTCCGTCTCGGATGTAGGTGACATATTCGGCCTGGGGTGCCTCCGGCGGGAATATTTCTGGCCAGAAGAAGCGACTGGCCTGGGTTCTGGACAGGCGGGGGCGGCGGTCATAGTCTGAGGCCTGTCAATTCAACTGGGAGAGATGTCATGAAATCGTTTATTGTTGCCGCCGGACTTGTTGTCGGGGTCATGTCCACCGCCGCGATGGCGGGATCGCATATTCCCGATCTGGACGGGCGATCCGTGGTCGTGGTCACCGAAAACGCCTATCCGCCGCTGCAATTCGTCGAGCCGGGCAGCGGGGCGGCAATCGGTTGGGAATATGACGCGATGTCAGAGATTGCGGAACGGCTGAATATTTCCGTCGAGTATCAGAACATCAGTTGGGACGCGATGATCCCGGCGGTATCCGAAGGTCAGTTCGATCTTGGCATGACCGGCATCACCATCCGCGAGGACCGGGCCGAGATGGTGGATTTTTCCGATGCCTATATGCGGTCTGAAATGGTGATGATGGTGCGCGGCGACGAGGACCGGTTTACGGACGCGGCCAGTTTCGGCGCCAATGACGATCTGTTGATGGCCGCACAGCCGGGCACGACGCCGTTCTACGTCGGTGTTTACGACGTGCTGGACGGCAATGAGGCCAACCCGCGGATCAAACTGTTCGAGACCTTCGGGGCCGGGGTTCAGGCGCTGAAGACCGGCGATGTGGACCTGGTGCTGACCGATGGGACCGCGGGCAACGGCTATGTCGATACGTCAGATGGCGGGCTTAAGATCATCGGCGACAAGTTGGGGACCGAGGATTTTGGGTTCATCTTCCCAAAAGGCTCCGATCTGGTGGAGCCGATGAACGCCGCGATCCAGTCGATGAAGGATGACGGCACCATCGATGCGCTGAACAAGAAGTGGTTCCTGGACTATAAGCTCGGCGGATAGAGTTTTGCACGATGCCGCCCCGGACTTGATCCGGGGCCTCGGCCTATGATTTCCGAACCGCAGGAGGACGGCGATTTTCCCTGGTGGCTGCTGATCGCCGGGGCGCTTGCCGCCTATTTCCTGTACCGGGTGGTTGCCGACGATCTTTACGCACAAGTGCTGCGCACGCTGGGCAAAGGCATCGGGATCACCGTATTCGTCACGCTGGTGGGGTTTTTCTCCGCTTGTCTGATCGGGCTGTTGCTGGCCACCGCGTCGCTGTCGCGGCATCTGGTGCTGCGCCAGATGGCACGGTTTTATATTGAGATCGTTCGCGGCATCCCGATCATCGTTTTGCTGCTCTATGTGGCGTTTGTTCTGGCCCCGGCTATGGTTGCCGGGTGGAACTGGCTGGCTGAATCCATTGGCTTTTCGCCCGTCCGCACTCGCGATTTTCCGCTGCTGTGGCGGGCGATCCTGGCGCTGACCATCGGCTATTCGGCGTTCATCGCCGAGGTGTTCCGTGCCGGTTTGCAGGCGGTGGACAAAGGCCAGATTGAGGCGGCCGAGGCGCTGGGGCTGAGCGGCTGGCAGCGGTTCCGCCATATCGTGTTTCCGCAGGCATTCCGGATGATCCTGCCGCCTTTGGGCAATGATTTCGTGGCCATGGTCAAGGACAGCTCACTGGTCTCGGTGCTGGGCGTAACCGACATCACGCAGTTGGGCAAAGTCACCGCGGCGGGCAATTTCCGCTATTTCGAGACCTATAACGTAGTGGCACTGATCTATCTTTTGATGACCGTCACCCTGTCGCTGGCGCTGCGGCGGCTGGAGCGGCGGCTGCGCAACCGGCCAGGTTGACGCATTGTCACTGGAACTTGGCTCTGGCTGGCCCTAGCTATGGGGCCAAAGGAGCCCGACGCCCATGACCAACCCGCTGCTTGCCGACTGGGACACACCGTTTCAGATCGCGCCGTTTGCCGACATCAGTGACGAGGATTTCGATCCGGCGTTCGAGGCGGCGCTGGCGGCGGCACGGGCGGAAATAGCCCGCATTGCCGACAATCCCGAGCGTCCGACATTTGCCAACACCATCGAGGCGCTGGAACGTGCCGATGAGGCGCTGGACCGCGTGTTGTCGGTGTTCTTCAACCTTGCCGGGGCCGACAGCAACCCCGCGCGCGAGGCGTTGCAGCGGGAATTTTCGCCCAAGCTGGCGCAATACGGGTCCGAGATCACGATGAATGCGGCGCTGTTTGCGCGGATCGAGGCGTTGTGGGAAGGCCGCGAAGGTCTGGAACTAAGCGACGAGCAGGCGCGGGTACTGTATCTGACGCGCCGCGGCTTTGTGCGGGCGGGGGCGCAGTTGCAGGGCGATGCGCGCGACCGGCTGGCGCAGGTCAAGGAACGGCTGGCGGTGCTGGGTACGCGGTTTACCCAGAACCTGCTGGCCGACGAACGCGAATGGTTCATGGAGTTGAGCGAGGACGATCTGAAGGGACTGCCGGATTTCGTGGTGGCCTCGGCGCGGGCGGCAGGGGCGGAGAAGGGCGCGGACGGGCCGGTGGTGACGCTGTCACGCTCGCTGATCGTGCCGTTTTTGCAGTTTTCGCCGCGCCGGGATTTGCGCGAGCGGGCTTATCGGGCGTGGGCCGCGCGGGGGGCGAATGGCGGTGACACCGACAATCGCGGGATAGCGGCCGAGACGCTGACGCTGCGCGAGGAACGGGCGCGATTGCTGGGCTATGACAGTTTTGCCGAATTCAAGCTGGAAACCGAAATGGCGAAAACGCCCGCGGCGGTGGAAAAACTGCTGATGCAGGTCTGGAAACCGGCGAAGGCGGCGGCAGAGGCGGACGCGGCGGTGTTGCAGGCTATGCTGCATGAAGACGGGATCAACGGCGATCTGGAGCCGT
>CAZRLO010000114.1:0-8421 GCA_964600965.1 uncultured Rhodobacter sp.
CGTCGGTCGTGGGGAAATCGTCGTTGATTTCGTCCATTTCCAGCACGATGTCATAGGGCACCCGCGCTTCGGCCAGCAGCACGTTCATGTGCCCCGGCAACCGGCCCGCGACCGGGTGAATGCCGAACCGCACCTCTTTGCCCTTGGCGCGCAGCCGCTTGGTCAGCTCGCTGACGCTTTGCTGGGCCTGTGCGACTGCCATGCCGTATCCCGGCACGATGATCACGCTGTCCGCGTCCTCCAGTGCGGCGGCCACGCCGTCGGCGTCGATCGCGACCTGTTCGCCCTCGATATCCATCGCCGGTCCGGTCGTGTTGCCGAAACCGCCCAGAATGACGCTCAGGAACTGACGGTTCATGGCGCGGCACATGATGTAGCTCAGAATCGCGCCGCTTGATCCCACCAGCGCCCCGGTGACGATCAGCAAATCGTTGCCCAGCAGGAACCCGGTCGCCGCCGCCGCCCACCCGGAATAGGAGTTCAGCATCGAAACCACCACCGGCATGTCGGCCCCGCCGATGGCCATCACCAGATGCGCGCCCAAAAGGAACGCCAGCGCCGTCATGGCGTAAAGCGCCCAGTGAACTTCGGGGGCACCGTGGCCCTGCATGAACAGGACCAGCAGCACAATGGAACCACCGGCCAGCGCGATATTCCACAGATTCCGGCCCGGCAGGATCAGCGCCTTGCCGCCGATCCGTCCCGCCAGCTTGCCGTAGGCGATCACGGAACCGGTGAACGTGATCGCGCCGATGAAGACGCCGAGAAACACCTCAACCTCGTGGATGACGCGCTCGGCCGTCGGCAGGGCGTGGGGCGGGTTCAGGGCGGAGTTGATGCCGATGAAAACCGCCGCCAGTCCAACGAACGAGTGCAAAGCCGCCACCAGTTGCGGCATCCCCGTCATCTCGACCCGCTGGGCGACGACGACTCCGATCAGGGCACCGATGGCCAGCGTGATCAGCAGGGTTGCGTCAATCGTGACGCCGGGCCCGAAAACGGTTGCCAGCACCGCGATTGCCATGCCGACAATCCCGAACCAGACGCCACGCTTGGCGCTTTCCTGATCCTTGAGGCCCCCGAGCGACAGGATGAACAGCACACTCGCGGCAATATAGGCGGCGGTCTGAAGCTCTGAATTCAGCATGATCAACTCCGCCCGTTCAGGATTTCTGGAACATTTGCAACATCCGGCGCGTCACCATGAACCCGCCGACAATGTTGATGCTGGCTATCAGTACGCTGATCCCCGCCAGCAATTTCACCACCGGCAGATCAACCCCGATCTGCAACAGCGCCCCAAGGATGATGATGCCGGAAATTGCGTTGGTGACCGACATCAAGGGCGTATGGAGCGCGTGCGCCACCCCCCAGATCACCTGGAACCCGACAAAGACCGCCAGCGCGAAGACGATGAAATGCTGCATGAAACTGGCCGGCGCATATAGCCCGATGGTCAACATCAATGCGCCCCCGGCCACCAGCATCGCGATCTGCTGACGCCCCGCCCGGGCCGTCACATTCGCGGCCTCGACCGCCAGTTCCTCAGGCGTTTTTTCGGGCAGGGTGGGTTTTCGCACGGCAATCGCCTGAACCTTGGGCGGCGGCGGCGGAAAGGTGACGCTGCGCTCAAAGGTGATGGTCGCGCCCCTGATCACGTCGTCTTCCATATCATGCGCGACCTGCCCGTCCTTTTCGGGCGTCAGGTCGGTCAGCATGTGGCGGATGTTGCTGGCATAAAGCTCAGAGCTTTGCGTCGCCATCCGGCTGGGGAAGTCGGTGTAGCCGATGACGGTCACACCGTTGTCGCTTTCGATTTTTTCGTCGGGCACCGTCAGGTCGCAATTGCCGCCGCGCTCGGCCGCCAGATCCACCACGACCGAGCCGGGTTTCATGGCGGCCACCATATCGGCCAGCCACAATTTCGGGGCGTCGCGTCCGGGGATCAACGCGGTGGTGATCACGATATCCATTTCGGGTGCCAGTTCGCGGAATTTGGCCAATTGGGCGTCGCGGAATTCCGGGCTGGACACAGCGGCATAACCACCGGTCGCGGCCCCGTCCTGGGCATCTTCGGCAAAGTCGAGGTAGACGAATTCGGCCCCCATCGATTCAATCTGTTCCGCCACTTCGGGGCGCACGTCAAAGGCAAAGACCTGCGCGCCCAGCGAGGCCGCCGTGCCGACCGCTGCCAGCCCGGCGACACCGGCCCCCACGATCAATACCCTGGCGGGCGGTACCTTGCCCGCCGCCGTGATCTGCCCGGTAAAGAAACGGCCGAAATTGTTGCCCGCTTCGATCACCGCCCGATACCCGGCGATATTGGCCATCGAGCTTAACGCGTCCATCTTCTGCGCCCGGCTGATGCGCGGCACCATGTCCATCGCGATATAGTTCGCGCCCGCGTCGTTCATCCGGTTCAGTTGCTCGGCATTCTGCGCCGGATAGAAGAACGAAATCACCAATTGGCTGGCCCGCACGCGCTTTTCTTCGGTCGCGTTCTTCAGCGGGCGCACCTTGACGATAATGTCGGCGGCTTTCCAGAGCGCCGCGGCGCTTTTGACCACCTCGACCCCCGCGTCGGCGTATTCCTGATCAGAGAACCTCGCGCCCATGCCCGCGCCGGTTTCGATGAGGCATTCATGCCCGAGTTTTTGCAGCATCCGCGCCGAAGCCGGTGTCATCGCCACGCGGTTTTCGCCTGCGAATATCTCTTTTGGTGCCCCGATTTTCACCGCCGCCCTCCCCCTGTTGAACCGCGCGATGCCGCTTCGGGTTCATATGCCGGTCCTGATGAAAAATGCCCTAACGGTTTTGCCGGTTTTTTGCAAACCGGATCACAGCCAGCGCCGCGTCGTCAGGCAATAATGATCGAATACCTCGCCGAATTCCGCTCGCATGCCCATTTCTTCGCCAATGATGAACCGGGTCTGAATCAGCATCATGAAAATAGCGACCAGCGCCAGCCCCAGTACCGAGCCGAGCAGCAGCACGAACCCCAGCAATATCATCGCATCCGCCAGATAGATCGGGTTGCGCGAAAACCGGTACGGACCCGTGATGATCAGTTCGCTGGGCGTATTGCGCGGCACGATGCTTGTTGCGTGACGGCGAAACGACCGAAAACAGGCGAAGGCCAGCAGCAGACCACCCGCAATCAGGGCCCAGCCCGACAGATCTGCCAGCGCATTGTCATAAGCGCCGGGATTATAGACGGCGATCTGCCCCCAAGTCAGCGCCATGAAGATCAGCAGCCAGACCGGCGGCATGTCGATGACGTTTTTCCAGATATTTTGCATGCGTCACGCTCCGAACAAAAGGATCACCCGGTGGTGGCGTGCCCTTCGACCACCCGGCGCAGCATCGGCGCATAGTGGTTGAAGTCCGGCGTCACCATGCCTGCGACCTTACCGGCATCGTCCCATATGCGCACCCTCAGAATGGCGTCGAGATTGGGATTTTTCGCAAACTCAGCCACCTCGTCCGCCGTCATCGGCCCGCCTTGCAGGTTCAGCGTATGCACGCTGGCCGCCGATAGCCGCCCAAAGTATTGCGGATCGGTCGCACAAAGATAGCGCTTGGCCGCGACGTGGTAGCGCACGCAATCGGTGATGATCGCCGGAAAATAGGGGGCCAGAACCGCGGCACCGGCGCTTTCGTGGAAATTGTCCTGCCCCTGCGCCAGCGCGTCGTCGGGAAATTCGTTGGTATAATGCCCGATATCATGCAGCAAGGCCGCCGCGATCAGGGTCTCGCCGGCGTCCTCGTGTTCGGCAAGGCAGGCCCCCTGCAACATGTGCTCGGACATGGTGACCGCTTCGCCCAGATAGCTTTCCGCCCCGCGCCGCAGAAAGATGTCGCCGATGAAATCGACGATGTTTTCCGGACCGAGCCGGCCGAAATCCCGCGAATTCATGCCGCCGCCTCCATCGCGGCCAACGTTGACAGCAGCCCGTCCTTGTCGGCGTAACATCCCTGCAACCACCGGGACCCGGCACCGGAATAACCCTTCCGCGCATGCAGCACGCGGGTGTTGTCGACGATAAAGCTTTCGCCGGGTTCCAACTTGAACGACACGGCCATTTCGGCGTCGTCGATGATCTCGCCGAAGGCGCGGTAGGCTGCGTAATATTCGGCCATTCTGTCGAACGGCACATCCGTGATGGGCGCAGCCGAGCGGTTGTTGAACCGCACACCGATCAGTTCGCCGTCGGGCGCAAGTTCGATCATCGGGCGGCGCGATTTCAGGCAAACGCCCGCCTCGCCCGAGAATTCGAACCGTGCGCAATAGCGCGACAAAACCTCGAACGCGGCCATGTTTTCACGTTGCAGACGCTGCGCCGCCGCGAATCCGTCGACCAGGATGGAATCGCCCCCCTCGGCCGAATTTTCCAGACAATAGAGGATTTGCAGCGTCGGCACCGGATCGCGGTAGGGATTGTCGGTATGGGCCTGCAATCCCAGCCCGGTAAAAGCCAGATTGGTGGGGTTGACCTCGGTGCGGACCTCGAACCATTTGCCATAGTTGGTCTCGCGCACGAATCCGAACAGTTTCGCGACCTCCAGCAGCGCGCCGCTTGCCGTCGGGCCATCGCTGATCTTGGCAAACCCGAACCGCCGGACGGCCGCCAGCCAGTCGCGAAATGCCGCCTCGTCCGATTGCAATTGCCCAAGCCGCGCCACCGGAATGCGGTCGTTCAGCCGCTGGTCCCATATCTCTATCGCCGATCCGGTCCATCCAGGCCCCCGCGCCGGATCGCCATCATAAATGTGCGTCGACAGCCACTGTGCCGTAAAGTGGATGGTGCGGTTTTCCGGGGCAAAGCCAAGGTCGACACCCCCGGGGCACAGCGCCGCGTCGGCAATCCGGGTTTCCGCCGGGATATCGCCCAGCGTGATCAGCCGCTGCCCGTTTCCGGCGGCGCGCGTCGCCGTGTCCTGGGCATTGTCCCTCAGCCAGATGGCGTGAAACCGGCTTTGTCCGCCGTCCTGCCAGATCACCCGCAGCACGGTGCCGCCATCCTCCAGACTTGTTCCGGTTATTTCGCGCATGAGGGGATTCCTTTTTGGCGGGGCCGTATCTGCGCCCACTCAATTCCTGCATCCGATGCACCGCAAGCCCGAATTCACCAGCAAATGGCGCAAACGTACAAAACTGGCCGGGAATTCGATCCTTGCGGGGCTCGGACGCGTCTGAAAGGCTGGGATCATAACCAGCAAGGTGCCACCATATGCAACCGCCGCAAGTCCTGGCAATCGTGTTGGCGTCCGGCGCGTCCCTGCGCATGGGCGGCGCCGACAAGTTGCTGCTGCCGGTCGACGGGCAGCCAATGCTGCGGCGCGTTGCTGCGGCGTTTCTTGCGTCTCGTTGCGTTGAAACACGGGTGATCCTGCCGCAGGGTGCCGACCTGCGCCACCGCGCGCTTGGCGAGCTTGATCTTGCCGTTTTTGAGAACACCGACGCCGGTGAAGGCATGGCCGCGGCCATCCGGTGCGGTGTCGCCGGTCCGCCCCCGGACACCGACGGGGTGATCGTCGGCCTTGGTGACATGCCCGATATCACCGCCGCCGACGTTGACAGCCTGATCACCGGGTTTGATCCCTCGCGACCGCGGATGATATGCCGTGCCGCGACCGAGGATGGTCGTCCGGGCAACCCGGTCCTGTTCGCAAAGGCGCATTTTCCGGCGCTGGCCCGGCTGCGTGGCGACCGCGGTGCCCGCGATTTACTATCGGCAAATGCCGCTTGGGTGACGCCGGTGCCCCTGCCCGGTCGCCGCGCCGTGACCGACATCGACACCCAAGAAGACTGGGCGCGATATCAAGCCCGCGCGCCGGGGTGACAGCGCCCGCCCACTTTGAACGGCCCCCCTCATTGTTCCCGAAATACTCCAGCCGGAGGCGGAAGGTACGTCGTGGCCCGCAGGGCCGCATTTGAACGAAAACGGGGCAGGTCGACCCTGCCCCGTGCATTCTTTCGCCAGCTTTCGCGCGGTTACAGCCGCCCGATGAAGCCCCGCCTTACGACGCGGCGCTGGGTCGTGCGCGCCTCGATCCGGTCAAAGCCCCGGCGCAGGCTGGGGAACACCTCCAACACTTCGTTTCGTTGGGCGTTGCCGACATTCTTCAGCGAATAATCCCGCGGATTGAAGGCCTCGGTCCACACGCCGTTGGCCGCAAGGATCTGGTGCTGGTCGAACATGACATGCACGAAATCAACCCCGATCGTATCGACCGCCAATATCCCGTCATGGTCGACCAGATGTTTGATCGCGATCATTTCTTCGGACGCGCCGGACAAGAGCCTGCGATCGTCGTTGTGATAGGGCAGTCGCGTGTTGGGCGACAGCATCATGTCGCGCAGCGGCAGGTTGCGGCCAAAGGCACCCTTGCGCACCAGAACCGGCCGCAGATGCGGGTTGTCCAGCAAGAAACGGCTGGTCATCTGTTTGACCCCGACGCAGCGCACCGGTTGAAACCCATGGTCGCGGGTCAGAACCATTTGACCGGGTTTGAGATTTTCGACCGGTACGTCGCCTTGTTTGGTGGTGATCAGGGTTCCGGAAATAAAGCAGGACATCGGGGTTACCTCGGCTGGTTGAAATGCGTCTTGTTGAACGGGCTCAGCGCGTGCTGCCCCGATAGCTGCGAACCAGTTCGATGCCGATAAAGACCGAAATGCCGACCAGACCGACGAAATCGACGGAATATCCGAAGATCGTCGCGACGTTGGCGATGGTGGCACCCACCCACAGGATGATCAGCGCCATGATATAGATTGTGCGGAAGGTTGTTTGCGGGGTTTCCAGGGTCGTCAAGTTTTCACCTTAACGCATCAAAGCAGATGCGGCCTCTTGCTCGCGGCCGCCCCCTGACCTTTTTTTGTCCGTCCCAGTCGGACCTGATCCACGGAATTTAGGCGAATTGTGGCGTGGAACAAAGCGAAATCTGTTCGCTTTGTGGCGCTGGCGGGTCAAAATCAGGCAAATGGCATATTCCGCACGGAGGCGAAATCCGCACATTTCTGCCCGATTTTTTGTTTCCAATTTGCCAACAATAGCCCGATCCAGCGGATTTGGCGCGGTGGGATCGGTGACCGGAAAAAGCGTGGCAAGTCAAAGTGACACCAAGCCACCCATAGACTGACATGTCGCCATTGAACGGTTCAGGCTTCCCGGCGGGCCTTGTTCCCGACGCCCACGGAGCCGCATATCGACGGGCCGTAGTGCGGCGAGCGGGCGCAGGTTGCGGCCACTTTGTCCCGGCAAAACCCGTGCACCACCAAAGGGTTGCGCCTTCCTCGGTCAATCGCCGTGCCGGGGGACGGCCCAATGATGCGCGGCGGGCTTGCGCCCTTGATCCCGCGCAATCCGCCGGTCTTGAGCGCCGGATTCAAGGTCGACGCCCGCGATGCGATATGGTTCGGGAAATCAGGCCGGCGGTATGGTATTTCCAACAATTGCCGAATTTCCCCCATCGCGTTTCACCCGGATTGGCGCGGATCAATCAACAATCGCAGCGCGACCCGGCACACGGAACGAATGGGAAAAGCGGCGAATGGCGACCGAAATTAGGCGCAATTGCGAAAACGTAAAGTTTCCGGAACCAAAACAGTAACGGCTCAAAAATCCGCCGCAATGGACCGAAAATGCCCCGCCAGCCCCGCAATCCCGGTCCCGAAACCGACCATCCGAGCCGCGAAACCGCGCTATTTCGCCTGGTTCCGGCAGATCGCGAGGTAGTGATAATCGGTTGCAAACGAGGTCTTTATGCGCGCTGCAAGCGCCGGCGACCAGAAATCCTGCCGCGAGAAACCCTCCATCTCTGAAAGCATCCGGCTCTTGATTTTGGTCTGATCCCCTTGCGGTGGCCCCTGAAAGGGCGAGGGATTGAGTTTTCGAGCCGGGATCCTGCAATGGCTGAGCTCGGCGAGTTTCTGAAAAAAGAGCCCGGCATCCTGAAAGTCGAACAGGTGGTCATAATCGAAACCGGCCGCCACGAATTCCTGCGGAATTTGGGTGTTCCAGTGCGGGTCCGGTTTTTGCATCCACCATTGACGCCGGTCGATCTGGTCGCAGACCAGACCAACGAATTCCGTGAACGTCAATCCGGCGAACGCGATGCGTTCGGCCTTGCGGTCAACGACGCCGGAATCGAGGGCACGCTGGTAAAATTCTCGGGAAAACCGTTCGTATCGTTCGGGATCGTTCAGGGCCACGCCGCGCCGCACCACGAACTTGCTGATAAACGAGCTTACCAGGCGATCATATGGGTCCCGGACCAGGGCCAGGGTGCGAAAGTGATGTTTCTGCGCGATTCGCCGCGCCCGGTTTCCCGGCGCGACAAGACCCATGCCGCGCAACCGTTGCATCATGCCGCCCTTGAGCCTTTGGTCGGGGACCGGTTCCAGCCCCAGAACAT
>CAZRLO010000115.1:0-8356 GCA_964600965.1 uncultured Rhodobacter sp.
GAAATGCCGGATCAGCGGGCCATCGGCGTGGCCGGGCAGATCATCCCGTGGAATTTCCCGCTGCTGATGCTGTCATGGAAAATCGCGCCCGCGCTGGCGATGGGCAATTGTGTGGTGCTGAAACCCGCCGAATACACCTCGTTGAGCGCGTTGCTGTTCGCCGAGATTTGCGTCGAGGCCGGATTGCCCAAAGGGGTCGTCAATATCGTGACCGGCGATGGCGCGGTCGGCGAGATGATCGTCAACCACCCCGGCATCGACAAGATCGCGTTCACCGGTTCGACCGGCGTCGGGCGGCGCATTCGCCGTGCCACGGCGGGGTCGGGGAAATCGCTGACGCTCGAACTTGGGGGCAAGTCGCCGTACATCGTTTTTGATGATGCCGATCTTGACAGCGCGGTCGAGGGGCTGGTCGATGCGATCTGGTTCAATCAGGGGCAGGTCTGTTGTGCCGGGTCGCGGCTGCTGGTGCAGGAAGGCGTGGCCGAGCGGCTTTATGCCAGAATTCGCGCGCGCATGGACAAGCTGCGCGTCGGTGATCCGATGGACAAGGCGATCGATGTCGGCGCGATCGTGGATGCGCGGCAATTGCAGACGATCACCCAACTTGTCGAGGCCGGACGCGACGATGGCGGGCAGCATTACCGCGCCGATACACCCCTGCCCGAAAACGGCTGCTATTACCCGCCAACGCTGATCACCGGGCTGGCCCCGTCGTCGCGCCTGATGCAGGAAGAGATTTTCGGCCCAGTGCTGGTCGCGATGACCTTTCGCACCCCCGACGAGGCGGTCGGACTGGCCAACAATTCCCGCTATGGGCTGGCGGCCTCGGTCTGGAGCGAGAACATCAATCTGGCGCTTGATATCGCACCGCGTCTGGCCTGCGGCGTGGTCTGGGTGAACGGGGCCAACATGTTCGACGCCGCCGCCGGGTTCGGCGGGCGGCGCGAAAGCGGGTTCGGGCGCGAAGGCGGGCGCGAGGGGTTGTTTGCCTATACCAGACCGGCGGCAACGGCCCGAAGACTGAAACCGCCGCCAGAGCGCACCGGCGGATCGGGCGCACCCGGTCTGCCCGTGGACCGGACCGCCAAGAACTATGTCGGCGGCAAACAGGCACGCCCCGATGGCGGGTATTCGCGCCCGGTTTTCGGCGCGCGGGGCGCGATGCTGGGCCATGTCGGGGAAGGCAACCGCAAGGATATCCGCAACGCGGTCGAAGCGGCGCACAAGGCGGCGGGATGGGCCAAATCCTCGGGCCATCTGAAGGCGCAGATCCTTTATTACATCGCGGAAAATCTGGCGGCGCGGGCCGGTGAATTCGCGACACAACTGCACGCAATGGCAGGCGGCAAGATTTCGGACGCCGAGGCCGAGGTCGATGCCAGCGTTTCCCGCCTGTTCACCTATGCCGCCTGGGCCGACAAATACGACGGCGCGGTCCATGATGTGCCGATCCGGGGCGTGGCGCTGGCAATGAACGAACCTGTCGGGGCGATCGGAATACTGTGCCCGGACGAGGCACCGCTGCTTGGCCTGATCTCGACGATGGCGCCGGCGATTGCGATGGGCAATACCGCTGTCGTCGTGCCCTCGGAACCGTGCCCGCTGGCGGCGACGGATTTCTATCAGGTGCTGGAAACCTCGGACCTGCCGGGAGGCGTGGTCAATATCGTGACCGGTTCGCACGCCACACTTGGCAAGACACTGGCGGAACATGCGGATGTCGATGCGGTCTGGCATTTTGGCGGTGCCGATCTGTCGGGGATGATCGAGGCGGCTTCGGCGGACAACCTGAAGCGAACCTGGGTAAATCATGGATGCGCCCGCGACTGGCACCGTGCCGACGGGCGCGAATTCCTGCGCCATGCCACAGAGGTCAAGAACATCTGGATACCTTACGGCGAATAAGGGCAAGCGGTTGAAAACCACGGATATTCTAAGAGAACTGATCGCCTTTCCGACCGTCAGCCGCGACCCGAACAGGGCATTGATCGACTGGGTCGCCGCAATGCTGGGGGAACGGGGTGTGCCCTGCACGATCATCCCCGACGGGACCGGCAAAAAGGCCAATCTCTTTGCGACGATCGGCCCGGATGACCGCCCCGGCGTGATGCTTTCGGGCCATACGGACGTCGTGCCGGTGGATGGGCAGGACTGGACGCGGCCTCCGTTTGAACTGACCGGTGGCGATGATCGCTACTACGGGCGCGGGACGGCGGACATGAAGGGATTTTGCGCGGCGGCGATTGCGGCGGCGCTGGCGGCAAGCCAACGGGAACTGACGACGCCCCTGCATCTGGCGCTGTCCTATGACGAGGAAATCGGCTGCATGGGCGTGCGGTCGCTGGTGGATATGCTGGCGGGCGCACCGGTCCGACCGGCCATGTGCATCGTCGGCGAACCGACGGGAATGGCGGTGGCGTCGGGTCACAAGGGCAAGGTCGCGCTAAGGGCGACATGTCACGGGCAGGAGGGACATTCGGCGCTGGCCCCGCTGGCGATGAACGCGTTGCATCTGGCGGTGGATTTTGCGAACGCCGTGCGCGAGAAACAGGCGGATATCGTGGCGAACGGGCGCAGGGACGGCGATTACGACGTGCCCTATACCACGCTCCACTTGGGGAAAATCACCGGCGGTGATGCGCTGAATATCGTGCCGAACATCGCGACCGTCGATTTTGAGATTCGCAACCTGGCCGAGGATTCGACCAACGAAATCATCGCCGGATTGCGGTCGGAGGCGGCGCGGATCGTGGCCAAAGCCGGCCATGCGGCGGCTGGGATCGAGATCGCGGAAAGCTGGTCCTATCCCGGTCTCGCGACGCCGCAATCCGCTGACGTGGTCGCCTTTGTCAAGTCGCTGACCGGCGGCAACGCGACGATCAAGGTCGCCTACGGGACCGAGGGCGGGTTGTTTGACGCGCGTCTGGGCGTTCCAACGGTGATCTGCGGCCCGGGTTCCATGTTGCAGGGCCACAAGCCGGATGAATTCGTGACCACCGATCAGTTGGAGCAGTGCGATGCGATGCTGGCGGCGCTGGTTGACCGGTTGGAAATAGGGATTTTTTGAGATTCACCCGGCGCCGGTCCGCTGCGCGGGGCGAGTGTTTTTGGAACGCTGAAATCGGGGATCAACCGGAAAACCCGTTCGCACCCACCTTCAAATCACGCTACACTGTTCCTAGATCACAGTTGATCGTCTTTACTTTACAGGGGGTATCATGGCCGATTTCGGGGCGCAGATCGAAAAGTCGAAAAGCGAAGTCAAGGCGGCACAAAGCAAGATCGCCGAACTGACCAGCGCGATTGAAACCGCGCGCGCAAAGATCGACAGCGGCGCGGATATTTCCATCGACATCGAAAACGCGACGCTGGACGACGTTCATGCGCACTCGGAATTGATGAACGCCAACATCGCCGAGCTGATCATGGGGCTGGACGACGTAACCGCCGGGTTCTCCAAGGATTTCGACGCGATGCGCGACAAGACCGGGTGGGAAACCTTTGTCGGCGTCTTTGCGGCGGCCAAATCCGAGAGCATGCGGCAGGAACGCATGCGGACCGCCTCGATCGACGACAAGTTGCAGGACCTGATCGGAAAATCCGATGTGATCGTGGCGCTGCTGGAAAGCCAGTTGGCCACCCTGAACGCACACAAGGACCGGGTGGAGGGCAACCTGAGCCAGACTCTGGACGAACGCGAAGCGACGGTGGGGGCGCTGGAAAGCCTGCGGGCCGACATTCTGGCGATGGACCCGAAAATCATCGAACTGGAAAACAAGATCAGCGTCGAGGCGGACGCGGCCAAGCGGACCAAGCTGGAAAGCAAGCTGGCGAAGCTCAACTCCGAGTATAACGAAAAGGTGCAGGACGAGCAGGTCAAGCTGGCGAAGTCCCAGACGCTGGAACGCTATATCGAAACCGGCAAGACCTGGGTCGACAGCCTGCAAAATCAGGCGGCGACGCAGATGGTGCTGATCAACAAGCTGCAAACCGACACCAAGCAACGGGTGGTATTGTACGATGCGTTGACCAAATCGCTGAAAACCGCCCAGCAACAGGACGTGGCGCACCGGATCAACGAAATCGGCGTTGCGACCGACAAAGAGGCGCAATCGGCGATGGCGGCCATCGGTGCCGCGACGAACACCCAGATGGCCGAGATGATGGAGAAACACGAAGACCACATGGTCTTTGCCCGCAAGGTTCTGGAAGAAAAGGCGAAATCAGACGAACGCTTTGTGCGGCGGTTTGCCAGGATCGTCGAAAAGCATGACAAGAACCTGTATGGGGCATGAAAGCCGCGCTGGCCATGATTGCGCTGTTGGTCCTGATTGTGATTGCAATCGGGTCCTTCGGGCGGTTCTTTGAAAAACTCGGCTGGTTCGGGTTGGATTTGTGGCGCTTCCTGCCGGGCGGCATTGGCGGCGGGTTGCTGGTCCTGACGGTCATCGGTGGAATTGTCTGGCTGCAAGGCCGCGGACCACGAAAACGCTGAAGGCGGTTCCTGCCAATGAAAACGAACCTCACCCTTGATCACCGAACGCTGGAAGATGCGCATACGACCCGCAAGTATTTCGCGAAATTCGATCGGATTCTGGCGCATCTGGATGCCGTCGTCGAACTGGCCGGGGCCAGTGACCGGTTGGACGAGGTCGAAAACAAGGTGCTGGCGCACTATCTGCGGCGTCTGTCGGGCACGTTCGAAGCGCTTTCCAACAAGTACCTGATGGCCGGTCGCGTGTCGGCGCTGCTGCCGAAATCGCTTGATATCGACACCACCGACAGCGGTTTTCCGGTTTTCGCGGAATTGTTGCAAATGGCCAATGACGCTACGCAAATCGACCAACATCTGGATAATCTGGCCAGCGCCTCCGAAATCAAAAAGGACATGGTGCATCACATCCTGAACGAGCTTGAGGTGCCTCTGCGCATGCAATTCGCGCTGAGCCAGCGGCTTTATTACGAAAGCGTCGCGGCGGGAAACCTGTTCTGGGCGCAAAACGACCCCCGCATCATCTGGCGCGGCAGCGACGATGGCGGGCGGCGCAGCTATGTGGTGCATTGGGCCACATATGACAGCCAGGTCAACATTCCGACAGTCTATTTCCTGCATCTGGAGGACAGCGGCCGCACCGCCCTGCCCCGCGACGAGAAACGCTGGCCGCAAGTCCAGAGCCACCTGATGGCGCAATCGGTTTCGGCGCTGAAGCTGGTGACCATCGCGCGGGGCTTTGACCGGGATTTCGACGAACTGCACCCCAAAATGCTGCGGCGCATTCACGTCGGCCCGATGTATTCGGACCGGTTCACCCGGCAGAACGGGCCGTTGGCGGATATTCTGGCCGATGCATCCGGCGCTACGGGCAACGACTGGGCCCTGGCGTGGACGCAGGAAACGTTGATGTCCGAGCGGGTTGAAAAGGAAAAAAAGGGCTTTTTCGGGTCGGTCGAACGCGAGATTTTCCGGCTGGATCATTTCGGCGGCACCGAGGAAGAGCTTGGCGCCAGCGACGTCAAACGCTCGTTGATCCTGCCGCAGCGCCCCTATCAGGTTCTGGAGGAGCGCGATCCGCCGGGAATGAAGGGGGTGCGGAAGTACGTGGTGAGCGAAGGCGGGCAGATATTGAGTTACCGGTGACGGGCGATCGGCCTGTCATCCCGGACCCGATCCGGGATCGCCTGGCAGCAGGGGGCGCATTAACGGTCAGAGATCCCGGATCACGTCCGGGGCGACAATCACGAAGGCAGACGCGACCATGACAGAATCACAGAACCTGATGGAACTCGGCGAGGAACAGATCACCGCGCAGTACGCGGCTGCGGTTGCCATGCTGGACGGGTTCGACCATACGCCGCGCATTGCCAAGGCGAAAAAAGCGCCAAAGGCGGAACGCTCCAGCGGCATCGGCACGCGGCGGCGGTTTCGGTCGACCACGCCGGGGCTGGTGACGAAATCGGCGGCCCGGCCCGAAGGCGTGCATCTGATCGACCGCATTCACGGGGCCGACGACGACGATCCACTGACTTCGCCGGCGCAGGCGAATATTCTGCGCAGCCTGCGCCGCGCGCTGGCGGTGGCGCATGTCGTGGCCGAGCTTTACGAGGAAACCACCGGGCTGTCGGCGCTCAAACGCGACAATCTGGCCGGGCGGTTGCCTGCCGGCAGGAAGGCGGAGTTCGCGGAATTGCTGACCGCCAGTTCGCTGATTTCGCTGTTCGTTTTCGCCAACATGACCGGCTATCTGGTGGCCGCCGACGCAGCAGAAGCCGAGGATGGCATCAAGATCGGCGAGGTCGAGGAAGTTTTGACCGACAACCCCGGGCTGGCACTGCATGGCGCGTTGTGGGAACTGGATCAGGACATCGCCACCTTCGCGGACAACGAAACTGCGCTGGTCGCGGTGATCAGCGCGTTCTGCGAAAAGCTGATGGAAAAGGTCAGTCTGCGGGCCAGCACCGCGCCAAGGCTGGAACCCTTTGCCGCCGTCGCCTACCGCGTCGAAGCCGATGATTTTGAGATCGACGGATTCAAACCGGCGCTCAAGGCGCGGTCGACCAAGTTGCAGATGACGTTCAAGAAGCCGAACGAGGTGATCGGCAACCATATCGCCAAATATCAGGCGGTGAAGCTTTCCAAGATGTTGATGGCCTATGATTTCGACCGCAAGCTGAACCCATTTGCGGAACTTGGCGGGTTCATCTTTACCTTTATGGGCGACGGGGCGCCGGGCACCGGGAAAACCACGTTGATTCAGATGATGGCGGGGCTGATCGCGGAATATTGCAAGGTCGCGGGCTATCCGTTCCGGTTTCAGAACCTTTCGACCGAGAGCATCGACAGCTATCAGGGCAAGAGCGCCCAGAACGCCAAGGCGTTCATCAACAACGTGGTGGACCCGAATGTGATCGGGTTCGGCACGATCGACGATATCGACCAGTTGGCGGGGAAACGCGGGGATCGGCAGTCGTCAGCCGGGCAGTTGGAGATCACGGCGGTGCTGATGGAGAGCTTTGCCGGTGCGAATACCGTCGTGCGCGGGAACTGCACGTTCGGCATGTTCTCGAATTATCCAGAGAATGTGGACGACGCCCTGCGCCAGCGCGCGGGGGCGCGGTTTCTGGTGGACGGGCCGCAAACCCGCGAGGATTATATCGACATTCTTTACCTGTTGATGGGCAAGAACCACGACATTCCGGTCGGCGAACACGAGGTTTATGCCGCGCAGGAGATCAGGAAAGCCGTGGCCGACAGTTTCGCCAGCCATGCCCGCCCGCACGAGGATGGCCTGATCGAGGTGTTTGACCGCGTGAAGGGCGAGATTGGCGAACTGGATACGATTGCCAAGCTGGGGGCGTATCTGAAGGGCATTCAGGCGGCGGATGAGCGGTTCACGGGCCGCGCGATCAAGAACATCACCGACGCCGTAAAGGTGCGGGCGATGGATATCGAGCTGCCGGATGAATGGATGGAACAGCCGGAGTTGTTCCTGTTCAAAGGGTATGACGAAAAGGTCGCGATGCTGCGGGACATGATGCAGCCGATCACGGTGGAAATGCTGGTGCAGGAGATCAACCGCTACGCCGACAGCGAGTTCCGGTATGCGGACAAGAGTGATGAGGTGGCGATTGAAGCGGCGGTTCGGGAGATGGGGCGGATGGAAGTGGCTAGGCGAAGGTATGCGGAGGGGAAAAATCAATAATGGAGAGAAGGTTTGTAGTAGACGCAAATAGCTTACCAGATTTACCCGGGATGATGTTGGTAACAATTGAGGCTCTTAAAGAAATCGGTGGGTCAGCGACGATCCGAGAACTTGAAGAAAAAGTGGCCGAGATCGAAAACGTACCTGAGGAAGAGCAAGCTTTCATGATGGGCGAAGACGATTCAAGGACGCGGATTAACTACTATTTGGCTTGGGCACGCACATTTCTTAAACGCGGCGATGCAGTAGAGAATTCCGCTCGCGGTGTTTGGTCGTTGACTGAAATAGGTTCCCTTATTGAAACAATTGAAGAGACTAAGGCAATCCATGAACAGGTGAATAGAGAAGAGCGAGAAAGAGCACGAGAAAAACGTCTCGAGCGAAAAAGCCGCAAAAAATCAAGCGATTTGCAAAATGCAAGTGAAGTCGAAACTGGGAAACTTGATGAAGTAGTATCTAACGATGACGATTGGAAATCCAGATTGCTGATGGTTGTCAAAGAGATGGACCCAACTGCCTTTGAAAGACTAACTCAACGACTGCTTCGCGAAGCCGGGTTTACTAAAGTTGAAGTTCGCGGAAAAACTGGGGACGGTGGCGTTGATGGTGTTGGGGTGCTCAGAGTCAATCTTGTATCAGATCGGAAGAGCGTC
>CAZRLO010000116.1:0-8287 GCA_964600965.1 uncultured Rhodobacter sp.
GGGTCAAAGACATTTCCCTATCTGGTGGGCGGTATCGCAGCGCTTTGCGGACTGGTGGTGATGGTCAGGCCCGATCCGGACCCTGACTGGCCGGCGATGCGCACCGTCGGGGCGCTGGCCGTTTCGGTGATCGTGCTGGTCGCCTATGCCTATCTGTTAAAGCCATTGGGCTTTCTGATCCCCACTGCTGTTGCAGCGGGAATCCTGAGTTATCAAATCTCTCCACGCGCGGTTCCCGCGGTATTGACCGGTGCCGGGCTGTCGGTGGGGCTGTTCATTTTGTTCAAATATGCGCTCGGGCTGGGGATATTCGCCGTGCCCAAGGATTGGCTGGGGTAGGTTATGGACGTATTTGCGAACCTTGCGATGGGCTTTGGCGTGGCACTATCGCCGTTCACGCTGATGCTGGCGGTGGCTGGTTGCTTTCTGGGCACTATTATCGGTGCCTTGCCGGGCTTGGGTCCGTCGAATGGCGTGGCGATCCTGATCCCGATCACCTTCACCATGGGGCTGGACGCGACCAGCGCGCTGGTGCTGATGACGTCCGTCTATTACGGCGCGATGTATGGCGGGCGGATATCGTCGATCCTGCTGAATATTCCGGGGGACGAACCGGCGCTGATGACCACGCTTGACGGGTATCCGATGGCCAAAAACGGCCGCGCAGGCGATGCGCTGGTGTTGTCGGGCGTGGCGTCGTTTGTCGGCGCGTTGCTGGCCACGTTCGGGCTGATGTTCCTGGCGCCGCTTCTCAGCCGCATCGCCTATCAGTTCGGACCGGCGGAGTATTTCGCACTGTATCTGCTGGCGTTCTGCACCCTGGGCGGGGTGGCGTCGAACAATCAGGCCAAGGCCGCAATCGCGTCCTGCATCGGCATCGGTATCGCCATGATCGGGCTGGACAACACCTCTGGCATGCCGCGGTTCACCGGCGGCAATCTGCACCTGATGGACGGGGTCGATTTCCTGGTCGCCATCGTCGGTCTGTTCGCCATCGCCGAGGTGTTCTTTTTCATCGAGAGCCACGGCAAGGACACCTCGATCGGGGTGAAACTGGAAAAGGTGACGATCCCGTGGAAGGATATCATTGCCACCAAATGGACCATGCTGCGTTCGACCGTGATCGGGTTCATCGCCGGGGTTCTGCCGGGGGCGGGTGCATCGCTGGGCTCGTTTCTGGCCTATATGTCGGAAAAATCCATCGCCGGGGACAAGGGCAAGTTCGGCACCGGGGTCCCCAAAGGTGTGGCCGCCCCCGAGGCGGGCAACAACGCCGCCGCCGGCGGCGCGCTGGTGCCGATGCTGACGCTCGGGGTGCCGGGTTCAGGCACAACTGCGGTGCTGCTGGCACTGCTGCTGACACTGAACATCACACCCGGTCCGACGCTGTTCACCGACCGGCCAGAGGTTGTCTGGGGCCTGGTCGCGTCGCTGCTGATCGCCAATTTCGTGCTGTTGCTGATGAACGTGCCGATGGTAAAGATATTCGTGCGCATTCTGCAGGTGCCGCCATGGGTGTTGCTGCCTGGGGTGACGATGATCTCTTTCACCGGCATCTTCTCGCTTGGCGGCGGTTACTTTGACCTGGTTCTGCTGGTGGCATTCGGAGCGCTTGGCTATGTGCTGCGCAAGTTGGACGTGCCGACAGTGCCGATAATCCTGGGTATTCTGCTGGGCAATCACATGGAAGACTCGTTGCGCCGCGCCATGGTGCTGTCGGGCGGGGACTGGAAATTTCTGTTCAGTTCGCCGATTGCCATCGGGCTGTGGGTGGCCGCCATCGTCGGATTTATTGCGCCAATGTTCCTGCGCAATATCCTCAAAAAACCGCAGGCGGTGACGGATTGATGGGCGAAGCCGCTTCAAAGCGGCTTCGAAACGCGATTTCGAAATCGCGTGAATAAGGCCTCTTGAAAGGCCTTGGACAACGCGCTTTGAAGCGCGTTGGAAAGGATCGGATGTCATGGTGAAAGTGCTCGTCCCCTCCGGCGCGCTGGGGCTTGGCTACGACAAAACCGCGCTGAAGCGCGGGATCGCCGCAAAGCCGGATATCATTGCCATAGACGGGGGGTCTACGGACAGCGGGCCTGCCTATCTGGGGCGCGGAGTTTCAAAATATTCCCGCGCATCGACCAAAGTCGAATGGGCCGGTTTGATAGAGGCGCGGCAAAAGGCGGGCGTGCCGCTGGTGATCGGTACGGCGGGGACCTGCGGCGCGGACAGCGCGGTGGACTGGTTCGTCGGCATTACCAAAGAGGTTCTGGCCGAGACCGGGCTGCGTGCGAAGATCGCGGTCCTCAAAAGCGGGCAGTCGGCTGACATGGTTCACGGCGCGCTGGAGGGCGGGCGGCTGTCGCCGCTGCCTCCGGCACCGGAGGTGGATGCGGGCATCCTGCATGACTGCACCAACATCGTCGCCCTGGCCGGGGCCGAGCAGATCAACGCGGCGCTGGATACCGGTGCCGATATCATCATCGCCGGACGCACCACCGACACCGCAATCATCGCAGCGCTGCCGTTGGCGCGGGGGTGCCATTCAGGGGCGGCGTGGCACGGGGCGAAAGTGGGTGAATGCGGCGCGCTGTGCGCGACCAACCCGCAATCGGGGGTGATCCTGGTCGAATTCGACGATGAGAGTTTCACGGTCACGCCGCTGGCGGATGGGGCAAATGCCACCCCGCACACGGTATCAGCCCATATGCTGTACGAGAATTCCGATCCGTTCATTCTGTATGAACCCGGTGGACATTTAGACGTGACTGGAGCGCGATATGAAGCGCTGGACCGGACAAGGGTGCGCGTGACGGGCTCGGAATGGGTGCCGTCGGATCGCTACACCGTCAAGCTGGAAGGCGCGCGGCGGGCCGGGTTTCAGAGCGTTCTGCTGACATTGCTGCGCGACCGGCGCTATGTCGAGAACGCGCGGGACTGGTGCGATGATATTGCGCGGAAATGCACGGCAAAGGCGCGGGACCGGCTTGGCATCGCGCCGGAGGATTTTGAGATCGAGCTGCGGATTATCGGTGAATGCGCCACATTCGGCGAACTGGAAAACCGGTTTTCCGGTTCCGTTGAACTGGGCGTGCTGGGCATCGTCACGGCCGGAACCGCAGAGATGGCCGATGAGATCGGCAAGATGCTGAACCCCTATCTGCTGCACCATCCGCTGACTACGGACGAAGAACAGCCGACATTCGCCTTCCCGTTCTCGCCGGCCGAGATCGAGCGCGGTGAGATATTCGAGTTTTGCCTCAACCACGTCATGGAACTGGACGACCCGATGGAAGCGTTCCGGCTGGAGGTGCACGAGAATGGCTGAACTGGGACAGATCGTCGAGAAGGTTCGCAGCAAAAACGCCGGACCGTTCTGGCTGACCATCGACATATTCTGCGGCTCGGCAGAGGCATTTCAGCGTGTCAGCGACGGGGTATCGACGGACCGGGTGGCGCGGTTGTTCAATACCGCGCCGGAAAAGATGAAACGCTTCGACATTGCGTCGCTGAACGTGGTGAAATTTTCGCTGCCACGCCCGCATGTGCAGGGCACCCGCGCCGACCGCGACATGCACGGCGCGTCCTGGGCCGCGCTTGTCGCCGAGATGACTTTAAACTGAATTATCCCCACCCAATACAACCAAAAGGCTTGTCCGCTCCCGTCGCCGCACGTACGATTTGGGTAAATCACTTTGCTGACAGAAATATTAGCGGGGATAGGATAATGGCACGTTATTCGGCCGTGGGATGCTATCGTGGACTGGTCCGGGCCTGTGCCGTTCTTGGGGTCTCGGCGACCGCTGCCCTGCCCGGCAACCTTTGCCCGGACGATCGGGGCACCCCGCAATTCGATCCGGCCAATCACGGGCTGTGCGTCAGCCTTTGGCCCCAGGTGCAAAACCCAAGCGATCCCGACGGCGCGCCCAAACCTCTGAATGAATACGAGGCATCGGTCGGCGAGTTTTTCAACAATTTCTGCTATCGCGATCCGGAACTGAAGGATGCACACGGCAACGCATTCGCACAGGACAAATGGGTGCGCGATACCGGGCCGTTCCTTGCCCGGCGCGACCAGGACAACAAATGGTACGGCACCTATCACGGAACCCATATGCCAGTGGTGATCTGGTATTCGCCCGAGATGATGGCATGGCTGCGTGTCAACCGTCCGCAGGATGGATCCCCTGCCCCGGAACAGGCCGCGCCGGTCCCCGATGGTGCGATCATCGTCAAGGAAATGTACACTGCCCCCGGCTCGCGCTGCCGCGATGCCTATCCTGACCGGTCGGTCGACAATCTGAAACCCGCCAAGGGCATCGCCTATATGGTCCGCGACGGCAATGCGGCCTGGGATGGCTGGTTCTGGGGCTTTTTCAGCTATTTTGATCCATCCGCGGAAGATCCGAATATCGACTGGCCGGCACCCAAACCACGAAACGTGCGATCGCTGAATTCGCCCGCGTTTGCCGGGTTCGGGCAGTATTGCCTGAACTGCCATTCGGTGGCCGAAGACAATTCGACCTTTTCCAGCCTGGTCAACATCAGGGGCGAGCCGGGCACGCCGCTGGTGTTCCTCAGCCAGGACTGGTTCGTGACCGAGGTCGAAGGCGTCGAGACCGCATACGCCCCGGCACCGGTCACGGCCATCGCGCGGATACCGCAGAGCATCCCGCGGCGCAGCCCTTCGGCGAAATTCGAGGACTATTTTCACCTGCCGCCCGGATCGGACCCGCCGGATCTTGCGCAGATCACCCTGCCCTCGCAGGTCTACGACACCGTCTGGGCGCAGGCGGGTGCGGACAAGCCGCCGCTGTCCAGCGAATACCTGACCTCGGACCAATGCATCGGCTGCCACGACGCCGGGTCTACCGGCCTGTCTTTTGACATGACCAAACCAAACCCGCATGGCGACAACCTTATCAACCTTTCGCCATACGCGACCTGGCGTTCCTCGCCTATGGGGCTGGCCGGGCGCGACCCGATCTTTTTCGCACAGCTTGCGTCCGAAGAGCAGTTTCACCCGGACTCGCTCGATCTGATCTGGAACACCTGTTTCGGTTGCCATGGCATCATGGGGCAGCGGCAGTATCAGCTGGATCAGGCAGAAAGCGGGGCGACCTGTGACAGCGCCGTTTTCAATCCGTCCTTTGTCACGGCGGTGCCGTATGACAAGACGCAGACCGCCGATCCGCAAGCGGTGCATTATGATCCCGAACACGCCAGATACGGCGCGCTGGCCCGCGACGGCATTTCCTGCGTGGCCTGTCACCGTACGGTCCTGACGCCGGAGCAGACCGCCAAATATGAACCGCAGGCGCAGAACAAATGCATTCTGGCGCGGCAGGAGGAGTTGAACGAACAGATCGGCAAGCTGGAGGGGTTCGGAAAAACTTTTACCGGCAGTTTCCTGGCCTCCGATCCCGGCACGCTGTTCGGTCCGTTCGCGGAACCAAAGACCAAGCCGATGGACCATGCGCTGGGCAACACTCCGGTCCATGATGATTCGATCGCCAGTTCCGAACAATGCGGCACCTGCCACACCGTGCACCTGCCGGTTCTTTGGCTGCCCGAGGGCGGCAAGGCGGAAATTATCGGTGATACCTATGAGCAGACGACATATCCCGAATGGCTGTTCAGCCAGTACCGCGCCGGCGAGGCGGCATTCCTGCCCGAGGGTGAATCCCTGCCCTCCGGTGCCGGTGCCACGCCGATGTCCTGTGCGGACTGCCACATGGAAAGCCGTGATGCCAATGGGCAGCCGTTCATCTCGCGCATTGCCTCGATCCAGGAATTCAGCAACATGCCACAGGCGGAATACACCTTGCCGCCAGAGGAAATCGACTTGCCTTACCGGCAGGGTTACGCACGGCACACGCTGGTCGGGTTGAACCTGTTTCTCATCAAGATGGCCCAGCAGTTCCCCGGCGTGTTCGGAATACCGCGAAAAGATCCGATGCTGGGTTCATTGGGCATGGCGGGGCTGGAACGGACCGAATTGCAGATGGTCGAGAACGCCATGATCCACACGGCGGTGATTTCGGTGGAAAGCCGGGTCATCAACGAGGTGGCCGGGACGCTGGATGTAGATGTGCGGATCGACAATCTGGCGGGGCACAAGTTCCCGTCAGGCGTCAGCTTTCGCCGCGCCTTCGTCGAGTTCGAGGTGATGAACCCGGCCGGTCAGGTGGTCTGGCATTCCGGTGCCACCGATGAGATGGGCGTGCTGATTGACGCCGCCGGTAAACCGCTGAACGGAGAGCTTTGGTATGACAACCAGTGCAATAAGATCGTCGATCAGGACGATTTCCAGCCGCATTATCAAGTCATCAACCGCCCCGATCAGGTGCAGATCTATCAGGAGGTCAAGCTTGATCCCGGAGACCCCGCAAAAACTTCTGGCACGCCGTCCTGTGCGACGGACGCGCCGGTTGACCCGTCGTCGAACCTGACCACCAGTTTCCTTTCGATCTGTCACACAAGAAAAGACAACCGGTTATTGCCCGCTGGGCTGTTGCCATTCGAGGAACGCGTTGCGATTGCCAACACACTCGGGCTGGTGAACCCGACATTCGAAGGGTCCGAGACCGAGGCCGAACTGCTGGCGCATGAATCCGGTGCCTCGGACGTGGGCGACGACCCGGACTACGTCACCGGCGGTGGTGACACGTTGAGCTATCGCATTCCGCTGGCCGATATACCCGGCGGCCCGGCTTCAATTCGCGCATCGCTACATTATCAGGCGACGCCGCCTTTTTATCTGCAAGACCGGTTCTGTACCGGCGAAGGTGCCAACCGCGACCGGCTGTTCTACCTGTCCAGCCTGCTGAACACCAAGGACACGCCGATTGCCGACTGGAAATTCCGGATGGTCAGCACAGGGCAGGTGCCAATCACCTATTGATGCGGGCCGTTAGTCTTTGATCCGTTCGAGGTGCTTTTCCAGCAACTCGGCCCGCAGATGTTCATGCTGCGGCGGCAGACGCAGGGCGGTGCCCAACTGTGCGGTGTCCTCATCGGCGTCAAACCCCGGTTCGTTGGTGGCAACCTCGAACAGCACGCCTCCGGGCGAACGAAAGTAAATTGCCCAGAAATAATTGCGGTCGATCACCGGTGTCACCTGATAACCGGTGTCCAGCAGCGCCTGGCGCACCTCCAGCTGCCGGGCGCGATTTTCGACCGCGAAGGCGATGTGATGCACCGAGCCGGCACCCTGTTCCCCTTCCGGCCCGCCAGGTAGCGTTTCGATGTCGATCACATCGGCGCCGTTACCGTCCGGTACGGCGAAACGGGTCAGGTCACCAGCCCGGTCGATCTGCTCGTATCCCATGAAGGCCAGCAATTCCGCCGACGCTCCACCGTCGCGCAATCGCATGGATGCGGAGTGAAAACCACGGATAGCATGGTCGCGGTCGATGCCATCCGCCTGCCACGGCGTACGGGCATCGTCGGTTTCCACAAATGCAAACTCATCGCCATCCGGACCCGTGAAGTGCAGGCGTTGTTCACCGAATGCCGAGGTCTTGCGCAGATCGGCACCGCCATATGAGGGCAGCCGTGTCTGCCAGAATGATATCGACCCCCTTGGCACCGAAAATGCCGTCACCCCAATTTCGCCGGTACCATGCCGGCCTCGTCCAGACCCCGGAATTGGGAAATAGGTCATCACCGAACCGGGTGTGCCGGACTCGTCACCGTAGTAAAGGTGATAGACTTTCGGTCGGTCGAAGTTGACGGTTTTCTTGACCCGCCGCAGGCCCAGCGCCTTGGTGAAAAAGTCGTTATTCGCCTGCGCACCACTGGCCAGTGAGGTGACGTGGTGCAGGCCTTTGATCTGGGTGAGCATCGTTGCCTCCATTTATTGGCGCATTGTGCATTACTTCGCCAATGTCGTTGTTTTCGGGATAAAGAAAAGCATCATCGCAGCACGGGTATTGTGAATGCTTGCACAATTGTGTCTCACGGTCTGCTTTTGGTGCGTAATCGGAGGAAAGTATGGTCCCGGACTATGTCATTATCGGAGCAGGCTCCGCCGGTTGTGTCTTGGCCAACCGGTTGAGCGAAACGGCGCGCGTCGTGCTGTTGGAGGCAGGCGGCAGCGACAATTATCACTGGGTACACATCCCTGTGGGATATCTGTATTGCATCGGCAATCCACGTACTGACTGGCGATATCAGACCACGACAGAGCCGGGGTTGAACGGCCGCCAATTGCTTTATCCACGCGGTCGGCTATTGGGCGGGTGTTCGTCGATCAACGGTATGATCTACATCCGCGGGCAGGCAGCGGATTATG
>CAZRLO010000117.1:0-7863 GCA_964600965.1 uncultured Rhodobacter sp.
CGGCCGGCTGGTCCGACTTGGGCGACTGGCACACGGTCTGGCGCGAGATGGCGCGGGACAGCGATGGCGTGGCGACATCGGGCAACGCGCAGGCGCTGGGGTGCCGCGACACGCTGCTGAGATCAGAGGCCGAGGGGCTGGAACTGATCGGTATCGGGCTGAAGAACCTGATCGCGGTGGCGATGCCCGACGCGGTGCTGGTGGCCGACGCCGCGCGCGCGCAGGAGGTCAAGCAGGCCGTCGCCGCGCTGAAAGCCAAGGGGGCCAGGCAGGCGGAGGCCTTTCCCAAGGATCACCGGCCCTGGGGCTGGTTTGAAAGCCTGGTGCTGGGGGACCGGTTCCAGGTGAAACGTATCGTGGTGCATCCGGGGGCCGCGCTATCGCTGCAAAGCCACAATCACCGCGCCGAGCACTGGATCGTGGTCGAAGGCACGGCCCGGGTGACCATCGGTGACCAGGTCACGCTGCTGGGCGAGAATCAATCGGTCTATGTGCCGCTTGGTGCGAAACACCGGCTGGAGAACCCCGGAAAGGTGGATATGGTGCTGATCGAAGTGCAGACCGGCACCTATCTGGGCGAGGATGATATCGTGCGCTACGAAGATGTATACGCGCGGGAGTGAGCGGCATGCAGATCGAAGACACGAGCCTGCCGGGGGTAAAGATCCTCACGCCGAAACGGTTCGGCGACAATCGCGGCTTTTTCAGCGAAAGCTGGAACGCGCAGGTCATGGCCGCGGCGGGGCTGGATTTTAACTTCGTGCAGGACAATCATTCGGTCTCCGCCGCCGCGGGCACGCTGCGGGGTCTGCATTTTCAAAGCCCGCCGCATGCCCAGGCAAAGCTGGTGCGTTGCGGTCGCGGGGCGCTGTTCGACGTGGTGGTCGATATCCGCCGCGGCAGTCCGACCTACGGGCAATCGGCGGGGGCGGTGCTGAGCCATGAAAACGGCCGGCAGATGATGATCCCGGCGGGGTTTCTGCACGGGTTCGTCACCCGCGAGCCCGATACCGAGATCATCTATAAATGCACCGATTTCTACGCGCCTGAATGTGACGGCGCGGTGCATTGGGACAGCGCCGGCATCGACTGGGATCTGGGCGGATCAGAGCCGATCTTAAGTGAAAAGGACGCCGCCGCGCCGCCGCTTGCCGATTTCAGATCGCCGTTCACCTATGACGCTAGTTCATGAGCGTTTCGGCCTGTGATCCGGACTGGGGCCGCGAGGCACCGGTTCGGTTGTGGAACCCGTCGCGCCGGCTGCTGCGCGATGTCCTGCCGAACCCGGTTGCGGTGGGTGTTCCGGCGCGTATCTTGCCGGCAAAGACGTAAGGGGTTTTGGCGATGAAATTACTGGTCACAGGCGGCGCGGGGTTTATCGGGTCGGCGGTGGTGCGGCTGGCGGTGGCGCGCGGGCATGGGGTGGTCAATCTCGATGCGCTGACCTATGCGGCCTGCCTCGACAATGTGGCCCCGGTGGCGGCGAGCCCGCTTTACGCCTTTGAACAGGCCGATATCCGCGACCGGGCGGCGCTGGACCGGGTTTTTCGTGATCACAAGCCGGACGCGGTGATGCATCTGGCCGCGGAATCCCATGTCGACCGCTCGATCGACGGGCCCGGCTCCTTTATCGAGACCAATATCACCGGCACCTATAACATGCTGGAGGCCGCGCGCGCCTACTGGACCGGGCAGGGCAAACGCCAGGGCTTTCGGTTTCACCATATTTCCACCGATGAGGTTTACGGTAGTCTGGGTAAGACCGGGCGATTTACCGAAGCCACGAGCTATGACCCGCGCAGTCCCTATTCCGCCAGCAAAGCCGCCTCTGACCATCTGGTGCGCGCCTGGGCCCACACCTATGGCCTGCCGGTGGTGATGAGCAATTGCTCGAACAATTACGGGCCTTATCATTTTCCCGAAAAGCTGATCCCGGTGGTGATCCTGAACGCGCTGGCGGGCCGGGATATCCCGGTCTACGGCGGCGGCGAAAACGTGCGCGACTGGCTTTATGTCGACGACCACGCCGATGCGCTGCTGACCGTGCTGGAAAAGGGCGCGGTCGGACGGTCCTATAATATCGGCGGCGAGAACGAGGCCAGAAACATCGATATCGTGGAAAAGATCTGCGCAATCCTGGATGAAAGACGCCCCAAAAACAGACCCTATTCCGGGCAAATTACCTTTGTCACCGACCGGCCCGGCCATGATCTGCGCTATGCGATCGACCCGGCGCGCATCGCCACCGAGCTGGGCTGGCGGCCCAGTGTCACCCTGGACGAGGGGCTGGAGAAGACCGTGCAGTGGTATCTCGACAACGAGGATTGGTGGCGCGCGCTGCAAACCCGTGACGGGGTCGGTCAGAGGCTGGGCAAGGCGTCATGAATATACTGGTGTTCGGCAGGACCGGGCAGGTGGCGACCGAGCTTGGGCGTCAGGCGCAGGTCACGGCGCTTGGCCGCGAGGCCGCCGATCTGAGCGATCCCGATGCCTGCGCCGCCGCCATTGCCGACAGCGATGCGGGCGCGGTGATCAATGCGGCCGCCTATACCGCGGTCGACCGCGCCGAGACGGATGAGGCCACGGCGGCACTGGTCAACGGCGCGGCCCCGGCGGCGATGGCAGAGGCGGCGGCGGCGAAAGGCGTGCCATTTGTCCATATCTCCACCGATTACGTGTTCGACGGCAGCGGCGACACCCCATGGAAGCCGGGGGACGCCACCGGGCCGCTGGGGGCCTATGGCCGCAGCAAGCTGGTGGGCGAGGAAGGCGTGCGCGGCGCGGGCGGGACCCATGCGATCCTGCGCACCTCCTGGGTGTTTTCGGCCCATGGGGCGAATTTTGTGAAGACCATGCTGCGGCTGTCGCAGACCCATGAGCGGCTGACCGTGGTTGCCGATCAGATGGGCGGACCGACTGCGGCCGCCGATATCGCCACTACCTGCCTGACCGTGGCGCGGATGCTCGTCGCGGGGCAGGGGGCCAGCGGCACCTATCATTTCGCCGGGGCCCCGGATGTCAGCTGGGCCGGGTTCGCGCGCGAGATATTCGCCCAGGCCGGCCGGCCGGTAGAGGTGGCGGATATCGCCACATCCGATTATCCTACCCCAGCGGCACGACCGGCCAATTCAAGACTGGATTGCGCCGGATTAGAGACGGTATTCGGCATCACCCGCCCCGACTGGCGGCAGGGACTGGCGGCGGTTTTGAACGCGTTGAAGGAGCAGGCGGCATGAGCGGGCGCAAGGGCATCATTCTGGCGGGCGGCGCGGGCACACGGCTTTACCCGACCACCATCGCGGTCTCAAAACAGCTTTTGCCGATCTACGACAAACCGATGGTCTATTACCCGCTGTCTGTGCTGATGCTGGCGGGCATCCGCGAGATCGCGGTGATCACCACGCCCGGGGATCAGGACCAGTTCCGGCGCCTGATGGGCGACGGGGCGCAATGGGGGCTTGAGTTTACCTATATCGTCCAGGCCTCGCCCGACGGGCTGGCCCAGGCCTATCTTCTGGCGGATGATTTTCTGGACGGGGCACCCTCTGCCATGGTGCTGGGCGACAACATCTTTTTCGGCCACGGGCTGCCGCAGATTCTGGCCCGCGCGGATGCGCGCCAGGCGGGCGGCACGGTATTCGGCTATCACGTGGCTGACCCCGAACGCTATGGCGTGGTCGATTTCGACGTGGACGGCCAGGCGCGCGAGATCGTCGAAAAGCCAGCGGTGCCGCCGTCGAACTACGCGGTCACCGGGCTTTATTTCCTCGACGGCTCGGCCCCCGAACGGGCGGCACGGGTCACGCCTTCGGCCCGCGGCGAGCTGGAGATCACCACCCTGCTGGAGATGTATCTGGCCGAGGGGCTGCTGGATGTGCAGCGCATGGGGCGCGGCTATGCCTGGCTGGATACCGGCACCCACGGGTCGCTGCTGGACGCGGGCAATTTCGTGCGCACGCTGGAGGCGCGCCAGGGGCTACAGACCGGCAGCCCTGACGAGATCGCCTATCAGCAGGGCTGGATCACCGCGCCGGAGCTGGCCGCCCGGGCCGAGCTTTTCGCCAAGAACCGCTATGGCCGGTATCTGTCGAGTCTTTTATAAACAGGTTTGGAAAGAGGTTTTAACGATGACACGGCCAGCCATTGTGATCACCGGCGGCGCGGGCTTTATCGGCTCGCGGCTGGCCGTGGCGCTGGCCCCGGCGGCAGAGGTCACGGTCTACGACAATTTCCACCCCCAGGCGCATGACGGCAATCCCGAAAACCGGGCGCGGCTGAGGACGCATGGCATCGCCGTCATCGAGGGCGACATGCGCGACCGCGCCGGGCTGGATGCGGCCCTGGCGGCGGTGCGGCCGCAGATCATCTATCACCTGGCCGCCGAGATCGGCACCGGGCAGTCCTTCGACCAGCCGGCGCGGTACACGGATGTCAACGTGATGGGCACCGCGCATCTGATCGAGGCCGCGCGCGCGGTTGGCGGGGTAGGGCGCATCGTGCTGGCCGGCTCGCGCGCGGTCTATGGCGAGGGCGCCTGCATCGATGCGACCGGCGCACCGCGCGCGGCGCTGGAACGCACATCGGCAGACATGGCGCGCGGCGATTTCAGCCCCCGCGGCCGCGACCGGCAAACGCTTACCCCGGTGGCAACGCAAGCCGCCTGTCCGGTGGCCCCGGCCTCGGTCTATGCCTCGACCAAGCTGATGCAGGAATATATGCTGACCCAGGCCTTTTGGGGCAGCGAGACGCAGGTCGGCATCCTGCGGCTGCAAAACGTTTTTGGGCCGGGACAGTCTCTGAATAATCCTTATACGGGCGTATTGTCGATTTTCTGCCGCCAGATTCAGGACGGCCGGGTGCTGGAGATATTCGAGGATGGCGAGATTACCCGCGATTTTGTTGCCGTCGATGACGTGGTAACCGCTTTCGCCGCCATGCGGCAGGTGGATAGGATACCGCGCGAGATCCTCGATATCGGTTCGGGGCAGGGGGTCACGATCCTCGCCGTGGCGCGCCTTCTGCTGCGGCTGCTGGGCGCGGACGAGGACCGGCTGCGGATCACCGGCGCCTTCCGTCCCGGCGACATCCGCCATGCGGTTGCCGATATCGCGCGCGCCCGCGCCACGCTTGGCTGGACCCCGGCGGTGACGCTGGAGGACGGGCTCGCGGCGTTGGCGGACTGGTCGCGGCAGGCCCAGCCGGTCAGCGCCTGAGCGCCGGGGGTGGACATGCTCGTCTTTCACGCCGGACCGCACAAGACCGCGACATCCTATCTGCAGGAAAACCTGCGCCGGGCGCGGGGTGCGCTGGACAAGCGCGGCTGGTGCTATCCGCGCCAGGGCACCGGGGGGACCGCCGGACATCACGATCTTGTCGGCAGGAATGCGGACTGGCTGAAAGAGGACAGCAAGGGGCGGCGTGAGCTGACGCGCGTGCCGCGGGACCGCAGCCTGGTGTTTTCCGCCGAAGGTGCCGCCCGCTGGCCGCCGGAACACTATCATGCGCTGGCCGGCCTGCTGGGCAAGGACAGGGTCGATGTGGTCTATGCGCTGCGCGACCCGATCGACCTGTTCCGGTCGCATTGGACCGAGCAGATCAAGCAGGGCCAGACCATGGGGCTGGGCGAGCGCATGGCCGAACATTTCGCCGACCCCTGGTCAAGTGCCCTGCTGAACCCGCTGCCGGTGCTGCAGGCGCTGGCAGGGGACCCGGGAATCCGGCTGCATGTGATTCCGTTTGAGGTGCTGAAAGCCCGCAAGATCGATATTTTCAGCCATTTCTGCGACGCGGTGCTGGGACTTGACGGCATGTCGCCCGGCGGTGCCAAGCCACGCAACGTGGCACCGGCAATCCTGGAGACCGAGTTTCTGCGGCTGGTGACGCTGATGGCGGCGGATGGCGCCCGGCGCATCTCCTCGACCCTGCGGCACCGGTTCATGGCCGAGACCACCGGGCCCGAGCGCCGCGCGTTCGGCAATCTGATCCGCGTTCACGGGGTGCCGGCCCGGCGCCGGGTGGAGTTTCCGGCCCCGCATCCGTTCAAGGTAGAGCTGGAAAACCGGCTGCGCGAGCGGCTGCGGGGATGCTGGACGCTGGAGCCGGGAGAGGCGCCGCTCTACGGGTGCGCGGGCCAGGAATATATCTATTACGATGCCTACGGGCTGATGCAGAACCCCGAGATCGCCGTCGCGGTCGAGCAGATGTTCAAGCGGCTGCATGCCGGCGGCCATACCACCCACGGGGTAAAGGCGGGTCTGGCAAAGGCCAGGGCCGGACTGGACAGATTGCGGAAGGGAATGCAGGGGTGAAGGCCGGTCCGGCAACCGGGGCAGGGCGGCTGCTGGGGTTCGGCCACAGCCATCTTGTGGCGCTGATGCGGGCCTGGCGCGCGCGCGCGCACGCGGGCCGGACCGGCGGGCGGAAGGCGCATTTCACCCGTCTCAACCATCCCGATTTTCAACCCAATTTCGAGGTCGTAAACCGGACCCGGCGGATAATCCCGGCGCTGGAACAGCGGCTCGGCGATATAATCCGCCAACACCTGCCCGACGCGGTGATCTGCGTGCTGATGGGCAATGAATATAATTCCATGGCCATGGTCCGGCATCCGAAACCTTACGATTTCGCCTGGCCCGAACGCGGCTTTGCCGCCGCCCCCGGGGTCGAGGAGATTCCGTTTGCCATGATGCAGGCGCAGCTTGCGATGCTGGCGGAGCGTAACGCGCTGCTGTTCTGGCGGGTGATCGCACAGGCGGCGGACTGCCCGGTCTATCTGCTGCCGCCGCCGCCGCCGATCGCCAGCGAGGCGCATATCCGCGCCCATCCGGGCAAGTTTGGCGAGATGGCCGCCGAACACGGGATCAATCCGCCGCAGTTCCGGCAGAAGATGTGGCAGCTTTACTGCCAGGTCCTGCGCCAGGCGGTGGCCGGCAGCGCCACGCGCTTTGTCGATCTGCCCGGGACGGTGTTCGACGGCGGATACCTCGCCGAGCCCTATTGGTCGCCCGATCCCACCCATGGAAACGCGGCCTATGGCGAAATCCTGCTTGCGGAGATAGAAGAAAGGGCCCTTGCCACCCGTACTGTCTGAGTCGCGATGCCAAAACCGTCCAACCCCTATAAAAACCAGCCCGATCACTGCTTTTGGTCGCGGGCGCATCGCGTGGCCGCACCCGGCGACGTCGATCCGGTGGTCAGGGGCGGGTTCCGGCTGACGCGGAAGATGAGGATCGCCACCGCGGGCAGCTGTTTTGCCCAGCACATCGCGCGCTACCTGAAGGCGCGCGGCTATAATTACCTGGTCACCGAATGGCCGCATCCGGCGATCAGCCGCGATGTCGCGGCGGAATTCGGCTATGGCACCTTCACCGCGCGGTTCGGCAATATCTATACCGCGCGCCAGCTTTATCAGCTGGGATTGCGCGCCTATGGCCGGTTCACCCCGCGCGAAGACGTCTGGCACGAACCGGACGGACATCTGATCGACCCGTTCCGCCCGGCCGTCCAGCCCGGCGGTTTCGCCGGCAAACGCGCCTATGAGGCCGACCGCGAGGCCCATTTCGCCGCGGTGCGGGCGATGATCGAGACCGCGGATGTCTTTGTCTTCACCTTCGGGCTGACCGAGGCCTGGACGGCGCGCAGCGACGGCGCGGTCTTTGCCCTGGCCCCCGGCGTGGCGGGTGGAAAATTCGACCCTAAACAGCATCAATTCGTAAATTTCACCGTCCCCGAGACCGTGGCCGATTTCACCGCATTCGCCCGGCTCATGCGCAAAAAGAACCCGGCCGTGAAGATCCTGATGACGGTCTCGCCGGTGCCGCTGATCGCCACCGCGCGGGCCGATCAAAGCGTGATCGCCGCCAC
>CAZRLO010000118.1:0-7835 GCA_964600965.1 uncultured Rhodobacter sp.
TGCCGGTCGCCGCGATTTTCAGGGCTCGCATGGGGTTTCCTTTCGTCAATTCTGGCCGAGGATGCGGACGGCGGAACGGACCCGCTCATCCTCGCGGTCCAGAAATTTCTGTCCAAGTTCATAGGTGCGCTGAATTTCGATCATCCGCGCCATTTCGGTGACCGGGCTGACATTCGAGGCCTCAAGGAAGCCCTGAAACAGTGCGGCGTCTTCGACCGGCAGCGTGTCGCCGTCAAAGCGAAACATCACGCCGGTCTCGCGGACCAGCGAATCGGGTGCCGCCGGCAGGACCAGACCGACCTGGGCCAGCGGCACTCCGTCAGCGGAAAGGGTGCCGTCCGGCGCCAACATGACCGAGGCCGCATTCGGGGGCACGAAGATCGGCGCGCCACCGCTGTCCAGCAGCAGGTGGCCGTCGGTGGAGGCAAGTTCGCCCTGGTGGTTGGGCGAGAACGCACCGGCCCGCGTCAGACGGTCGCCGCCCGGCGTTGCCAGAACGAAAAATCCCTGCCCCTCGATGGCAAAATCGAAGGACCCGCCGGTGGGTTGCAGCGGTCCCTGCGTGGAGTCGGTAAGCCGGCCATGCGCATCGGCGAACGAGATCGACGGCGCACCGGTTCCGGCGGAACGCACGAATTCGGCGAAAACCACCCCCTCGCGACGATAGCCGGTGGTCGAAAGATTGGCGATATTCTGGGCCACCACCTGCATTTCCTGCATCAGGCCCGATTGCCGTGCAAGGCTGACATATCCGGCGCTATCCATGGCAGGCCCCGCGCGGAAGTTGCCAAGGGAAGGTCCGCATCAGAAACCGCCCCCGGCAATGAGGGGGATGATGTGCCCGGCAAAAAGGCCCGACATGGCGCGCGACATCACGCCCAGCGACGCCCAGAAGGCAATCAGGATCGCACCGAGCTTGGGCACGAAGGTCAGGGTCAGTTCCTGCACCGATGTCAGCGCCTGAAACAGCCCGATGACCAGCCCGACAATCAGCGCGACGCTCAGGACCGGGGCGGCTATGATCACCGCGGTCCACAGCCCCTGGCGCAGTACGTCCAGAAGATCGGCCTCGTTCAGCATCAGACCGGCATCCTCAGAATTTCCTGATAGGCTTCGACGACGCGGTCGCGAATGGTCACGGCGGTTTCCACGGCAAGTTCGCTTTGCGCCAAAGCGCCGATCAGCGCGGGCATGTCGGCGCCCCCGCCCATGGCGGCCGTTGCGGTGGTTTCACCCTCGGCGATGGTGGCGGCGAAATCGCGGGCAAGATTGCCCAGCGCATTGCCGGATGCCGCCGCGTCGGGCCTGGTTGCCGTTTTGGCACCGGCATAAAGGCCGGCAGCAGAGAGCGGGTTGATTTCCACAGCGATTGCCTTTCGTCAGCCGGTCAGCGGCGCAGCAGTTCCAGCGCGGAACGTGCCATTTGTCGGGTCTGGTCGAAAATCCGGAGATTGGCCTCGTAACTGCGGTGGGATTCGCGGGCATCGGCGATTTCCATGATCAGGTTCACGTTCGATCCCTGATAATGGCCGGTAGCATCGGCGAGCGGGTGGCCGGGCTCATAAATTTTCTGCGGCTCCCGCTGGTCCAGCCGGACGCCGCCGGCTTTCACCAGCCGGGTTTGAAGCGCCCGGTCCATCACGTCGCGAAAACTGACGGTCTTGCGGCGATATCCCGGCGTGTCGGCGTTGGCGATGTTTTCCGACGTAAGCCTGAGCCGCGTTGCCTGCGCCTGCATGCCACTTGCCGAGGCGGCCAGGGTTCTTGCGAATTCGGTCATTTGCTACCCCTGTTGCCGGTCATCTGCCAAGGCTCGTACGAATAATATTCATTGATTTCTGATAGATACCCAGTGCCATTTCGTATTGCAGGCGGGTTTCGGCGGCCTTGGTCATTTCGGTTTCAAGGGCGACATCGTTGCCATTTGGCGATTGTGCATCGCCGGTCGGGATCGATTGCAGCGGCGGGCGAAAAGCATCGGTGACGCGGTCCGCCAGATGGCCCGGACGGGAATGGCGCATCGGAATATTGCTGCGGGAATTCGTGAAAATGTCGGCGAACGGGACCAGATCGCGGGCCCTGAAGCCCGGCGTATCCGCGTTGGCGACGTTGTTTGCGATCACGCCGTGCCGATCAGAGGCATGCGTCGCCATGGCCTGCGCCATGTGCAGAATGTTCAGTCCGCCGGTCATTCGGGGCTTCTCCCTCGATTTCTTCAACCAAGGCTTAAGGGTCATTCCTTTAGAAATCGTAATACCGAACAGAAAGTTCCCGGCATGAAACCACTAAACTTTGATCCACTTACCGCCGCCATGGCCGGTGTCGACCCGGTTTCGCGGGTTGGCAGGATTTGCGGGACCGATGCCGGGGTGCTGCTGGTCGAGGGACTGTCGCGCCAGTGCAGGGTGGGGGATCGCGTCGCGGTTCATGCGGCGAACGGGGCCACGACCGAGGGCGAGGTCTTGCGGATTGGGCGCGCGACGATTTCGGTTCTGGTATCGGACCCGCATGCGGGGGTCGCGCTGGGGGACCGCGTCGTAGCGCGGCCGCCGCCCCGGTTCTGCCCGGATGATTCGTGGATCGGCCGTGTCCTCAACGCGGATGGTCAGCCGCTGGACGGGCGCCTGCTGGCGATGGGGGAAACGGCGTACGCGTTGCGCCGAAATCCTCCGCCCGCAACATCGCGCCGGGCGCTGGGCGGGCGCGTGAACACGGGGCTGCGTTTGTTCAACACGCTGCTGCCACTGGTGCGCGGACAACGTATCGGGTTGTTCTCAGGCTCGGGCATCGGCAAATCGACGCTGATCGGCCAGTTGGCGCAAAGACTTGAAACCGACGTCGCGGTCATCGCGCTGGTGGGTGAACGGGGCCGGGAATTGCGCGAGTTCATCGATGTTTCGCTGGGGCCATCGGGCATGGCGCGGGCGGTCGTCATCGCGGAAACGTCGGACAGGTCGCCGCTGGAAAAACGTCGCGCCGCCTGGGCCGCGGCGGCGGTGGCGGAGTATTTTCGGGATCGCGGCAGGCAGGTTCTGCTGGTGGTCGATTCGATCACCCGCTTTGCCGAAGCGCATCGCGAGGTGGCACTGGCCGCGGGCGAAAACGCCGCGATGCGGGGATTTCCGCCATCGACCGCGCAGGCGATCATGGGTCTGTGCGAACGCGCCGGACCGGGGTCGGGCAGTGCTGGCGATATTACCGCGCTGTTCAGCGTGCTGGTTGCGGGATCGGATATGGAAGAACCGGTCGCCGATATTCTGCGCGGCACGCTGGACGGCCATGTTGTGCTGGACCGCAAAATCGCGGAGCGCGGCCGCTTTCCGGCGGTCGATGTCTTGCGGTCGGTCTCGCGGTCGCTGCCCCGCGCTGCCGATACGGCGGAAAACGCGTTGATCTTGGCGGCACGCAAGATGCTGGGCGCCTGGGATTCGGCGGAACTGATGGTGCAGTCGGGGCTTTATGAACGTGGAACGGATGCCGGGATTGATCGCGCGATCGAAGTATGGCCACGCCTTGACGCGTTGTTCGCCGAGGCGGAAAGTGGCAGCGTGAAGGACAGTTTCACAGCACTGGAGGATTGTCTGACCGGCGCGCTGTCCGAGGTGGGGTAGGTCGGACAGATGGTCCGACCTACGTCGCAAGCGCTTGCGGTGCGCTTGCCCGTCCCGACAGGATCGTGGCGAATTGCACCAACGTCAGTAAAGCGCTGCAAACAGCGATTCGATGGTATTCGGTCCGCCGGAAGATGACCGGCTGGTTTGCAGCAGTTCCAGCGCGGCAGATGCCGGACTGTAGGCGGCGGAACCCGGCGAGGTATCGGATCGGGTGAGAAAACGGTTGATGATTTCCTCGCGCGCGTTCGTGCCCTGAAAGACGGAGATTTCCGCGCTGCCAAACAGGCGGGCGGCATGATCCTTCAACGTTGCGACCTGCCTGTCGATGTCCAGCGACGCGAAAGCATCGGGCAGGTTGAAAGCGGTTTGAACGACCTGCCGCAAGGGTGGCGAGCCAAGGATGCGGAACCAGCCGGTGTTGCCGGTTTGCGGCCCGGCTGCGATCGATTGGATTTCGCGCCCAAAGCTCATCGCCAGGCGCATCGACGGGTTCTGTTGACCAACGGCAATTTCGAACTGCCGGGTCTGGTGGGCGGCGGTGATTTCGCGGGCGAAACCGCTGCGCCGGGTATGGGGGCCACCGGGCGAGCCGAATCCGAACGCATCGGTCAGATCGGCATAGCGCTTGTCGACCAGACGGTTGGCCATGGCGCCCGCGTCCCCGGTGCCCTGTTCCAGAACCGTTCGGACAAAGAACCGTTTGTCGATATCGCCATCCAGCCCGAACGCCCCCAGCGCCACTTTGAGCAATTGACGATCGGTGACCAGTTCCCGGGCGGTGGAAATATCGGCGATGTGGTCGCGAAAATGGGCAACGTCGCGTTTTTGCACCGCGGAATCGGAGAAGCTTTGGCTTTGGCTTGCATGGGTGCGGTTCAGAAAGGCCCAGCCAGCAATGCCGCCAAGGGGGATTGCTGGCTGAAAGGTCATGACGGTGCCGCTTCGAGCAGGCGCCGTTCGCGCGGCAGCAGGCCGCGCAGGGATTTGAGGGCGTGATAGTACCGGTCTTGCAGGATGTTGTCGGTCGCTTCGTCCAGTTGGCCGCGGCTGTCATGGTCGGTCAGCACCTGCGAAAGCTGCTCGATCCCGCGCAGCAACTGGCGCCGCGCCTTGCCGGGATCGACATCACCCGACAATACCAGTTGGGCGATGTAACAGACCCGGCGCACCGGTGTGTTGACCTCGTCGGGGTGGATCGCATCCTTCAGCCGCAGGATGTTGGCGTTCGGCGTCAGAATGCTGAGTCGGTTGCGGCGCGCGCCGTTTTCGATGACGGCGCCATTCACCAGCACCCGTTCGCCGGGGCCGAGTTTCAGAACCAGGCCGCTCATGCCGACGCCCGGGCGGATGTGCCGCGCAACCCGCGCATGACGCTGGTGTTGATGTCGATCAGCGGTTCCGCTGAGGTGTTCCCGGCCAGCACCTTGCGGGTATGCTGTTCGGTAAATTCGGCCAGATAGAATATTCGGGCCCGCAATTGCGGTGGCAGGGGGTTGTTCTCAAGCGCGACATCGCTGGCCAGAATCGCCCATAGCTTGCGGTTTTCATGCAGCGCGGCGGCAAGTGCGGCAAAGCCGGGGCTGCCCCGGTCGGTTGCGGTGCGCAGGTTCTGGGTGATGCGGGCAAATACCTCATATTCGGTGGAGCGGTCGGTGCGGATCGTGGCTTTGGTGTTGGAATAGGCCGAGCGGGCCAGTTCAGCGGCGTTCATATCGGGGGTTTCCTTGGGCGTGGGGTGTGTTGATCAGGTGCGGGCGTGGTGGCCGGGGCGGCAGGTTCGCCGCCCCGGTGCCGTGGACTTACCTGAACAGCGCCAGGATGTTCTGCGGTTGCTGGTTGGCAATCGACAGCGACTGGATGCCCAGTTGTTGCTGAACTTGCAGGGCCTGCAATCTTGCCGAGGCTTCCTCCATGTCCGCATCGACCAATGCGCCGATGCCGACTTTCAGCGAATCGGTAAGCTTGCCGATGAAATCATTCTGGATTTCCAGCCGCTTCTCGACCGAACCAAAGGCCGCCGCGCCGTCGATGGCGGTCTGGATCAGCACCTCGATATTCTGTAGCGCCGCCGCCGCACCGGTATCCGTGGTGACATCCATGCCGTTCATCGCGAACAGGCCACCGGTGGCCGTACCGTCCGCCGCGCCGGTGACGCTGAAGGTTTGGGTGGTGCTGTTGTTGTCGACCATCAGAACATCGGCACCCGTCGTGGCATTCGTGGTCACGTAGGTGCTGATATCGGCCAGACCCGCCGCGTCGATCACGGCCTTCAGGCCGTTGGCGACATCGCCGAAGTCTTCGCCCGGGCCGGCGATGTAGTCATAGTTGACGCCACCGATCGCCACCCGATACCCGTCGCCCTGGTTCACGCCGGCGCTGGCCGAGAAGGTGATCGATTCCGCACGTTCGGCGACCGAGGTGGCGGACAATGTCATCGTGCCGGCTGCCGAATCGGTGCTGGAGGCAAGCGCGACCGCATTGAATTTCGACGTGCTGTCGACGGTCACGACCGAGCCGGTGACCGAGGCCGCGACGTCGGTGATGCCGGCGGCGTTGATGGCGGCGGTGATGCCGGTTGCGACGTCGGCGGTTGCGGTCGAGGCCGCGACGAAGCTGACCGTGGTGCCGCCAACCTGAAAGTTGAACTGCTCGCCCACGACCACGGTGCCGCCAACGGTCAGCGTTTCGCTGACCGCGGTGTTCACGACCGCGGTTGCGGCGGTCGTCGCGTTGGCGGCAAGCGAGGCGCCGGTCCCGTAAACCCCGGCGCTGGTCGACAGATCCTGACGATTGACCGTGATGTTCGATGCGGTGACCGTGCCGTCATTGGCACGGTTCAACGAGGACAGAACATCGACCGAATCAAAACCGGAAACCAGATTTAGCCCGTTGAATTGTGCCGTCCCGACGACCGAGGTAATCTGGCCGGCAAGGTTGGAAATGTCGGCCTGGATTTTGGCACGGTCGACATTGTCTTCCTGCGAAGCGACGATCTTGCCCTTGATCTCGGTCAAAAGCCCGGTCACCGTTTCCGAAGCCTGCCGGGCAACCGCGACGGTGGATTCCCCAAGGCTGAGGCTTTCGGATATTGCGGTGAATCCGCTGACATCGGATTCCATGACTTTGGAGATGGCCCAGACCGCCGAGTTATCCTTGGCGGTGGCGACGGATTTGCCGGTCGAGATTTCGTTTTGGGTTCGGTTCAGGCCCATATTGATGGATTTCAGCGTTTGCAGCGCGATCAGGCTGCTTGAATTTGTAAGGATACTAGACATTGTTATTCCTTCAGACGAACGGCGACTTTTGACGCCAGGTTGCATTTGGCCGCGGTTTTACACAGCGCTTTCGTCTTTCTGACCAATACGGGTGCCGGTCACAGATCGGCCCCCGCGCCACCCCTCTTGGATGCGGATACAGTGTCGGGCCCAATGTCTTAAGGCGTTCCTAACCCGTTGATGTTAACAAGCAATAATTCGACACAAATACGGCGATGCGCGGCACGCTGCCCGTCAGCTCCGCTTTTCGAGGGTGGCGGCCGGGGTTTCCAGCCGGGCGCGGTGGCCGCCTTCGGTATAGATGCGCGAGGTCGCGCGACCTTCGGCGCGTTCGCGTTGCCGCTGTGCCGCCGATTTCAGGCCGCTGATCGAGGCCGCCAGCATCCGGCGCGTACGTTCGGCACTGGCAAGCAACCGCTGGATTTCAGGGGCGGGCAGGCGAAGATGCCGGGCGGGCGCGCCGATGAGCGCATCGATCAGCGAGCCCTGTTCCGCGGCGAGACGATCCAGTGCTGCGTAATCGCCCGCGCGCAGCGCGGCGCGGACCTGCCCCAGAATTTCGGCCAGCCGCGCCTGAACCGGGTGAACAGAGTCCCGGTCAGTCATGGCCGGTTTCGGCCTGAACAAGGGCCCTGAATATCTGTTCGGTCAGGCCGAATCCGCCGCTGCGGACAATCTGTTCGGCCTGTGCATTGGCCAGAAACGAGGCGAACCCCGTCTCGCCCGCGCCGCCCCCGAACGATTCGCGCGGCTGGCCCAGCCCCGCCGATTTCAGCATTTCCGCGGCAAAACTGATTTCCAGTTGCTGCGCGGCCTCGCGCAGGGATGCGCGCGCGGGATCCATGTCATGCGTGTCTTGCGGGCGGGTGTGGCCCGGCTGGGGCGCGGCGGGGTAGATTTGTGTCATGTCGATCCTGCGGGATTCGGAAAACTTTCGCGATTTTGA
>CAZRLO010000119.1:0-2322 GCA_964600965.1 uncultured Rhodobacter sp.
TGTTCAGGATGCGTGCGACCATACGATAGAGGTCCTGCATGCGCGCGCTTTGCCCGATCAGCGGCAATGCGGCAGATGGCGCGGTTTCGGACCGGGCCGGGCCCGCGTCGCGGCTTTTTTCCAGCGCCCGCGCCGCGCGGCGCAACAGGTCGGGCAGATCGAACGGTTTGGGCAGATAATCATAGGCATCCGCGCCCGCCGCGCGGATCGCGGTCATGATCGTGTTCTGTGCGGAAATGATGATGACCGGCAGGTTCGGGCGCAAGCCGTTGATTTCCGGCAATTGTTCCAGCCCGTTACCGTCGGGCATCACTACGTCGCTAATCACCAGATCACCGCGACCCTCGCGCACCCAGCGCATCAAGGTTTCCAGCGAGGCGGTGGCATGCACTTTGCAGCCCGCCCGCGTGAAGGCCTGTGTCAGGACCGTGCGGATGGTCCGGTCGTCGTCGGCCAGAAGAACGGTGCCATCCATCAGGTCTCTCCGGTTGATTCTGCGGCAAGCGGCAGGGAAACGCGAAAGGTCGTGGCAGCGGCGTCCGAGCGCAGCGCGATCGCGCCCCCATGCGCAGTGATGATCTTGCTGACCAGCGCCAGCCCCAGCCCGGTTCCGTTTTCCCGGCTGCTGACGAAGGGGTCAAACAGGCTGTCCTGCAACGCCTGGGGCACCCCCGGGCCGTCATCGCTGACTTCGATCTGAAGCGGGACCGCCCGCCCCGGCCCCGGGCCGTCGCCGTCGCGCAGGCGCAGGCCCGCCTGAAAGAAGGTGCGGATGGTGATGACACCCCCGGCGGGGGAAGCCGCCTCGGCGGCGTTGGCAAAAAGATTGGCCATAACCTGCAGCAACTGCCCGGCGTCACCCGCAATCGCGGGCAATGACGGGTCATAATCGTCGCGAAACTGCATGTTCCTGGCGCTGCCGATCCTGGCCGAGGCCCGGGCGCGCTCCAGAATATCGTGGATATTCAGAGGTATGGCGTCCGGGGGGCGCATGTCGCCGAATTGCTCGACCTGATGCAGCAAATCGACGATGCGCCGGGATTCCTGCAGGATCAGGTCGGTCAGTTCCCGGTCGGCCTTGCCAAGGTTCATCGCCAGCAACTGCGCCGCGCCATTGATGCCCGCCAGCGGGTTCTTGATCTCGTGGGCCAGCATGTCGGCCAGACCAATCGCGGTTTTGGCCGCCGACTTGATGCGCAGCGCCCGGCCCAGTTCGCCGGCGATCCGTCGTGGTTGCAGCAGGATCATGACGTTGGCCGCCGGATCTCCAAGCGGCGCGATTTGCAGATCACATGGTACCGGCCCGCTGCCCGGAGGGTGGATCCGGACCTCGCGATGCAGGATCGCCGCGCCGCCGCGCCGGACCTGCGCAAGCTCGGCCGTCAAGGCCACATCGGCCCCCAGATTGACGCTGACGCTTTGACCGATGGCCAGTTTGCTGGGCTGGTTCAGGAACATCTCGGCGGCGGGATTGAGACCGGAAATGCGATCATCCGCCCCGACCACGATGCCCGGAACCGGCAGGGCCAGCCAGATGTCACCGGCAACCGGCGCGTTCATGCCGCGACCGCCATCGGGGCGTCGGCGAACAGGCGTTGCAGCGTATCGATCACACGCGCCGGGTCGGTTTCGGTCAGGACCGCGCGCCGCCCCGCCGCCCCGATCCGGGCGGTTTCCATGTACCACCCCAGATGTTTTCGGGCGTTGCGCATGCCCAATTCGGTGCCGTAAAAGCCAAGCATCGCCTCATAATGCTGCGCGATCAGGTCGGCCAGGGCCGGCCCTGCGGGGATGGCCGGTGCCGTCTTGCCGCAGATCGCCGCCGCAATTTCCGCCACCAGCCACGGCCGGCCCGCCGCCCCGCGCCCGACCATGACCCCCGCCGCGCCCGATTGCGCCAGCGCCGATCGGGCCGTGGCGGTCGAAACGATGTCACCGTTGGCAATCACCGGCAATCCGGTCGCGCGGCATACATCCGCAATCCGGTGCCAGGCCGCCCGGCCCTTGTAAAACTGGCACCGGGTGCGCCCGTGCACCGTGACCATCCGCACGCCGGCATTTTCGGCGCGCCGGGCCAGCAGCGACGCGTTCAGGCTGTCGTCGTCCCAGCCGAGCCGACATTTCAGCGTCACGGGAATTTCCACCGCGCCGACCACCGCGTCAATCAGGCGCAAGGCATGATCCAGATCCTTCATCAGCGCCGAACCGGCGGCACTGCCGGTCACTTTCTTGGCCGGACAGCCCATGTTGATGTCGATCAGGCGCGCGCCGTTGCTGGCGCATATCCGGGCGGCCCCGGCCATCCGGCGGGCATCGTTACCG
>CAZRLO010000119.1:2332-4901 GCA_964600965.1 uncultured Rhodobacter sp.
TCTGAACCGCCGTTCCGGCACAGCCCAGCCCCAGTTCGGCCCGCAATCCGGCCGAGGGGCGGTGATGGACGAGGTCCTGGCTGGCAATCATCTCGGACACCACGAGGCCCGCGCCGAATTCCCGCACCAGATTGCGAAACGGCAGATCGGTGATCCCGGCCAAAGGTGCCAAAAAAACAGGCGGATCAAGGGTGATATCCGCGACTTTCACCGACATATGCCTATTCCTTGTGCGACTGGCAGCGTTTTTAGGCGCACCGGCGCGATTTTGCAATTCAAACTCGCGTTGTGAAAGCGGCCGCGAAACCCTAGAACCGACGGGCAAATATCGGAGACGAAACGTGACGGTCAGAGCAGTGATTGTAGCGGCGGGCAAGGGCGTGCGCGCGGGCGGCCCAAGCCCGAAGCAATATCAACCGCTTGCCGGCGTTCCGGTGCTGGCCCGCGCCATCAACGCCTTTGCGGGCCACGGCGAAATCGGCGGCGTCGTCGTCGTGCTGAACCCCGCCGACCGCGCCCTGTTTGACGCCGTGGTCTTGCCGCATCTGCGCGCGCCCGGCATCCGCTGCGTCTCGGGTGGCGCGACGCGGGCCGGGTCGGTGCGCGCGGGGCTTGCGGCCCTGGACGAGGAAGCGCCCGATCTGGTGCTGATCCATGACGGCGCCCGCCCTATGATCGGCGCCGCCTTGATCAGCCGGGTGATCGCCGCGAGCCGCGAACACGGTGCCGCCGCCCCGGCGATTGCGGTCAGCGATACGCTGTGGCGCGGTCAGGACGGCGAAATCACCGCGCATGCGGACCGTCGCGGGCTGTTTGCCGCGCAGACGCCACAGGGTTTCCGGTTTGCCGACATCCGGGCGGCGCACGAACAGGCAGCGGGAACGGAGACCGACGATGCCGAAGTCGCGCGTCGCGCCGGGATGACGGTTGCGATCGTTGACGGGGCGGCAGATAATCTAAAGATCACGCAGCCCGGCGATTTTGGCAGGGTGGAGAATATGCTCGGAGGCAGTTTGGATATTCGTAACGGAAACGGCTTTGATGTTCATGCCTTTGGCGATGGCGATCACGTGATCCTGTGCGGCATCCGCGTGCCGCACCATCGCAGCCTGAAAGGCCATTCCGACGCCGACGTTCCAATGCACGCGCTGACCGACGCGATTTACGGAGCGCTGGCGCTGGGCGATATCGGACACTGGTTTCCGCCGGGCGACGCGCAATGGAAGGATGCGCCATCGCGGATTTTTCTGGAACACGCGGTCGCACAGGCGCAGGCGCAGGATTTTGCGGTGACCCATGCCGATTGCACGATCATCTGCGAGGCCCCGAAAATCGGACCGCATTGCCAGCCGATGCGAGAGAACCTTGCAGACATTCTGGGAATCGCGGTCCAACGGGTTTCGGTCAAGGCGACAACCTCGGAACGGCTGGGATTTACCGGACGCGGCGAGGGCATCGCGGCACTGGCCACGGCAACGCTGGTGAAGTCATGAGCCGATGGATCGCCACGGTTTTTCATGTCGGACGCATCGGTTTCGCGCCGGGCACCTTCGGCTCGCTCGCGGCACTGCCGGCCGGGTATCTGCTGCACGCGTTGGGGGGATTTCCGACGCTGGCGCTGGCCACGGGTGCGGTGTTCCTGCTGGGCTGGTGGGCCACGGCGAACGCGACGCGCGGGCAGCAGGATCACGACCCGGCCGAGATCGTCATCGACGAGGTGGCCGGCCAGTGGATTGCATTATGGCCACTTTCGGCGGGTCTGTGGTGGCAGGGCGTCGACCCGTGGCTGTTCCCTTGGCCGGGCTGGGTGGCGGCATTCGTGTTGTTTCGTGGCTTTGACATCCTGAAACCGTGGCCCGTCAGCCGTTTTGACGCGATGCAAACCCCGCTTGGCGTGATGCTGGACGACGTGATGGCGGGCATTCTGGCGGGCATTTGTGGATTGGCGCTGGGGCTGATCGCGCACGGGCTGTTCGTGTGAACCAGACGCTTGCCGCCGAGATCCTGGTGCTGGCAAGGGCACGCAAGTTGCGCATCGCGGTCGCGGAAAGCTGCACCGGCGGCATGGTGGCAGCGGCGCTGACGGACGTTCCCGGTGCGTCGGACGTGTTCGAATGCGGCTTTGTGACCTATTCCAACGCGGCAAAAATGCGTCTGCTGGGGGTCACGGCACAGCATCTCGCCAGTTTTGGCGCGGTGTCGGAACCGGTCGCGCGACAGATGGCCCGGGGTGCGTTGGCGGAAAGCGACGCGGACATCGCCGTTGCGCTCACCGGCATCGCCGGACCCGGTGGATCAGGTTCCAAACCCGCCGGACGGGTGTGGTTCGCCCTGGCCCATTCCGGCCGCGAGCCCCACACCCTGAAACGCGAATTCGGCGAAATCGGGCGCGACAATGTCCGGCGGGCGTCCGTGGAACAGGCCCTGCAACTTCTGAAAACAGCGCTCGGCCCCACCTGAAAGTCAAACCGCAGCATCGCCGGTTCGCGTTTCCGGTGCGAGGTCGCCGTTTTTTTCGGCCGTGTCTGCTCGTCTGGCCGTCTCGCTGGCCAGCCGTCTGGCCGTCTGG
>CAZRLO010000119.1:5001-7752 GCA_964600965.1 uncultured Rhodobacter sp.
CCGTCTGGCCGTCTGGGCATCTGGTCGGCCAGCCGTCTGGCCGTCTAACCGTCTGGCCGTCTAACCGACTAGACGAGTGGATTTCATTATAACCAGTTGATTATAAGTAACAAACAGCGGTTTCCGGAATTGCAAACGCGCGAAACGGCCGAGAGACGATCTACGTATCTGGGGCATTGCCGCCTTGCGAGCGCACCTTGATCGCGCGACCGTCACGGTCCCGACCGGACCGCCCGGATCAGCCGCCGATTTCCCCGTGTTCGCCGAATAGCACATCTGCACGCGCTTCGAATGCCCGCACGATCCTATGCATCGCCTCGCCGAAGACCACACCGATCAGGGCCTGCAAAACCGCCGAGCGGAATTCGAAATCGACAAAGAAATCTACTTCACAGCCACCGCCGCTGGCCGGGGTGAACCGCCAGTGATTGTTCAGATACCGGAACGGGCCGTCCAGATACTCGACATCCACCCGGTTCTCGCCCGGCAACAGCGTCACGCGAGAGGTAAAGCGTTCGCGAAACAGCTTGAAGCTGATCACCAGGTCGGCCTCCAGCAACTCGCCGTCGGGCAGTGGTTCGCGTTTGCGAATGCGCGCTGCCGCACACCACGGCAGAAACTCCGGATAGGCCGCGACGTCGGCGATCAGTGCGTACATCTGCGCCGGCGTGTACGGCATGTGCCGGATTTCCGCGTGGGTTGGCATCTGAACGGTGGCCTTTCCGGTTCGCCCGCGATATCTACAAGGCCGGGGGCTGCGCGCGTCATTTCCGATCTTCCGCGCGAACGCAAGGGGGCAAATTGGACCATTCAAATTATGTGATCGACCGGATGATTTCCGCCAAGACCATCGCCGCGCGGGTCGAGGAACTGGCGCGGGAAATCACCGCCACCTTCAAGGGCACCGACAAGCTGGTGGTGATCGGCCTGTTGCGCGGTTCGTTCGTTTTCATCGCCGATCTTGTGCGCGAGCTCGATCTGCCGGTCGAGGTCGATTTCCTGGAAACCTCGTCCTATGGCGAGGGTACGGAAAGTTCGCGCGAGGTGCGGATCCTGAAAGATCTGCGCGGCGAGATCGAGGGCCGCGACATTCTGGTTGTCGAGGATATCGTCGATACCGGCCACACGCTGCACCACGTGCTGAACCTGCTGGCCTCCCGCAATCCGCGCCGGATGGAGGTCTGCGCCCTGCTCGACAAACCCTCGCGCCGCGAGGTCGAGGTCAGGGCAACTTGGACCGGATTTGAAATCCCCGACAAATTCGTGGTCGGTTATGGCATTGATTATGCACAACGAAACCGCAACCTTGATCATATCGGCGCGGTTCGGTTTCTGGAAACGAATTAGGCGCGGTTCACGCCGGATCACATCCGCGCGAGAAAATGCAGCGAATCCTAGCCGGTTTTTGATGTTGCCCTATAGTCGCGGCACACGAAATAGTCAGGAGGGTATCATGTTCAGATTGCGCAATTGGCTGGCCGCCCTGGTGGCGGGTGCCGCGTTCGCGGGCCCGGCCATGGCGGATGGGCATCTGGAGGCGGCGGTCGTCGCACGCCAATCGGTGATGCGGCTCTATGTTCACAACATATCGCTGTTGGGCGGCATGGCGCAGGGTAAAATCGAATATGATGCCGAAACCGCAGGGCGCGCGGCCGAGGCGCTGGCACTGGTGGCCCGCATCGATCAGTCGCGGATGTGGCCGATGGGGTCGGACAATGGCACACTGGGCAACATGACCCGCGCCAAGCCGGAAATTTGGGGGATCGCTTCGGATGTCGGTGCCAAATATTCGGCGTTGCAAGATGCGACCGCCGCGTTGGCCAAGGTGGCGGCGGACGATCTGGCTGCCCTTCAGGGGGCGATCGGGGCTGTCGGCGGGGCGTGCGGTGCCTGCCACAAGGCCTATCGCGGGCCCAAACCGTAGGCGATCAGTCGCCGCATAGGACGCCATCACGCGCGGGCCGCATTCTGACCTTGACGGCGCTGCTGGCAGCGATCGGCGCCGGGGCACTTTGGCAGATCACGGCACCCCGCCGGATCGATCCTGCGCTACTTGCGGGCCTTGACGGTGACGTTCGGCGTGGTCAGCGGGTGTTTCACCTGGGCGGATGCGCGTCCTGCCATTCGGCCCCGGGGGCGAAGGGGGTGGAAAAGCGCCGTCTTGGCGGCGGGCGGCGGTTCGGTTCACCCTTTGGGACTTTCGTTGCGCCCAACATCTCGCCCGATGTCGCAACCGGCATCGGCGACTGGCAAACGCGCGATCTGGTCAACGCAATGCGCTTTGGCACGTCCCCGGGGGGACGCCACTATTACCCGGCCTTTCCCTATCCTTCCTACGCGCGCGCGGCACTGGGCGATCTTGTCGACCTGAAGGCGTTTCTGGACACGCTGCCCGCCGTATCGCGGCAAAACGAACCGCACGAGGTTTCGTTCCCCTTCAATATTCGCCGGGGGCTTGGCGTGTGGAAGTTGTTGTTTCTGAACGACGATTGGGTCTTTGACAACGCACCCTTTACCGCGCAGCAACGCGCCGGGCGCGCGATGGTCGAGGGGCTGGGCCATTGCGGCGAATGCCATACACCAAGGGGATTCCTGGGCAATGCCGTCCGGGCGCGCTGGTTGACCGGCGCACCGGCACCCGGCGGCAAGGGACGCACCACCGATCTGGTGCGACTGAAATGGGCGGCGACGGAAATAGCAGAATACCTAAAGTCCGGCTTTACCCCGGAATTTGACAGCGCCGGGGCCGAA
>CAZRLO010000120.1:0-7660 GCA_964600965.1 uncultured Rhodobacter sp.
TTCTTGATGCCCACATTCTCCAATACCGGATAGCGCCGGTAGATCAGGGCGAGCTCGTCCTCGATCCGGTCGAAATCTTCCTGGAGCAGTTCGAACCCGTAATTCCACGGCGCACCCTCCATGCGCCAGTGCTGGTGGTTGGTTTCGTAGATGCCGATCAGGACTCCCTTCTGGTCCTGCCGCATGTAACTGAACCCTTCGAGATCGACGGTCATCGGCACCTCGAAATCGAGCGCGGCAACCTCGGGGATGGATTCGGTCACCAGATAATGGTGCGCCAGCGGTGATACCGGCAGATCGAGCCCCACCATGTGACCGACCTGTTTGGCCCAAAGCCCACCGGCATTGACGACATGTTCGGCGTGGATCTTGCCCTTTTCGGTGATCACGTCCCACGAACCGTCGGTGCGCTGGATCAGATCGGTGACCCGGTTGTTCTCGATCACGGTGGCCCCGCGTTTTCTGGCCGCCCCGGCATAGGCGTGAACGGTGCCGGTCGTGTCGATATAGCCCTCGCGGTCCGCCCAAAGGCCGCCGATGACCCCGGTGGTGTCCATGATCGGGCATTTGGCGTGAATTTCGTCGGGGGTCATCAGGTGGCAATCCTCGATGCCGATGGTCTGAAAAACGCGATAGGCGGCCTGCAACCATTCCCAGCGGTTCGGGTCGGCGGCGACCGTGATACCGCCGGTCATGTGCAGGCCGATATTCTGGCCGCTTTCGCGTTCGACCTCGCTTAGCAGATCGATCGTGTAGGCCTGCAACGCCGCCATGGTCGGGTCGGCGTTGAGCGCGTGAATGCCGCCCGCCGCGTGCCAGCTTGACCCTGCCGTCAGAACCGACCGTTCGACCAGTGCGACGTCCTGCCAGCCATATTTCGCGAGGTGATAGAGCACCGAAGCCCCAACCACACCGCCACCGATCACCACTGCCCTGTAACTGTCTTGCATCGCCCCGTGCTCCGGCCCTGATTTCCGTCGGGGCCATTGTGTTCGCGATGCGCGGATAAGCAAATTCTATTTGCGACAAACACGCCCGGTTTCTGGCGGGAACAGATCACGGGATCGGGACCGGGCGCGGTATTTCCCGGATCGGCCGCGCGGCGGAGTTCGGGAATTGTCCGCTGAGCGGGTTTGGGGAAAGCCATATTATGGTGGGATTACAACGCGGTATACCCAAACATATCCGGAAAACCGGTTTATCGGTTTACCGGATTACTGGTTTACCGGATTACTGGTTTACCGGTTCACAGGTTCACAGGTTCACAGGTTCACTGGTTCACTGGTTTACCGGATTACTGGCAGACCATTCGATCAGCAGACCGGTTTACCGGCAGACCAGTCGACCAGCAGACCGGATGACGGGATTACCGGGCGACCAGATGATCAACAGACCGGCTCACCGGATGACCAGAAGCCCAACATATTCGATTTCCGGATTGTTGGCCGACCGGACGACGGGTCCGCAGGCTGGAACCCGGACCGGACTTCATGAAACCCGGGACTGCCGCCTTTGCAGTCACGTGGTTGCGAAATGGTTCAAACGCGGGATCGTCACTTGGGAAATCGTCGAGCGATCTCGAACCCGGTTATTCGCCCAACCGTGGCGGAGAGATCAGGGGCAGACACGGCAGATCGAAAAATCGCAGGGCTGCGCGTGAATTTACAGCCAGAACACCAGTACCAGAATGCTGGCGATCACCAACGCGATCCCGCCGAGCTCGCGCCCTGAGGACCGTTCGCGAAAGATGAAATACGATGCCAGAAAGGTAAAAACCAGTTCGATCTGGCCCAGCGCCTTTACATAGGCGGCGTTTTGCAGCGTGAAAGCGGAAAACCAGCCCAGCGAACCCAGCATCCCGGTCAGCCCAACCAACGCCGAGACCCGCCACGATGCCAGCACCCGTCCGATCTGGCCCGGTTCGCGCACGGCCAGCCAGGCCGCCATGATCACGGTTTGAAACAGGGTCACAAATGCCAGCGTTGCCGCCGCGCGCAACAAGAAATCGCCCCCCGTCAGCGACAGCGATGCGCCCCGGTATCCGATGGCCGACACGCCGAACAGCGCGCCCGAGGCAAGCCCAAAACCCGAGGCCCGGTTGAATATTCGGGGCCATCCGCCGGTTCTGCCGTCGCTTTTTGGCGGGTCCGCCAACAGGACCACACCCCCCAGCCCGACCGCGATTGCAAGCAGTCCCCATGACGAAACCGCCTCGCCCAGCACGACCAGTCCGATGATCGCGGTCTGGACGGTTTCGGTTTTCTTGAACGTGATCCCGACGGTGAAATTGCGGGCCGCGAACAGCGCCACCACGCAGGATGTCGCCAGGATCTGCGCAAGCCCGCCCAGCGTTGCGAAAACCAGAAAACGCGGCCCGGCCCGTGGCAGATCGGCGCCACCGATCGCGACGAGGCCGAACATCACCAATGCCGCCAGCGGGGCCGCAAAAACGAACCGCGCAAAGGTCGCCCCGCCCGTGCTTAGCTTCGTCGCGCTGAGATGTTTTTGCAGCATGAACCGCAGGTTCTGCATGAAAGCAGCCGCGATCGTTATCGGTATCCAAAGCTCCATGACAACCTGATGGCACAGGTTTCACGCGTGGTCGAGAACATGTGATCCCGCGAGACCGCCAATCCTGATAGGACTTCGCTGAATTGTTCCCAGTGGGCGAAAGGAACCCGATCCATGATTGACCGTCGTGAATTTCTTGCCGGAACTTCTGCATTGGCGACCGTTGCCGCATTGGCCGCAGCGGGCCCGGCCAGTGCTGCCTTTGAAATCACCCGGACCAAGGCCGAATGGCGCGCGATTCTTACCCCCGCGCAATTCGCGATCCTGCGGAACGGGTCGACTGAACGACCTTTCTCCAACAGCCTCAAGGGGGAATCGTCGCCTTTGCTGGGGGAATCCCGTGTCGGCAGATACCTTTGCGGCGGCTGCGAATTGCCGGTGTACCCGTCGTCCACCAAGTTCGAAAGCGGCACGGGTTGGCCGAGTTTCTGGGCATCGCTGCCCGGGGCCGTGCGCACCAAAGAAGATCGGTTTTTGCTGCGGGTCCGAACGGAGGTGCATTGCCGCCGCTGTGGCGGTCATCTGGGACACATATTCGATGACGGCCCGGCACCGACCGGGAAACGTCATTGCCTGAATGGTTTGGCCATGACCTTCAGGGCGGCAACCTGACGGGGCGAAAATCCGCCGTATGCGGGTGTGCCTGACGCAAGAATTCGCGCGGCTGCGGATTATCGGTTGGCCGTGTGTCCGGCGTTGAACGGCCTGCCCCTTCGGGAACCCGTCAACCCTGCTTGCGCAACGGATGCGGCACCGGATCCTTGGCGCGCAACAGGTATTTGCGAAAAACCTCGCGGTAGCTGCCAAAACGGTATCCGCCGTTGCGCGCAAGGTATATCTGGCGCCTGCCGTGATATTCCCTGGGAAGACGGTACCAGGGCATGCCGGGATTGGCATGATGGACAACGTGGAAGTTGTTGTTCAGAAAAAGAAATCCCAGTACGCCGCCTCGTTCGATCACGACCGAACGTTCGCGGGGTCGCACGCGCGCCCGGTGCTCCAGATAGGTGCGGATTTTCAACAGCCCATAGCCAAGATAGGCCGCCGCCAGATACAATGTCACCGGCATCGTTGAAATCACAAGCAGCCACCAGATCATCGGGATCAGCCCCAGAACATGCAGCGCCCAGCCCAACATTACCGCCCGGTTGCCGTTGCGCATTTCCCGCATGTCAGACCGAACCAGGGCCATTGACGATAGTAACGGCCCAATCAGAATCCGACCGCCGAGCGTGTTGTTGAATCGCATCACGGCCCGGCACCAAGCGGGCAGGTTCGCCCAGACTTGCGGGTCGAGAAAGTTGGATTCCGGATCGTCGTAGGGATCGGTCAGGACCTCATTGACGTGATGCGCCAGATGCAGGTCGCGAAAGCGGCGATAGGGCACCAGCAGCCCCACAGGCAGAAACACCAGTAATTCATTCAGCGGCGCCAGCCGGGTAGGGTGGCCATGCAGCGCCTCGTGCTGCAACGACGAATGGAACGCGATGGCAAACGCGGTGATCCCGAACGCCAGGCCGACCGATATCTGAGGCAGGAATACGGTCGAAAACGCCAAAATGCCGTAACAACCGCCAATCAGGGCAAGGGTCTGAAACTCGATGGTTGCCACAGTTCTTTTGGTCATTTGGTCCCGGTACGGATGGCTCTTTACCCTGCTTGCCGTATCACCCCGTACCGCATCCGGGAATTCTGGATATGCGCACCGAAATTGAAACAATGTTGAAAAAAATCACCAAATCGAATAAGATCACGCCATGAGCAAGATCGACAAACGCCTTAGATCGCAGATTTTTCGCGAGAAGTTGCGCCAAGCTACCGATGAAAACGCGTTCAGCCAAAGCGGGCTGGCCCGGCGGGTCGGAGTGGATCGGTCCACGATATCGCAATTGCTGTCCGGCCGCGACGCCCGCCTGCCGAACGCGCAGGTGGTGGCGGAATGCGCACGGACGCTTGGCGTCAGCTCTGACTGGTTGTTGGGCCTGACCGAGCGGCCCGAACGACCCGGCGACGTGCTGGACGCATATCTCCGGGTTACCGAGGCCGCGCGCTCGTCCGCCGACGAACAGATTGCCGCCTGGCATGTCGAGGCCGCCGGTTACAAGATCCGCCACGTTCCGGCGACCTTGCCGGACATGTTGAAAACCCGCGAGGTGGTAACCTGGGAATACCAGCCGCAGGTGGGGCGGACGACGGAACAGGCAATCGGCGCGGTAGAGGATCGCCTGCGGTGGTTCGAAAGACACGCCTCGGACTATGAGATCGCCGTGCCGATTCATGAACTGCAAAGTTTCGCGCTGGGTGAAGGGTATTATCGCACCCTGCCGGCACCCATACGGATCGCGCAGATCGAGCGCATCGCCGATCTGACACGCCGCCATTTTCCGCGGCTGCGGTTGTTTCTGTTCGATGCCCGGCGCGTGTTCAGCGCTCCGGTCACGGTCTACGGGCCGCTGCTGGCGGTGATTTATCTGGGCCAGAACTACATCGCATTCCGCGAATCCTCCCGGATCGGCACGTTCGCACAACATTTCGACTGGCTGGTCCGCGAGGCGGTGGTTGACGCGCGCGAGGTGACGGGCTGGTTGGAGGAACTGTGCCCGCGCTAGCCGGTCAACGAAACACGAATTTCGGTGAACAGGACAGAGGCAGGGGGTCGGGAAGTGGATTTCGCGCGAGAGTCAAAGTGACTAAAATATTTTAGTCGCTTAAGCGATGTCGCATCACACCGTTGTATTTCAACGATAAAATGTACTTATTCTCAGGTCTCGCGTTGCCAATTTCCTGACGCCGTCCAAACGATGGCACCCGGATTTCGGATCGGATGACCCGACACGTCAAAATGTTTGCACATCACGCCCGGGTCAGGCGGTGCGGCGGTGCTGGTAACGCGGACATCTCAATTTGCACCAAATGCGGTCGGGAAAATGCCCGGTCATTTCCGGCAACTTGCTGGGGCCCGTGGACAATCCCCCGATCCCTTCGGGTTACGCCAAAATCCACCGCGCCGGCACCGATTTCGCTTGAAACGGGGCCACCCTGTCTTGTGCAATATTGGCCGGCAGGGATGGATTTTGACCGAAACCGGTGCGCGCCGGGGATCGTCCGCAGGTCCTAAACCTTCGGATCCGGATTCACGGTGTGCCCGTCAACCGAAATGACCTGTCCCGACACCAGCCTTGCGCCGGGGCTTGCCAGAAATACGGCCATTTCCGCAATGTCGCGACCCTCGATGAAACGGCCCATCGACGTGCCGGACGCATAGCCCGCGTAGACTTGATCGCGGGTCATGCCCTTGGCCGCCGCCTCGCGGGCAAGCACGCCTTCCATCCTTTCGCCTTCGACCGAACCGGGGCAAATCGCGTTGGCGCGGATGCCGAACGGGCCCAGTTCCATGGCCAGCGTTTTCATCAGGCCGATCACGGCCCATTTGGCGGCGCAATAAGGCGCACGGTTCGGATACCCATGGAGCCCGGCGGTCGAGGACGTCAGCAGGATCACCCCGGCGCGCTGCGCCTTCATCATCGCAACGGCGTATTTCGTGGCCAGAAAAGCGCCGGTCAGATTGACGGACAGGCAATCCTGCCAGTCCGTCAGGCCGATTTCCTCGATCGGTGCCGTCGGGCCGGCGATCCCGGCATTGGCGCACAATACGTCGATCCCGCCCCAGTCGCCGCGGATATCGGTAAACATCGCCGCCATCGCCGCCTCGTCCGTGACGTCCACGCGGCAGCATTTCCATTCCGGTGGCAGGGCTTGCAGTGCCTTGTCGTCGGTATCCGCCACCCAGACCTGGTCGCCATTTTCGGCGAACGCCTGCGCCATGGCGCGCCCGATGCCGGCCGCGCCTGCCGTGATCACGACCCGTGCCATCGGCTCAGACCACTTCCGCGATCGCGCGGCCCGCCCCGCCGGGGCGCGGCAACAATTCATGCAGCATCGCAATCGTGTTCAGCTTTTGGGCAATCGCGTCGGCGGGCGGTGCCGCGCGGCGGGTTTCCAGCGAAACGTGGATCAGCATGTGTTCCCCCGTCGCCAGCAGGCGGCCATCACGATGGTAGAGCGAATTGAACAGGTGCATTTTCTTGCCCGCCCCCGCCAGACACTGCGTATCCACATGAACCGGTTCGCCCGCGCGAACCTCGTCAAGATGCCGGATATGGGTTTCGGCGGTGAAATAGCTGCCACCGCTGGCGATATAGGCAGCGTCGCAGCCGATGATCTGCATGAAGCGGTCGGTCGCCTCGCTGAATGCTTCCAGATACCGCGCCTCGTTCATGTGGCCGTTGTAATCGGTCCAGTCGGTGGGAACCACGCGGTCCAGCGTTCGGATCGGTTGCGAAAGATCGATCGTGTCGCTGGACCGCAGCAACTGGTCGTACTGCCTGAGCGATTGCCCCGCGCCCCAGCGCTTGGCCTTGAGGCTGCGCAGGATGGCGACCAGATTATCGTCGCGGATCGCCTCCAGATCGCGTGGGCTCAGATCGCCCGCCTGCTGGTCGCACTGTTCGCCGACCATCTCGACGAAATCATCCGTCAGTTCGGGGACATCCATCAACTTGGTCCACGGCCATTTGAGGCACGGGCCGAACATCGCCAGCATCGCCCGCATGCCGCCTTCGCCACCGGCCAGGTGAAATGTCTGCATCGTGCCCATCTGCGCCCACCTGAGACCGGGGCCATAGGCGATGGCGGCGTCGAGTTCTTCGGCGGTGGCCACCTTGTCCTTCAAAAGCCACAACGCCTCGCGCCACAGCGCCTCTTGCAGGCGGTCGGAAAGAAACCCCGCGATTTCGACCCGGCAATGGAGGGGGTACATGCCGAGGCTACGGTAGAGTTCTTTGGCGGATTCGATTGTGGCCGGGTCGGATTTTTCGCCTGCGACCAGTTCCACCAGCGGCAGAAGATATACGGGGTTGAACGGGTGGGCGACAATCAGGCGGCCGGGGTGCCGCATATTGGCCTGAAGGTCGGTCGGCATGATGCCCGATGTTGACGAGGCGATCACGCCGGTTTCATTGGCGGCCTCGATTTCCGCATAGACGTTTTGTTTGATTTTCAGCCGTTCCGGCACCGCCTCGGCGATCAG
>CAZRLO010000121.1:0-7603 GCA_964600965.1 uncultured Rhodobacter sp.
CCGCATAGACGTTTTGTTTGATTTTCAGCCGTTCCGGCACCGCCTCGGCGATCAGTTCGGCATTGCGCACGGCGTCGGCGATGTTGCCGCAGAATTTGAGGCGACCCTCGGCGGGCAGTTGTTCGTCGGCCAGCCCCGGCAACGTCCGCCGCGCATTGGCCAACACCGCACCGATCTTCCGCTCGGCCTCGGGGTCCGGGTCAAAGACACGCACGTCCCACCCCGCCAGCAGGAAACGCGCCGCCCAGCCGCCGCCGATCACGCCGCCGCCGATGATGGCCGCGTTTTTAGTCATGAAGCGATATCCTTTCTTTCATTCGTGAAACGTCCGGAACAACGTCCCGGGCAGCGCCCGGGTCTCCCCCATGTGCAGGGCGCTTCGCACCCAACCCTCCCCCATGTGGAGGGCGCTTCGCACCCACCCCGAGGTCCGTGCACTGCCCTCTGCGACCGTCATTCCGGTGCCCGTTTCACCAGTCCCAGCTTGCCGCGCACCTCCTCCGGTCCGATCACCCGCGCACCCATGTTTTCGATGATGGTGACGGCGCGGTCCACGAGCTGGTCGTTGCGCGCCAGCACGCCTTTGTCGAGCATCAGATTATCCTCAAGCCCCACCCGCACATTGCCACCGGCCAGCACGGCGGCGGCGACATAGGCCATCTGATTGCGGCCCAGCGAAAATGCCGAGAACGTCCAGTCCTGGGGCACATTGTTCACCATCGCCATGAAGGTATTCAGGTCATCGGGTGCCCCCCACGGCACGCCCATGCACAATTGCACCAGCGCCGGGCTGTCCAGAACCCCCTGTTTGACCAATTCCTTGGCGTACCAAAGGTGCCCGGTGTCAAACGCCTCGATCTCGGGTTTGACGCCCATTTCCGTCATCATGCCCCCCATCGCCGTCAGCGTTCCGGGTGTGTTGGTCATGACATAATCGGCCTCGGCGAAATTCATCGTGCCGCAATCGAGCGTGCATATCTCGGGGCGGCACCGGCGCACATGTTCCACCCGTTCCGACGCCCCGGCCATATCGGTCGAGTTGGCCAGCGGCAGCGGAGCTTCGGTGCCGCCGAAAATCATGTCGCCGCCCATCCCCGCCGTCAGGTTCAATACCGCGTCGACGTCGGCATCGCGGATGCGGTCGGTCACCTCGCGGTAATAGTCTAGGTTGCGCGAGGGCGCGCCGGTTTCCGGATCGCGTACATGACAATGCACCACCGCGGCACCGGCCCTGGCAGCAGCGATGGCGCTGTCCGCGATGTCTTTCGGGCTGCGCGGGACCAGCGGGGATCGGTCCTGCGTTCCGCCGGAACCGGTGACGGCACAGGTGATAAAGACTTCGCGGTTCATGGTCAGGGGCATGGCGGGCGCTCCGGTATTGGTGATTCGTCTGGAGCGAAAATTGCGGGGGTGACGGGAAAGAGTCGAGCCTGTTTCGACGCGCGCCCGGTGGCCTGGATTCCGGGCGATCTTGAAACTTTGCCTAAAATGGCATCGGATGCGCACGGTGTGCAGCGTCGATGTCGGCCAGAACCTCGGCGCTGAGGGACACGTCGGCCGAGGCAAGCGCTTGTTCCAGTTGCGCCAGCGTGGTTGCCCCGAAAATTGCCGACGCCACGAAGCGCCGCGTCCGGCACCACGCCAGCGCCAGATGCACCGGGTCAAGGCCGTGCTTGCGCGCGATCGCGGTATAGGCATCGATCGCGGGCCAGACCCGGGGCGTGACCCGCCCGCCCAGATTTCCCGAAAACGTACGGCGCGATCCGGCGGGTATCAGATCGGCGGCGTATTTCCCCGTCAGCATCCCCGCCGCCAACGGTGAAAACGCCAGAAGCCCGACATCCTCGTGATGGGCCAATTCCGCGAGGTCCAGATCAAACAGGCGGCAAAGCAAAGAGTATTCGTTCTGGATCGAGGCCATGCGCGGCAAGTCGCAATCCTCGGAAATCCGCAACCACTGCGCGGTGCCCCACGCGCTTTCGTTCGACAGGCCGATGTGGCGGATCTTGCCCTGCGCGCGGAGCTTCGCCAGCGTTTCCAGCACCTGAAGAACATGATCCTGCATTTCGACACGGTTCTGATGCGTCGGATCATAGGACCAGTTCTGGCGGAACATATAGCTGCCCCGGTTGGGCCAGTGTAGCTGATAGAGGTCGATCACATCGGTCCGCAGCCGCTGGAGCGAACTTTCCACCGCAATTTCAATTGTCTGTGCCGAAATCGGTGCGCCGTCGCGCACGTTCATATGGCCTGCGCCCGAACACTTCGTGGCGATCAATATCTCGTCCCGCCGCCCGCTTTTCGCAATCCAGTCGCCGATGGTCCGCTCGCTGTCGCCCTGGGTTTCCTTCCGCATCGGGTTGACCGGGTACATTTCCGCCGTGTCCAGAATGTTGACGCCATGGGCCAGCGCCATGTCGATCTGGGCATGGGCGATATTGGCCGGGGTCTGGGTGCCGAATGTCATGGTGCCAAGGCACAATTCACTGACTTCAAGCCCGGTGCGTCCGAGAGGGTTATGCTGCATGATCGTGCCTTTGCCCAACTTTGTCGCACATCTGTACCCGCGCCCGATCAAAGCGCAAGGCCCGTGGATTGGTTTGGTGCGTCTGTGACGATTGTGGTTCCTTTTGGCGGTTCATTTTATGCGTGTACTGGCGGGCGGGGGTGTTTCGGGTTGGAATCAGGGATCGGGCCGGCACGAGGCGCGCGCATCGGCCCCATCGCGTGTGCCCCCGGGCCGGGGCGACCGGGTTATCCGGCTGTCCGATTGAACCAGCGGGCTGGTCCTCTGGATATCCGGTCATCCGGATATCTGGTCGTCCGGTGCTCTGGATATCCGGTCGTCCGGTCGTCTGGATATCTGGTCGTCTAGCCCACTAGACGAACCGTTCGATACATAAGTAGATGAATATAAACAGTATATCGATCATCTTCTCGATTTGGCGATCTGGTTTTCCGGCGTCTCGTCTGGTTGTTTTGCGACGTCTCTTCCGGTGATTTCCGGTGCCTTGGCCTGTGTCTTGCGGGCCGGCAAAGGGCATTCCTGCACCAACTTCCTTGGCGATGTCGTTTTCTCAATTGCAGAACAAAACAGGAACATATATATTGCAACGATGCCTGCCCAACTGCTCACCCGTCGCGCTTACCGCGAAAAACCCGGCCTGCCTTTTCTGGACGGATTGGCGTTGGTGCACGCGCGGGCGCATGAATTCTGCGGCCCGGCCCGGCGCACGCTGGCGCTTCTGGTCGCGCGGGCGACCGAAGGACCGGTTTTCTGGATCATGCCCGAATGGCACCATGACCGGCTGAACGGCGAAGGCGTGGTTGCCTTCATCGATCCGGGGCGGCTGACCTTTGTGCGGCCCAAACGACCCGAAGACCTGCTCTGGTCGATGGAAGAGGTTCTGCGCAGCGGGTGTGTTCCGCTGGTGATCGCCGAATTGCCGGGCATTCCCGGCCTCACAGGGGTGCGGCGGCTGCATCTGGCGGCGGAAACGGCGGCACGGGAACACAAGACCCTGCCGTTGGGTCTGCTTCTGGTCGCGGGGCAGGGCGGTGCGCCGGGGGTGGAAAGCCGCTGGCATATGAAACCGGCCCATCAGGCCGGACGGCAAAGCTGGCAACTGGAACGCCGACGCGACCGGATGGCCCCGCCAAAAGCATGGCTTGTGGAACGGATCGCGGGCCGGTTTCAATGCAACGCCCCGCCATAAGATAGGAGGGGCCGGGCGGCGCGGTCACTGTCCCAAGAACAGCGCGCCATCCCGGCCCCCGCCCCCACCACACAAGAACCGGCGATCGGCGCCGGCTCTTGCGGAATCTCCTGCACCGCCCCAACCGGGCGGCAAGGCGCGAACCCCGGTGCCGCCCACGACGCGCCAAAGGCGATCATCGCGGCATTCGGCAAAAAGGGCCGGCACCGAAGCCTAGAATATGCAGTCCCGCACCCCTCTGCCCAGCCCCAGTGCCGAAAAAGGCCGAAAACGCCGACTTGTCCACAGAAATTGTCTTAGAAATGCAACGACCGGGTAAATGCCCGTTAACACGTTGTAATAACGAATGATTAATACAGGTTCCGATGCGTGATTATCAGCACAGCGGAAACAACGGCGCGGATCTACCGCCTAGTTTGATTCGGTAAATCCCCGCTGCCGCAACAACGCGTCCATGCCCGGCAACGCGCCCCGGAATGCCTTGTACAAATCCCCGGCTTCCCGGCTGCCCCCGGCGGCATAGATGTGCGTTTCCAGCAATTTCGCCAGATCAGGATCAAACGCATCGCCGGAATCACGGAACGCGGCAAAGGCATCGGCATCCATCACTTCGGACCACATATAGGAATAATAGCCGCTGGAATAACCGTCGCCCGCAAAGACATGAGCGAAATTCGGAGTGGCATGGCGCATCGAAATCGCGGCGGGCATGCCGATATCCGCCAGAATTTCTGCCTGCCGCGCCATCGGATCGCGCGGCGCGGGCCCGGAATGAAACGCCAGATCGACCAGCGCCGAGGCGGTATATTCCACCGTGGCAAACCCCTGATCGAAGTTCCGCGCCGCCAGCAGGCGGTTCAGCAGATCGCCGGGAATGGGCGCGCCGGTTTCCGCGTGAACGGCAAATTTCTCCAGAACCTCGGGCACGGTCAACCAATGCTCGAACAACTGGCTGGGCAATTCGACGAAATCACGGGCAACGTTCGTGCCCGAAATCATTGGATAGGTGACATCAGACAGCATCGAATGCAGCGCATGGCCGAATTCGTGAAACAGCGTATGCGCATCGTCGAAGGTCAGCAGATCGGGCTGCCCCGCCGGGGCCTTGGCGAAATTGCAGACATTGACAGCGATCGGGCGCACGTCCCCGCTTGTGCGCGACTGCGAACGAAACCGGGAACACCACGCACCGGATCGTTTCGACGGTCGGGCGAAGTAATCTCCGATGAACACGGCCAGATGGCGACCGTCCCTGCGGACTTCCCAAGCCCGCGCATCGGGGTGGTATAGCGGGATATCGAGCGGCCGGAAAGACACGCCGAAAAGCCGCGAGGCGCAGTCAAACGCTGCCGCAATCATACGATCGAGCTGAAAATAGGGCTTCAGTTCGGCCTCATCCAGATCAAACTCGGCGCGGCGGCGCCGTTCGGCGTAGTGCCGCCAATCCCAGGGCGCAAGATCGCCGTTGATGCCTTCGTCATGCATCATCTTGGTCAGAAAATCGCCGTCCTGACCGGCCCGGGCCTTTGCCGGCGCCCACACGGTTTCCAACAATTTTGCCACGGCATCGGGCGTTTTCGCCATCTCGGTCGCCAGCTTGAACGCCGCGAAGGTGTCAAAGCCCAGCAGGACCGCGCGTTGTTCGCGCAATTGCAGGGTCTCGCGAACGATCTCGCGGTTGTCGGTAGCGCCACCATTTCGACCGCGCGCCGCCCAGGCGGCAAAGGCCCTTTCGCGCAAATCCCGACGGGTGGAAAATTGCAGAAACGGCACGATCAACGACCGCGACAGCGTGATCACATGCCCGGTCACATTGCGTTCAGTGGCGGCTTCGGCTGCCGCTGCCAGCAGAAAATCGGGAAGACCGGCCAGATCATCCGCGTCCAACACCAGGAACCAGTCGCGCTCGTCCGCCAGCAGGTTCTGCGAGAACCGCGTGCCAAGGACCGCCAGCCGCTCGACAATTGCGGCCAGCTTTGCCTTGGCGTCGCCACCCAATCCCGCACCAGCACGCGAAAATGCGCGATGATACAGGAACAGAACGCGTTTTTGTTCGTCGGTCAGGTTCAAGTCATCGATCGCGTCGTAAAGGGTCTTGATCCGTGCGAACAGGCGGGCGTTCATCACGGTCTCGCTGTTGAAGGCCGCAAGTTGCGGCGCGATCTCGCGCTGCAGCGATTCCAGCGTTTCGTTTGAATCGGCCCCGACCAGATTGAAGAAAACGCCGGCGACGCGGTCCATCAATTCGTCGCAGCATTCCAGCGCGTGGATCGTGTTTTCGAAGGTCGGTTTTTCGGCGCTGTCCGCAATCACGTTTATCTGCGCGCGCGATTGCGAAAATGCCGCCGTGAAGGCCGGGGCAAAATCGCTGTCGGCGATACGCGCAAACGGCGGCAGCGCGAACGGGCCGTTCCAGTCCTGCAAAAACGGGTTGGTCATGAAAAACTCCGGATGGTTTGGGCGACACCTAGTCGTGCCACGTCCGATTGGCCAGATTCCGATTGTAACTTTTTCGCGCCCGATGTTCTGTGCACCGGGACTTCACGGAGCGGCAATCATGGCCAAAACCAACCGTTACACCGGCATTCGAACCACTGCAATTCATGCGGGCGAGGGGCCCGATCCGGCGACGATGGCCTCGGCACCGCCGCTGCACATGTCGTCAACCTTCGTGGCGCAGGAGGCTTCGGGGTTTTCGGCTCACGACCTGACACCGGAATCGCCCTGGCTCTATGCCCGCTGGGCCAACCCGACGGTTTCGATGCTGGAGCGCAAGATTGCGGCGCTGGAAGGTACCGAAGATTGCCTGTGCACCGCTTCAGGCATGGCGGCGGCGACCGGCATTTTCCTGACCTTTCTGAGTGCGGGCGATCACGCGATCGTTTCAGATGTTTCCTATGCGGGCGTCGCGGAACTGGCGCGGGACACGCTGCCAAGGTTCGGGATCGAAGTCAGTACCGTGGACATGTCTGACGTCGCGAATATTGCAGACGCAATCCGGCCCAATACCAGGCTGATCCACTGTGAAACACCGGTGAACCCGATTCTGCGCCTGACTGATCTTGCCGCCGTCGTGAAGCTGGGCAAAGAGGCCGGGGCGCTGGTTTCCTGTGACAATACCTTTGCCACCCCGATCGGTTCGCGCGCGGCGGAACTGGGCATCGATCTGATCATGCATTCGGCGACCAAATACCTGTGCGGGCATGGCGACGCGGTTGGTGGCGCGGTTGCCGGTTCGCGGGAACTGATCGCAAGGCTGCGGCTGGAGGCCGGCATTCACCACGGGGGCATTCTTTCGCCGTTCAATGCGTGGCTGATCGCCCGTGGCATGGCAACGCTGCCGCTGAGGATGCAGGCGCATCAGGCCGGGGCGATGCAGGTCGCGACCTGGCTCGAAAACCATCCAGCCGTCGGCAAGGTCGTCTATCCCGGTCTGCCCAGCCACCCGCAGCACGATCTGGCCAAGACCCAAATGAAGAACATGTCCGCGATGCTGGCGTTTCAGGTGGGCGACCGAGCGGCGGGCGACGCCATGGCCGAACGGATGATCGAAAAGCTGGAGGTGGTCCATTACGCGGTCTCGCTTGGCCATCACCGCAGCCTGATTTTCTGGATGCCCAGCGACGATCTGATCGAAACCTCGTTCCGGCTGGAAGCGGCGGCCGCGCAAAGTTACCGCGCCTTTGCGGGCGACGGGATATTCCGCATGTCGGTCGGGCTGGAAGACCCCGAAGACATCATTGCCGATCTGGACCGGGTGCTGGGGTAATGCGGGGCCGATTTGAACCCTGGCGGGCGTGTCTGGGTGTCTTTGAAACCGTGTTGCAGCAGCGTCTGGTCTAACATGTAATTGTGTCACAACCGGACGTTTCCGTTGCATTGATGCA
>CAZRLO010000122.1:0-4821 GCA_964600965.1 uncultured Rhodobacter sp.
CGGAATAGGTGGCGGTAGAGGCCGCGTCGGCCTTTAGGTGATACCGGGTTATCAATTCAGCGCCCCGGATCGAACAGACGCGCCCGCGGCGCGGCATGTTCAGTTGCGCCGCCTCCGGCGTCGCGGTGGTTGGGGGCCCTGCCCCCAAACCCCCGAGGTATTCTTGAAAAGAATAAGCAGGTCATCGGTTGAACACCCGGGACGGGTGCAACTCTCCGGCCCGGTAGATGCCGATGGCGACCGCATGTCCATCGAGCGAGGCCCAGGCCTCGTCGCCGTAGGCGGCGTCGGAGGTGATGACCGGGGCGGGATTGCCGTTGCGCAGGCTTGCTGCGGCCTGCGCCGTGCAGCGCAATTCGGGCAGGTTGGCGAGGCCGTCTTCAAGCGGGTGCAAAAGATTGTCCAGATCGGGAGATTTGGCCAGCGCGTCGATCTGATCCAGCGACACACCGTCTGCGGCGTCAAATGAACCTGACCAGATGCGGCGCAGCGTGGTGACATGCGCATGGCAGCCCAGCACCGTGCCCAGATCGCGGGCGATGGCGCGGACATAGCCGCCCTTGCCGCAGGTCATTTCCAATTCGGCATGGTCGGGATCGGGTCGGGCGGTCAGGGTCAGCGCATCGACGTAGAGCGGGCGGGCGGCAAGCTCGGTCACATCTCCCGCGCGGGCGCGTTTATAGGCGCGCTCGCCATCGATCTTGACGGCGGAAAATTGCGGCGGCACCTGGTCGATATCGCCGGTGAATGCAGCCAGCGCGGCGCGGATATCGTCGCAGCTCGGGCGGGTGTCGGATGTGGCGATCACCTCGCCTGCTGCGTCGTCGGTGTTGGTGGCCTGGCCCAGCCGGATGGTGAAACGGTATGCCTTCAGCGCGTCGGTCACGTAGGGAACGGTTTTCGTTGCCTCGCCAAGGGCAACGGCCAGAACGCCGGTGGCCGCGGGGTCCAGCGTGCCGGCGTGGCCGGCTTTGCGGGCGTCAAGGGCCCAGCGTACCTTGTTGACCACGGCTGTCGAGGTGATCCCGGCAGGCTTGTCGACAATCAGCCAGCCGGAAATGTCGCGGCCCTTGGCGCGGCGGGCCATGGATCAGCCCTTGTCCAGGTCCCGGCGGACATCGTCGCGGCCAAGCAGGCGGCGGGTTTCGTCCATCCGGTCGAAACTGTCGTCGATGACGAAGCGCAGTTCGGGCGAGAATTTCAGGGTCAGGCCCTTGTTGACCGAACGGCGCAGCTCATGGCGGTTGCGACGCAGCGCGTCGAGTGCCGCGTCGCGGCCCTGCCCGCCCAGCGGCAGCACGAAGGCGGTGGCGACGCGCAGATCGGGCGAGGTGCGAACCTCGGCCACGGTGATCGACATCCGGTTGAGATCGGGGTCGTGGATATCGCCGCGGTTCAGCGCATCCGACAGGGTGCGCCGGATCAGCTCGCCCACGCGCAACTGGCGCTGCGTCGGGCCGGCGGCAGATTGAATGTGATGTTTCGCCATGCGCGGTCGTTTATGCCGGAAGCATCCGCCCTGCAAGCCGGGCTTTGCAAGCCCAAGCGGATGCGAGTAGAGCGGGGGTGAAGCGGATGGAGCGGAATGCGATGATCGATTGTCCCGGAATCGTGGTGACGGGTGTGTCTGGCCGGATGGGGCAGATGCTGGCACAAACTGTGCTGGCCTCGGACAAGGCGCGGCTGGTCGGTGCGGTGGAACGCGGCGGGCACGGTTGGGTCGGGCAGGACCTGGGGGTGGCCATGGGCGGGGCGGCGATCGGGATCACAGTCACCGACGATCCGCTGGATCCGTTCGCCAAGGCCCAGGCGGTGCTGGATTTTACGGCACCTGCGGCGACGGTCGAATTCGCGCGTATCGCGGCGCAGGCGCGGGCGGTTCATGTGATCGGGACCACCGGGCTGAGCGGCGATGATCTGGCGGCGCTGAAATCGGCGGCGCGGCATGCGGTGATCGTGCGGGCGGGCAATATGAGCCTGGGCGTCAACCTGCTGGTCAAGCTGACCCGGATGGTGGCCGAGGCCCTGGACGAGGATTTCGACATCGAGGTGATCGAGGCACATCACCGGGCGAAGGTGGACGCGCCATCGGGGACCGCGCTGATGCTGGGGCAGGCGGCGGCGGAGGCACGCGGAGTGGATCTGGCGCAGGTGTCGGATCGCGGGCGCGACGGGATGACCGGGGCGCGGCGGCGCGGGGATATCGGGTTTTCGGCGATCCGGGGCGGTGACCTCATCGGCGAGCATGACGTGATGTTCGCCGGGGCGGGTGAGCGTCTGGTGCTGCGGCATGTGGCCTCTGACCGGAGCTTGTTCGCAAGGGGGGCGCTGCGGGCGGCACTTTGGGGGCAGGACAGGAAGCCCGGTGAATACGACATGATGGATGTGCTGGGGCTGAGTTGAGGCTTTGGGTTTGCGTTGAAGCAATTGACGACATCGACAGAGAACAGTGCTGATTGCGGGCCTGCCACCGCGCGGTTTGGTGCCGGAATGTGCGCTGCCGCGCGCCGATTTCTGTGCCTTGAGAGGTGACGCATTCCGATGAGACAGGCGCGGATATACGGCGCCGGAAATGCAGGTATTTGTGAAAAGTAGAAGCAGGGACCCGGCGTTCCGGAGATGTTTCGCGGCTAGAAGTCTACCGCAATACCTTTCTTTTCCCAATCGCCGAAGCGCGCCGGGTCGGGGCCGTCGCGGCCGCCTAGCTCCCTGCACGGTGCAGCGGCTTTGCGGTTTTTGCGGCGGGCCTCGGCCTCGGCCAGGGCGCGCTTTGCCTGCGGCGTGAGTTCGGGGTCGTCTGCGTCGGGCATCGGGTTTCCTTGTGGCGCAATATGGCTTGGTATAGGCGCAGTGGAGCCGGATTTGAAGTCGGGAGAGAGCAGCATGGCAAAGGCGGGTGTAGCGGCGCGGGCATCGGCGCTGTTCCTGCTGGGGCAGGTCACCGGCGAGGGGCGGTTGTTGTCGGAATTGCTGCCGGGTGCGCTGGAGAGGCTGCCGGTGGAGGACCGGGCGCGGGCACAGCGGCTGGCGCTGACAACGCTGCGCTGGATGGACCGCGCCGACCGGATGCTGGGACCGTATCTGAAGCGGCGTCCCGGTGAGGAAGTGCATAACATATTGCGGCTGGGTGTCGTCGAGATGGCGGTCGATGGTTCGGCCCCGCATGGCACCGTTGATGTGCTGGTGTCGCTGGCCCGGAAATCGCCGCGCGGGCAGGCCATGGCCGGTTTGGTCAATGCGGTGCTGCGGCGGGTGGCCGTTGATCTGGAAAGGTGGCAGAAGCTGCCGGTGCCGCGGCTGCCCAAATGGCTGCGCGGGCCGTTGATAGCAGGTTATGGCAAACCCACGGTTGCGGCGATGGAGGCGGTGCATTGTCAGCGTCCGCCGCTGGATGTCACGGTTCGGGACGCGGAGGCGGTGCAGCGGATCGCCGAGCGGCTGGGTGGGTCTGTGCTGCACGGCGGCACGGTCAGAGTGGCGGGCGCGGGGCAGGTTTCGGCGTTGCCGGGGGATGACGCGGGCGGATGGTGGGTGCAGGATGTGGCCGCCGCGATGCCCGCGCGCGTGCTTGCGCCCGCGCGGGGCGAGCGCGTGCTTGATATGTGTGCGGCACCTGGCGGCAAAACCATGCAAATAGCCGCCGCCGGGGCCGTTGTGACTGCGCTGGACGTATCGGGCGCGCGGCTGGGGATCGTGGCGGAAAACCTCAAACGCACCGGGCTGTCGGCGGATCTGATCAAGGCGGACGCGCTGGAATGGCCGGCGGGCGCACCGTTCGACGCGATCTTGCTGGATGCGCCATGCAGCGCCACCGGCACGATCCGGCGGCATCCGGACCTGCCTTATGCCAAGGACGGTACCGGCTGGAACGCTTTGTTCGGCCTGCAAGCTGCGATGATCGACCGGGCAGTGGCCCATTTGCGGCCCGGGGGGCGTCTGGTCTATTGCACCTGCTCGCTGTTGCCGGATGAAGGCGAGGTACAAATCGAGGCAGCACTGGTGCGGCACCGTGACCTGGTGCTCGACAAGGCGGCGATTGAACGGGTCGGGTTACCGAAGGGATGGTCGGGGCAGGAGGGTCTGAGGCTGCGACCGGATTATTGGGCAGAACAGGGCGGAATGGACGGGTTTTTCGTCGCCGCCCTGCGAAAAGCTGCCTGATGCGGCGATAAGGCCATGACAGCAACGCGCGGGCTGGGTATGTTTGCCAAAAAAGCACCGATGGCGTGAGCACCAGCCGAGGCAAGGCAATATTTCGTGTTTCAAGCTGAATCATCCTCTGGGCGCTGGACGCGCTGGATGAACCGTTGGCACGCGCGGCGCGCGGCGCGCGGGCGTGCGGCGGCGGGATTTATTTCGCAGCCCGAGCCGCGCACTATTGGACGGGTGGCGCGCGGGCGGCAGTTATGCGCGGGCAATTTTTTGATCGCGGGCCATATGATCGAGGCGCCGGAGGCATCGATCTGGGACCTCGCGGTTCCAGATGCGGCATTCGAGTTTGAATTGCACGGATTCACCTGGCTGGACGATCTGGCCGCCGCAGGCGACGCGCTAGCGCGGCAAAAGGCGCAACGCTGGACCGAGGACTGGACCGCGCATTACGGCGGTGGAACCGGGCCGGGCTGGACGCCGGAAAGCACCGGTCGACGGCTGATCCGCTGGATCAACCACGCGATATTTCTGCTGAACGCACAGGAGCGCGAGACCTCGGAGGCCTATTACCGCTCGCTCGGGCAGCAGACGATATTCCTCAGCCGCCGCTGGCACACGACCGCGCCGGGGGTGCCGCCGCGCCGAAGATGGGCGGAGCCCGTACGCTTC
>CAZRLO010000122.1:4831-7586 GCA_964600965.1 uncultured Rhodobacter sp.
GGCGCTGACCGGGCTGATCTATGCCGGTCTGGCACTGATCGGGATGGAGGCGCAGGCGGCCCCGGCGGTGGCAGCACTGGCGCGGGAATGCGAGGCGCGGATCGACCGTTCCGGTGGTATGCCCGGTCGCAACCCGGAAGAATTGCTGGAGGTTTTTACCCTGCTGAACTGGGCGTCCTCGGCGCTTTCTGAAGCGGGGCAGATCCCGCCCAAAGCGCTGATCGGGGCGATCGAGCGGATCGCGCCGACGCTGCGGGCATTGCGCCATGCCGATGGCGGGCTGGCGCGGTTCCACGGCGGCGGGCGGGGCCTTGAGGGGCGGCTGGATCACGCGCTGGCCAGTTCCGGAGTGCGCACACCGGCGGAGACCGGGCTGGCGATGGGGTTTGCGCGGCTGTCGGCAGGGCGCACGTCTTTGGTTATGGATGCCGCCCCTCCGCCGACCGGACCCGGGCAGGAAAACGCACATGCCTCGACGTTGGCGATCGAGCTGACCTCGGGGCGTCGCCCGCTGATCGTCAATTGCGGATCGGGCCTGCCGTTTGGTCGAAAATGGGCGGTTGCCGGACGCGCTACGGCGTCCCATTCGGTGCTGGAAATGGGCGGGGTATCGTCGTCGCGGCTTGGCGCGCGGCGCGGGTTCGGCAGGGGCCGTCACGACCTGTTGGCGGATGTGCCGCGCGATGTGCGGCTGCGGCGCAACGCCGATACCGGCGGTGTGGGCATTCTGGCCGGCCATGACGGCTATGTCGCCACTCACGGCCTGACCCATCTGCGCGCGGTCGATTTGTCGCTGAACGGGCGCGGGCTGGCGGGCGAGGATACGCTGGCGACCTTGGCCGATGCGCATAAGCGGATATTCGATGCCGCCCAGGACCGGGTGAAGCTGCAGGGTCTGGCGTTTAGGGTGCGGTTTCATCTGCACCCGGATGTGGATGCGGCAATCGACATGGGCGGGGCGGCGGTGTCTCTGGCGCTGAAAAGCGGCGAGATCTGGATTTTTCGCCATGACGGCGTGGCCCAAATGACGCTGGAGCCGAGCGTATATCTGGAAAAAGGCCGCCTGAAGCCGCGCGCGACAAAACAGATCGTTCTGTCTGCGCGCGCGATGCAGTATGCCACACGCATTCGCTGGACCTTGGCCAAGGCGCAGGATACGCCGAGCCACATCCGCGATCTGGAGCGCGATGACAGCGAGATGATGAGCGAGTGAGGACCCCCACCTATGACTGATCTGCCGCCCGTGCGCCGCGCGCTGATTTCCGTGTCCGACAAGACCGGACTGGTCGAATTTGCCAGCGGGCTTGCCGAGCGCGGGGTCGAGCTGCTGTCGACCGGCGGATCGGCGGCGATGCTGCGCGAGGCCGGGCTGGCGGTGCGGGACGTGGCCGATGTGACCGGCTATCCGGAGATGATGGATGGCCGGGTCAAGACATTGCATCCGGCGGTGCATGGCGGTCTGCTGGCAAGGCGCGACGATGCGAGTCATGTGGCGGCGATGGCGGAGCACGGGATCGGGGCGATCGACCTGTTGGTGGTGAACCTCTATCCGTTCGAGAAGACCGTGGCGGCGGGGGACAGTTACGACACCTGCATCGAGAATATCGATATCGGCGGTCCGGCGTTGATCCGGGCGGCGGCAAAGAACCACAGGTTTGTTACCGTGGTGGTCGATGCGGACGACTACGGCGCGGTGCTGGCCGAGATGGACCGTAATGGCGGCGCGACGGGCACGGAATTTCGCCAGAAACTCGCGCAGACCGCATATGCGCGCACCGCGGATTATGATGCAGCGGTGTCGAATTGGATGGCCAAAGCTAACGGCGAGGACGCACCACGTCGCCGCGCATTCTCTGGCACATTGGCGCAATCACTGCGCTACGGCGAAAATCCCCATCAGCGGGCAGCGTTTTACACCGACGGCACTGGTAGACCCGGTGTTGCCAGCGCGGTGCAGCATCAGGGCAAGGAACTGAGTTACAACAATATAAACGACACCGACGCGGCCTATGAGTTGATCAGCGAGTTCCGGCCAGAGAATGGTCCCGCATGTGCGATTATCAAACATGCCAATCCTTGCGGTGTTGCCCATGGCGCGACTTTGGCAGAGGCGTATCGCCGCGCCTTTGACTGCGACCGGACCAGCGCGTTTGGTGGTATCGTCGCACTGAACCAGCCGCTGGATGCGAAAACTGCGCGGGCGATAACAGAGATTTTCACTGAGGTTGTCATCGCCCCCGGTGCCGACGCCGAAGCACGCGCGATTTTCGCCGGTAAAAAGAACCTGCGTCTGCTTACGACCGAGCGGCTGGCCAATCCTGATCGGGTGTTGTTGTCGGTGCGGCAGGTATCGGGCGGGTTTCTGGTGCAGGACAAGGACAATGGCTGCATCTCGCCCACCGATTTGCGCGTCGTCAGCAAACGCGCGCCGACACAGGCGGAAGTGGCTGACCTGCGTTTCGCCTGGACCATTGCCAAACACACCAAGTCCAACGCGATTGTCTATGCAAAAAACGGCGCGACAGTCGGTATCGGTGCCGGTCAGATGAGCCGGTTGGACAGCTCGACAATCGCGGCACTAAAGGCGGAACGGATGGCCGAAGAGCTTGAATTGCCGGAAACGCCGGCGAAAGGCTCTGTGGTGGCATCGGACGCATTCTTTCCCTTTGCCGACGGGTTGCTGGCGGCGGCAGAGTCCGGGGCGACGGCGGTTATTCAGCCCGGAGGCAGCCTGCGCGACGACAAGGTGATCGCG
>CAZRLO010000123.1:0-7536 GCA_964600965.1 uncultured Rhodobacter sp.
GGGTGCCGCGGGCCCGGGCCACGGTCAGAACGATAAACAGCCCGATGACCGACCTGTATGTCATGATTTCGAAAGTATCGTGGGCATCGGCCAGCGATCTGGCTGCAACAGCCATGGCGGTAAACGAGAATATCGCTCCCAACATCCAGACCGCAGCGCGCAGGGTGGGGCCTGTGATCATTCAGAACTGGTGCAGCAACCGGTCAAAAAAATCGGTGTCTGGCCGCGCTGGGTCAGGACGTGGGCACGGAATGGCGCGGTGTCAGAACAGTTCTCTTGTTCGATCACCACGATGGCGGTGTCGCGTTCGCCCACCAGTGTATAGGCACGCGGCCAGTCCTGTCCCTCGGCGGGCGTGGCCAGCTTTACATCCATCTCGGTCGTTGCCGGGAAAACCATCCGTGCTTGCGCTGAGTCCATGTTCAACTGCCAATCCGGCGTCTGCCCGGCACAGGAAAAGCTTTGGGCTGCCGCGGCGCAAGCGCTGCCAAAGACAATCAGAGCCGGGAAAATATACTTCATGGCACCAGCGCTATAGGTGGTTTGAAAGTGGTGCAAGGGGACGAGTCGAGCGATCTGGAAAATCATTTGCGTTGAAGGGCGGCGATATCGTCCAACGTAATCGGTTCCCGCCTGTTGCGCGGCGACATCGGCACCTGGACCAGCGGACCGTCAAATCCGGGCCGAGACAGATGGCGAATGCCCACACGGTCAATACCTTCCTGCATCACCGCAAAATCCGCGCGCATCGCGTCTATATCGAAAATGGCCACGCTTTGCGGTGCCTCTGCCATTTTTCACTAAATTTCCGGCAGTACCAAATGACAATATTGCCGTGCAAATTTTCTTGTCACTCCCACTCGATCGTTCCGGGTGGCTTTGACGTGATGTCATAGGTCACGCGGTTGATGCCCGGCACCTCGTTGATGATGCGGGTTGCGGTCTCACCCAGGAATTCGTGGCTGAACGGATAATAATCGGCGGTCATGCCATCGACGGACGTCACCGCCCGCAGCGCGCAGGCGTAGTCATATGTGCGCCCGTCACCCATCACCCCGACCGTGCGGACCGGAAGGATAGCGACGAAGGCCTGCCAGATCTCGTCGTACAGATCGTGTTTGCGGATCTGGTCGATATAGACCGCGTCCGCTGCGCGCAGGATGTTCAGTTTGGCGCGGGTTATTTCGCCCGGACAGCGGATGGCGAGGCCGGGACCGGGGAAAGGATGCCGCCCGATAAAGCTTTGCGGCAGGCCCAGTTCACGGCCCAAGGCGCGGACCTCGTCCTTGAACAGCTCGCGCAGCGGTTCGACCAGTTTTAGCCCCATCTTTTCGGGCAGGCCGCCGACATTGTGGTGCGACTTGATCGTCACCGACGGACCGCCGGAGAAACTGACCGACTCGATCACATCCGGGTAGAGCGTTCCCTGGGCCAGAAACTTTGCACCCTCGATCTGGTCGGCGTATTTCTGGAACACGTCGATGAACAGGCGGCCAATGGTTTTTCTTTTTGTTTCCGGTTCACTTACACCGTCAAGCTCACCTAAAAAAAGCTGTGATTCGTCGGCATGGATCAGCGGAATGTTATAATTGTCGCGGAACATTGCGACGACCTCTTCCGCCTCGCCCTGACGCAACAGACCGTGGTCCACAAAAACACAGGTCAACTGGTCGCCGATAGCCTCGTGTATCAAAACCGCCGCGACCGAACTGTCGACGCCGCCGGAAAGCCCGCAGATCACCTTTGCATCACCGACCTGAGCGCGAATTTTCGCGATTGCATCATCGCGGTAGGCCCCCATGGTCCAGTCGCTGGTGAATCCGGCCAGGCGGACAAAATTTTCGTATAATTTTGCGCCGTTGGGCGTGTGGTGCACTTCGGGATGAAATTGCACCGCATAGAAATGGCGTTCGGTGTCGGCGGTGATCGCATAGGGCGCATTGGGCGACGTGCCGAAGACCTCGAAACCCGGGGCCAGTTGGCTGACATGGTCGCCATGGCTCATCCAGACCTGCTCTCGCCCGTCCTCAAACCAGCCATCCAGCAGCGGCAAGTCGCCCTTTGGCGTCACATAGGCGCGGCCAAACTCCGCCGTGCCGCCGCCGCCTGAGATTTTGCCGCCCTCGACCCGGCCACCAAGCTGCTGCATCATCACCTGCTGGCCATAGCAGATGCCCAGGATCGGCACGCCATAATCGAAAATTTCGATTGGCGGCCGTGGTGAGCCTTCGTCTATTACGCTGGCCGGACCGCCAGAAAATATCACCGCCTTCGGCGCGAATTTCTGCACAAACGCAGGTGTCACGGTCTGGTAGGGGTGGATTTCGCAATAGACGTGCAGCTCTCGCAACCGGCGCGCGATAAGCTGTGTGACCTGGCTGCCGAAATCGATGATGAGAAGGCGCTGATGGGTGCTCATGCCGGCGGTTTATGACCGGGCCGTGTTGTGTGCAAGTGGGCTTTGCCGCCAGTGCCGCACGCGGTCCGGCACAATATTGATCTGCATTTGTCCTGCTCGCGTGGGACTGTTACACCGGGATATGTTGCGAGCCCGGTGGTATATCGGCCCTTGTGCTGCCCTGGCCGGATTTTCCGGAACCGGCGCGGTGGCAGCGGAATTCTGCGAGGCTCTTACGTCCGAGCAGATAGTTGCACCTTTCGATGTCTTCCAGGGCGAGCCGGATTTTCAAGGGTGCCAGGCGGCCGATATGCAGGGCGTGCGATTTGTCTGCCGCTGGAAATTCGGGCACCGGTCTTTATCCTCGCGGCGCGCGTTTGATCGCCTGATTTTTCAACTGAAAAGGTGTCCACGCCTGACCGGATCAACCCGCGACGCAGCAGTTAATCACCCTGACTTCTACGACGCCTGGGAATTCCGGTTCGAGGGTTTCAAGGCCGCGGTTTCGCTAAAGGACAAATCCGCCCTTGGCGCCACGTTCGTAGTGTTACGGGTCAGCGAATTTCCGTAGAATTGGATGTCGCTTTCCCCCCTCAACCGCCGCAAATTGCCGCCGCGGCATTGCCGAGACACGCTATCACCATTGTAAAAATGTTCTGAAGGATCTGGCCAATGGCTGAAGCAGGCACCAGACGGCGCGCACGGGGCGGCGGTGGAGCGGCACGGCGCGCAGAGCGCAGCGCGGTACATTTCGACAGTGCCAGGTTCATCACCCGCAATATTCCGAACTTCGAAATCCTGAACGAAGAGGCGTTGGAAGTCATCGAGGCCAACGCCGAAACGGTTTTGGAGGAAATCGGGGTCAATTTTGTCGAAAATCCGGCGGCGCTGAAACGGTGGCGCGATGCCGGGGCAGATGTTCAAGGCGAGCGGGTGCATATCCCGCGCGGACTGGCCCGTCAGCTATGTTCGACCGCGCCTGCACAATTCACCCAGCACGCTCGCAACCAAGACCGCAACGTGGAAATCGGCGGGCGCAATCTGGTGCTGGCCCCGGTCTACGGTCCCCCCTTCGTGCGCGATCTTGCCGGCGGGCGGCGCTATGCGACGATCGAGGATTTCCGCAATTTCGTAAAACTCGGATATATGTCGAAATGGCTGCACCATTCCGGCGGCACCGTGTGCGAGCCGACGGATATCGCGGTCAACAAACGGCATCTGGACATGTTGCTGGCGCATATGACGCTGAGCGACAAACCGTTCATGGGTTCGGTGACGGAGCCGTCGCGGGCCCAGGATTCGGTCGATATGGCCGATATCCTGTTTGGCGGGCTGAACGACCGCACGGTGATGACCTCGCTGGTCAACATCAACTCTCCACTGACCTTCGATGCGACGATGATGGGCGCGCTGGAGGTTTTTGCCGCGGCCAACCAGGCAAGCATCGTGTCGCCCTTTATCGTTGGCGGTGCGATGGCGCCAGTGTCGATCGCCGGAACGCTTACGCAGGTGCTGGCCGAAGTGCTGGCGGGCGTCGCCTACAGTCAGCTGATCCGCGCCGGCTCACCGGTGATCATGGGTGCCTTCGTCACCTCGATCGACATGAATTCCGGCGCGCCGACATTCGGCACGCCCGAGGCCAGCCAGATCACCTATGGTGCGGGTCAGCTGGCCCGGCGTCTGAACCTGCCATTCCGGTCCGGCGGATCGTTCTGCGGATCGAAACTGCCGGACGCGCAGGCTGGGTACGAGACTGCGAATTCGCTGAACATGGCGTTGCTGTCAGGGGTGAATTTCATGCTGCATGCCTGCGGCTGGCTAGAGGGCGGGCTGGTGAGTTCCTACGAAAAATTCGTCATGGACGCCGATCAGCTTGGCATTCTGCACAAACTGGCCGAGGGCGTAACGGTGGACGAAAACGCCCAGGCGATGGATGCAATCCGCGAAGTGGGGCCGGGCGGTCATTACCTGGGGTGCGCCCACACCCAGGAAAATTTCAAACAGGCATTCTGGCGGTCCGATCTGCTGGACTACAAACCGTTTGAAACCTGGGATGAAGAGGGCGCGCGCGATACCCAAGCGCTGGCGGCGGAGCGGGTGGCAAAGCTGTTGAGCGACTATCAGCAGCCGCAGATTGACCCGGCAATAAACGAGGCGTTGCGCGCGTTCGTGGACAAAAGGAAAGAGTCCGAACCCGACAGCTTTGTCTGATCTGAACCTCCGGAGGCGAAGAATTCCGGGTCAGGAACGTGCCAGAAAATGCGCCTCGGCCAGCAACGCGATCAACACTTCGACATGACGAGAGGCCCGATACGAAGCGTCGCCCGTGCAGCGCGCCGCCTCAAGGTTGGCCTCGACCGGTAGCAGCGACATGATTGCCCGCTGTGGTGACGGGGTTGTGAGGCCGCGGATGAGGCGCTTCAGCACCCGGTTGCGATTGTAATTTGCGCGTCCGAGCAACGCCGCACGGACCAGAAGCTTTGGACGGCGCAGCGACTGGACGAGTGTAACTGAATCGGTCAATTCACAGGTTCCTTGCGATGTGTTGCGCAGGAATTATTGATCTGTACGACTCGCCTGTTGCGGGAAAATATTTTCCCCGATCAGGCGATTAACATATTGTTGATAAAGTTGAAAAGGATTCACACCCTTTCCTGTGGATTTTAACTGAATCGAAATAAATACAATCTTAGATTGTTAGAAATTGGACCGAAACCGCGCCAGTTGCTGATCGTATGCCGGTTATTTTGGGTCCAGGCTCGAGACCACAAAAATAACAGGACGTCATGCATGACGGATGGAGCGATCCAACGCCATGGGCAAACTGCCTATCCAAACTGGTTGCCCGACGATGTGCATCATTATCTGATGCACATCGAGCAGGGAACAACAATTCGCGCTTTGGCCCGGGCTGCCGGGTGCCACGCGTCGACCGTTCACCGCCATATCCGCCGAAACGAAACCCGCCGGGATGACCCGCTATTGGACGTCGCGCTTGAACGACTGGCAGTGGCCGCCCGATTGAATTGCAACCCCCCAACCAAGGATCAGACAGAAATGATGGCGCAATCCCCAACGCCTGGTTCCGGCCTGCCCGATGAAGCAAAGTTAGAAAGCGAGGCACGCCGCATTATGCGGCGGCTCGGAGAACCAGAGGCCTGTCTGGCGATTGCGCCGGGCATGGAAAAGGCAGTCGTGGTTCGTGAAACGCCAGAGGGGCGCACGGTACGAACCGCTGTTCTTGACCGTCAAGTTGCCGAGGCATTTGTCGTGAAGGACTGGATCGAATTGCGTAGTCAGGGGAAGGTTGCGCGTTATGGTTTGGGTTCTTCGGGCCGGGCCGCGCTCAAACGATTATTGGCAGAGCGCGAGGCGGCGAGACAGGGGTTTTCCGAAGCCCCTTCGGTTTTCGGCGATCAGCACCGGAAATGGGCAGAGCGCGAGGTGCGGCTGGACCAATCGCCAAACTCAAAGCGGATCCGGTATAATGCCATGGAAAGTCCATTGGCCGCGATAGCGCGGCGCAAGGGACGTAACGGCAAGCCGTTTCTCAATGCCGAACTGGTCGAGGCCGGAGAGCGTCTGCGCGAGGATTTTGAACTAGCGCAGATGGGTCCACGTGTGGCGCAAAACTGGGACCGGTTTCTGACCGCTGGCGACCGTGGCGGGTTTTCAACCGCCGCAAACGTCAACGGTCCAGAGGGCGCCCGGGACAGGGTTGCACGCGCGCTAGCAGACCTCGGTCCCGGATTGGGAGATGTGGCTTTGCGTTGCTGTTGTTTTCTTGAAGGTATGGAGCTGGCCGAAAAACGCATGGGCTGGTCGGCGCGATCCGGCAAGATCGTGCTGAAAATCGCATTGCAGCGGTTGCGGCGTCATTACCGGATGTCGGGCAGACAGAGCGATCTGATCGGGTAACGGGCGGCCGAAAAATCGTAAAGGCGCCCGCGAATGGCGAGCGCCTTATGAAGTTTTGTACGGCGTAATGCAGCTGCCGCGCCTGCATCAACTCAGGTCAAACCGATCCAGGGTCATCACCTTGTCCCAGGCCGCCGCGAAATCTTCCGCGAATGCCTGTCCGGCATCGGCACTGCCATAGACTTCCGACAGGGCGCGAAGTTGCGAGTTCGAGCCAAAGACAAGATCCACACGGGTGGCGGTCCATTTTACCGCCCCCGAGGACCGGTCGCGGCCCTCGAATACCTGTTCATCGTCCGATGTCGGTGTCCATTCGGTGCCCATATCCAACAGATTGACGATAAAGTCGTTGGTCAGAGTGCCGGGGCGATCGGTGAACACCCCATGATCGGACCCGCCCGTATTTCCGCCCAGAACCCGCATACCGCCGACCAGCACCGTCATCTCAGGCGCGGTCAGGGTCAGAAGCTGCGCCCTGTCGATGAGCATCTCTTCCGCGGAAACGCTGTACCGGGTTTTCTGGTAGTTGCGGAAACCGTCGGCGACAGGCTCCAGAACATTGAAAGACTCCGCATCTGTCTGGTCCTGCGGCGCGTCGCTCCGGCCCGGCGTGAATGGCACATTGACGGCGTGGCCGGCGTCCCGGGCCGCCTTTTCGACCGCCGCGCATCCGCCCAGCACGATGAGATCGGCGAGTGAAACGGCCTTGGCACCTGACTGTGCGCTGTTAAAGGCCGACTGCACCGAATTCAGTGCGGCCAATACGTTTGCCAGCTTGGCGGGTTGATTGACCTCCCAGTCCTTTTGCGGTGCCAGGCGGACGCGCGCGCCGTTCGCGCCGCCGCGTTTGTCAGAGCCACGGTAGGTCGAGGCCGAGGCCCAGGCGGTGGAAACCAGATCGGAGACCGACAGGCCGGAACCCAGAATGTCCGCCTTCAGGGCTGCGACGTCATCGGTATCGATCAGATCATGCGCGGCGGCGGGAACCGGATCCTGCCAGATCAGATCTTCGGCCGGAACCTCCGCACCCAGATAACGCGATTTCGGGCCCATGTCGCGGTGGGTCAGCTTGAACCAGGCGCGGGCGAAAGCCTCTTCGAATTCGTCCGGGTTATCGAGGAACCGCTTGGCGATGGGTCCATAAATCGGGTCAAAGCGCATGGACATATCCGCCGTCGTCATCATCGGTGCATGCTTTTTCGCAGGATCATGGGCATCGA
>CAZRLO010000124.1:0-7416 GCA_964600965.1 uncultured Rhodobacter sp.
TGCCCCCAGGGCTGCGGTCAGTTGCGTCAGATGCGTCTCGGCCCAGGCCGCATTGGGCTGGATCACGGCGGTATCGCCGAAGCGGTCGATGATCACCCCCGGCAAGCCATCGGCCTCGGCGTGAACCAGCCGGTAATATGGCGTGTCATACAACCGTTCCCGCAGGGCCAGCGCGGTTTGCAGCCGCGCCGCAATCCAGTCGGTGCCGATCACCGCGTCCGGGTCGCGGTCCAGCATCCGGCACGCGATTTTCGAGGCCGGATTGAAAGCGCAAATTCCCAGCATCCGGCGCTCGGCATCCTGCAACAGGACAATCGCACCGGCCGCGATCTTGCGGGCCCGGCGATCCATCACCAGTTCATCCGCGAAAACCCACGGATACCCGAAACGAATTTTCTGCGCCGACTTGTTCGGGCGCAGGCGCAAAACGGGATAAGAGGAAGGGTGCGTCATCCCTTCCTCCTATCCTGTTCCCTCCAGCCCCGAAAGGATCAGATTCCGAGATATTTCCGTGTGACCGACGCGATTTCGCGGGTGATGCGCAATTTCTGGGTTTCCCCGCGCATTTCCGCGTCGATCGCCTTTTGACCGCCATAGGCCTTCAGCCGGATTTCGATCGGCATCGGGTCGGTCAGGGCGACATTGGTGGCAACGTCACGGATCACGATATCGAAAAAGATCGTGTGAACCCCGCCCACGGTCGCGCGCGCCTTTTGGCTGAGTGCGTGAAAACGCTGCACTTCGATATCAAGGTAAACCGGCGCGCTGCCCTCCAACCCGATCACTGCTTGCGAAGCCGCCATTTCCATGATGGTCGCGACCTGCGCACGGCGGTCGCCATGCGGGTCCTCGCGCCAGACGATGTCGGATTTTGGCAGGTAAAGGTTGGCCTCTGATACTGTCAGCGTCTCCGGAACGCTGACACGCACGTCCTTTACGTGCCACGACATGCTCTGCGAGCTTTTGATCCCGGTATCGGCGGGCATGGTGCTGGTCGGAATTTGCTCCAGCGGCAGGTTACGGGTGGTGACAACGTTACTGCACCCCACCTGCAGTAACGTTGCCGCCAAAACGGCGATTGGTTTTAGTCCGATCATCGCGGCCTCCTGATCTGGCCCGTACACACTTTAACGAGACGATCTCTGGACCGGGAAAGCGGCGAATTTGCGCCAATAGACGTTCAGGAATGTGTTTTTTGCAGATTTGGAAACAGTTTTTGGCCGGAATTCGCTTTTTTCGGCCCGGGCAATCGTTGAAACCGCCGCATTCCGCCGGCCCGAATGCCCGAAGCATATCGCGTGGCTGGTGCCGGCCTAATCTGCGGCGCACCGGCTTTGCCGATTGCGCGGGATCAGGGGCGCAATCCCGCCGCGCATCATTGGCCGCCGCCCGGCATCGCGATTTCCCAAGCAAGGCGCAACGAGTTGGGCACGCGGGTTCTGCCGGGATGAAGCGGTTTCAATCTGTGCCCGTGCACCGCGCCAAGGCGCGTCTGCCGGGATATCCGCAATCATCGGGGATGCCTCACAGGAATTCCGGCAGACTTCCGCTTTCGGCGGCATTGCACAGCCATTTGAACAGATGCGCCCCGACGGATCGGAAGCAGACGACATGCAGCGTTTCGGCGTCCGACAACCAGAAGGCCGCCGCAAGCTGGCCGATCCGGGTGCGGCGGATTTCACCGACGGGCAGGGCCTTTGGCGACAGATCGGCCGGCGCACCCTTGGCGATCACGTCGCGGACGCCAGCACCCGTCAGCGTGAAGATCGCCCGCGCATCCGAGACGTTGACCGCCAGAAAATGACCGCCGGACAGCGCGGTTTCCAGCCCGGCCACCGTTTCTTCGGCACGGGCGTAATCGCAGATCAGCAGCAATTCGTCCGGCGACATCCACGCAACCGCGCCTTTCTTGCCCTCCTTGATCCCACGCGCCTTGGGCACCGCCAGCCCGACCGCAGATTTCACCGCCGCCGCCAGATTTTCGTTGCCCAGATCACCCCTCAGCGTGATCATGCCCCGAAGGCCCGCATCCGCCACCCGCACCGCGCCGGAAAATGCAGCACCTTTCATCACCGAAACCGCTTCAGACATTCTGGCGCGCTCCTTCCTTGTCCAGAAAAACCGGATCGACCACCTTGGCCCGGATCACTTTTTCCTTGCTGACGGGAAAGGTCAGCGTTTCGCCCATGCGCCTTGATCCACCCCTGATCAGCGCCATCGCGATCGAATGGCCCAGCGTGGGCGAATAATAGGTCGACGTCACATGCCCGATGATGTTTTCCGCACCGTTCGCGCGTTTCGGCCCCTCGACGGCGTGGGCGGCATCGGGCAGCACCTCTTGCGGATTTTCGGTCAGGAGCCCGACCAGTTGTTTGCGGTCTGGGGCCTGCATGAAACTGCGCAACTGTGCGCGTTTGCCCAGAAAATCAGCTTTCTTCCTGGAAATCGCCCAGCCGAGGTTCAGATCCTGCGGGATCACCGTGCCGTCGGTTTCGTCGCCGATCATGATGAACCCCTTTTCGGCGCGCATGACGTGCAGGGCCTCGGTGCCGTAGGGCTGGATGCCAAAGGCCGCGCCTGCGGCAAGGGCCGCGTCCCAGAACGCCTGTCCCTGCGCGGCGGGCACCGCAACCTCGTAAGACAGCTCGCCCGAGAACGATATCCGGTAGGGCCGGGCGCGGATGCCGGCGATCGTGCCGTCGGCGAAGGCCATGAACGGCAGGCCCTCGGGCGAAAGGTCGATGCCTTTGACCCCCATCGCGTCGAGCACCTTGCGCGCGTTCGGGCCGACAATGCCGATCTGCGCGTATTGTTCGGTGACGTTGGCGGTATAGACCTTCCAATCCCACCATTCGGTTTGCAGCCATTCTTCCATCCAGGCATGGATGCGGTCCGACCCGCCGGACGTGGTGTGGCAAAGGAAGGTCTGATCGTCCAGCCGGGCGACCACACCGTCATCCGAAAGAAAACCGTTCTCGGTGCACATCAACCCGTAGCGACACCGCCCGACCTTCAGATTGCTCATCATGTTGGTGTAAAGCATGTCGAGGAACCTGCCCGCATCCGGTCCACGCACGACGATCTTGCCCAGCGTGCTGGCATCCAGCAGCCCGACATTGTTGCGGGTGTTGTTGATTTCGCGGATGACCGCTTCGGTGACGCTTTCGCTCCCCTGTAGATAGCAATAGGGCCGCCGCCAGTCGGCGACAGGTTCCCAATGCCCGCCATGGGCGTCGATCCAGTCATGCACCGGGCTTTGGCGAACCGGTTTGAACAGTTCGCCCCGCGCATCCCCGGCAATCGCGCCAAAGCTGATCGGGTGATAGGGAGGGCGGAACGTGGTGGTGCCGACCTCGGGAATGTCGTTGCCAAGCGCATCCGCAAGAACGGCCAAGCCATTGATATTGCTAAGTTTTCCCTGATCCGAAGCCATGCCCAGCGTGGTATAGCGTTTGGCGTGTTCGACGCTTTCGAACCCTTCCTGCGCGGCCAGTCGCAGGTCGGAAACCTTCACGTCGTTCTGGTAGTCGAGCCAGGTCTTGGCGCGGAGTTTCACGCTGGCGCCCTGCGGCATCGACCAGACCGGCAGCATCGGAGCCTCGGGCAGCGACGTCGCCTTGGGGGCTTTCGCCGTGCCGGGCTTGTGGCCGGTTTCCCTGGCCGCCTTTCTGCCCGCCGCCGCCGCATCCTTGGCAACCGCCGCCGCCGCCAGATGGCCATTCGCCGTACCCGCCGCGATCACGAAACCGGTGCCGTCATGGCCCAGCGGCGGGCGCTTGGCGTCGGGGCGGAACATCGCCTGATCCGCGTCCCAATTCAGCTTGCCGCCGCAATGCGACCACAGATGCACGACCGGCGACCAACCGCCAGACATCGCCACCGCATCGCATTTGATTTCCTCAAGCGTCGCACCTTCGCCAGCCTGCGCGCACAGCGTCACGCCCTCGACCCGCTTGCCGCCCCGGACCTTGCCGATGGCCTTGCCGACCTCAACCCGGATGCCAAGTTCACGGGCCTTTTCAGGCAGTTGGCCCGTGGCCTCGACCCGTGCGTCGATGATTGCCGGCACGGTCAACCCCGCCTCAACCAGCGCAATCGCGGTGCGATAGGCGTCGTCGTTATTGGTCACGACAATTGTACGGTCGCCGACGCTGACGCCGAAATTGATGGCATAATCGCGCACGGCACCGGCCAGCATCACGCCGGGAATGTCGTTGCCCGCAAAGGACAAGGGCCGTTCGATTGCGCCGGTCGCGGTGACGATGCGCCGTGCCCGGATGCGCCACAACCGGTGGCGTGGGCCGGTCAATTCAGGCGCATGGTCTTTCAGGCGTTCGTATCCCAGCGCGAAACCGTGATCATAGACCCCGGCACCCATCATCCGGTTGCGAAGGGTGACGTTTTCCATCGCCTGCAAACTCGTCACGGTCTCGGCAACCCAGTCTCCGGCGGGTTTGCCGTCGATCTCGACCCCGTCAACGACCGCGCGGCCACCCCAATCGGCGGTCTGTTCGACCAGCAGAACCTTTGCGCCCGCCGTTCCGGCCTGCAGTGCCGCCGCAAGCCCGGCAATCCCGCCGCCGACGATCAGAACGTCGACATGGGCATAGAAATACTCGTATTTGTCGGCGTCCCGGTGTTTGGGGGCCTTGCCCAGACCGGCGGCGCTGCGGATCACCGGCTCGAACACATGCTTCCAGGCGAATCGCGGGAACATGAAGGTCTTGTAATAGAACCCAGCCGGAAAGAACCGCGACATCATCCTGTTGGCGGCGCCGATGTCGAAATCGAGGCTGGGCCAGTGGTTCTGGCTGATCGCGGTCAGGCCCTGAAACAGTTCCGTGGTCGTCGCCCGCTGGTTCGGTTCGAACGTACCGGCCTTGCCCAGACCGACCAGCGCGTTGGGTTCCTCGGGGCCCGCCGCGACGATGCCGCGCGGGCGGTGATATTTGAACGAACGACCCAGCAATGTCTGCCCGTTCGCCAGCAGCGCCGAGGCAAGCGTGTCGCCCCGCACCCCTTTGAGGCGCCGGCCGTTGAAGGTGAATTCGAGCGGCTGATTGCGATCGATCAGGCGGCCATGCGTGGCAAGTCTGGTGCTCATTTCGCGAAGCCTTCCCAATCGGGGCGTTTCTTTTTGATCTTGGCAATCAATGCCTTGGGCGGGGTCAGGGTTTGCGCCGAATAGGTCCCGAACACTTCCAGCGTCAGGGTATCGCGCGCGGCATGAAACCACTTGCCGCAGCCAAACGCGTGCCGCCAGCGTTCAAAATGAACCCCGCGCGGGTTTTTCTTGTGAAAAAGATAGGCCTCGAAATCGGCCTCGGACGCTTCGGAACCAAAGCGCGTGATATGCGCCTCGCCGCCCGGCGCAAGGTCGGTTTCATCGGCGGCAATGCCGCAACAGGGACAGGTCAGGATCAGCATTTGTCGCCTCCTAGGTTCATTCCAGCCATGTGCCGCACGCCTCCATCGCGTCCCAGACCGCGGGCCACTCTGCGAGATCGAGTTTCAGCTTGTCATCGATCCCGATGATGTCGATTTCGACATTGGGGTTGTTCTTGACGGCGTAAAACAGCGTCGGAATGTTGTGGGCCAGCCCCAGAGGCATTTGCAGCATGGTGCCGACCGGGGTCATGTTGAAGGCAAGGTCGGTACCGTCCGGAAAGCGGAAGCGGAGCTTGGTCTTTCCCTTGGCGGGGTCGACGTCGGGATGGCGAAACAAGAGATGGATGCTTTCATCGGGCCGCCAATAGATCGAAAGAGCCACCAGTTTCGCGCCGGTGCTGAGCTGATCGGTCTGCGCCGCGCAGGAGTTTTTGGCGGCGATGCCGATGATGCGGAAATTGCCGTGGTTTTGCGCGAGTTCGGCGCCGTTGTGTTTGGCGAGGGCAGGGGGGGCAGCGAAAAAAATCACAGCGGTCGCCATCGCTAACGCACGCTTATAAAACAGACCGACCGGGATGTATTCCCGGTCAGCGCCCGACCTGCGCGTCACGCTGAAAGCGTGCAATCGCAAGACGGGCACTTCGCACCCTCCAGGTCGGGCGCTGACCTCGCGTTTTGCGAAATATCTGTGAAGCAAAAAGCCCATCAATGCGCCACCCCCGCCGCCACGCTTTCATCAATAAACCGCCCTTCGCGGAACCGGTCCAGCCCGAAACCCGCCGCCAGATCGCCCGGCTCGCCCGTTGCCATCATTTCGGCCATCGCCCAGCCACTCCCCGGAATAGATTTGAACCCACCGGTGCCCCAGCCGCAGTTTATGAACGTCCCGCCCAAAGGCGTTTTTGACACGATGGGCGAACGATCTCCGGTCATGTCCACGATCCCACCCCAGTGGCGCAGCATTTTCAGGCGCGACACAATCGGAAAGGTCTCGATCAGGGCGCGCACGGTTTCCTCCAGATGATGGAACGAGCCCCGCTGCGTATAGTTGTTGAACCCGTCGGCCCCGCCGCCGATCACCATCTCGCCCTTGTCGGACTGGCTCATATAACCATGGACGGTGTTGGCCATCACGACGACATCCATGCACGGCTTGATCGGCTCGCTGACCAGCGCCTGCAACGACACGCTTTCGATCGGCAACCGGAACCCGGCCATTTCCGCCAACAGCCCCGAATGCCCGGCGACCACCAGCCCCAGCTTTTTGCAGGTGATTTCGCCCTTGGTGGTCCGAACCCCGGTCACCTGACCATTCTTCTGTTTAATCCCGTTCACCTCGCATTTCTGGAGGATGTCCATGCCCATGTCAGAACAGGCGCGGGCATAGCCCCACGCCACCGCGTCGTGCCGCGCCGTGCCGCCGCGCGGTTGCCACAGCGCCCCCAGCACCGGATAGCGCGGGCCGCCAAGTTCAATGATCGGCACCAGTTTCTTGACCTCTTTGGGCGAGATGAACCGCGTTTCCACCCCTTGCAGGCGGTTGGCGTGCTCGGTGCGCTTGTAGCCCCTGATTTCGTGCTCGGTCTGGGCCAGCATCATCACGCCGCGCGGGCTGAACATGACGTTGTAGTTCAGATCCTGCGACAGGTTCTCGTATAACGATCGGGCCTTTTCATAAATCGCCGCACTTTCGTCCTGCAAGTAATTCGAGCGGATGATCGTGGTGTTGCGCCCGGTATTGCCGCCGCCCAGCCAGCCCTTTTCGATAATGGCGACATTGCGGATGCCGTGGTTCCTGCCAAGGTAATAGGCCGTCGCCAGCCCGTGCCCCCCGGCGCCGACGATCACGACATCATATGCCTTCTTTGGCGCGGGCGAGCGCCACGCGCGTTCCCAGCCGGTATGATAGCGGGCGGCTTCGCGGGCGATGGCAAAGGCGGAATATCGTCGCATGGGCAAGGCTCCTGAAAGCGCGCGCCATTGGGCGCGCCGCGCCTCTGGGAAGTCCACCTCCGCCTGCAGCCCGAA
>CAZRLO010000125.1:0-7360 GCA_964600965.1 uncultured Rhodobacter sp.
AATAAATGATCCAATAATCCGGTTTTCTGGTTTATTGGTTTTCTGGTTTACCGGTTTACCGGTCGACCGGCTTACCGGTTTACTGATCTGCCGGTTTACTGGTCGGCTGGTTTACCGGTCGACTGGTTTACTGGTCGTCTGGTCGACTGGTTTTCTAGACGACCAGTTTACTGATCTGCCGGATTGTCGGTCCACCGGATTGTCGGTCCACCGGTTTACCGGTCCGCCAGATTATCAGGTATCATTTGGCCGGACCCACCAAATCGCCTATCGACGACAACGCCGATTGACCAAGGCGCCAGTCCACCCAATCACGCATCGACAAATGCGCCAGTCATCCACAGCGCCAGTCATCCACAGCGCCAGCCAACACATGCGCCGGTCAGAATACACGTCGGATTCGCGGGTAGTCTTGCCATCAACCGGTCGATCGGCGACTGGGCTGCCGTCCGGCGCGCCGTGGCAACCGGTCCGCGATTTCCGGACGGGCCGGGAATCAAGACAGCCGCCAAGACCCCAGAGCCCGATCAACGCGAAGAACGCAGTCCTGCGTTTCCAGAATTGCACGCCGTCGGCATGGCCCAGCCTCCACCAGAAAAGCCATCACATCGCCCAGGTATAGCCGCGAAAAAACCGGTCAGCTCAGGGGTTCGCGCACCGCGGCCTCCAGCGCCGGATACCGCAGCGCCAAGGTTACGGCCCGGGCGACGAAGAACACCATCAGCGCCGCCCATAATCCGTGATTGCCCAGCGCCGGCAGCAAGACGGCCACCGCCACGGCGTAGACGGCAACCGAAATCAGCATCGCGATGCGCATGTCGCGGGTGCGCGTGGCCCCGATGAAAATCCCGTCCAGCATCCACGAGGCGATCCCGATCAGCGGCGCCGCAACCAACCAGACCAGATACAGGCCCGCTTCGGCGCGCACCGCGTCCGAGGTTGTCATCAACGCGACGACGTCGCGGCCGGTCGCGGCGAAAACGACCGAAAGCGTCACCACGATCAGGCCGCCCCACAGCGACGTCAACACCGCCGCCCGCCTGAGCGACGAGCGCATCCGGGCACCGATGGCCTGCCCGACCAGACTTTCAGCGGCAAAAGCGAAACCGTCCAGCGCGTAGGCCGTGATATGGACAAACTGGATCAACACCTGATTGGCGGCCAGCGTGACATCGCCCAGCCCGGCCCCCAGAAAAAGAAACGACAGAAACGAGGCCTGCAACAGAACAGAGCGTGCCATGATATCGGCATTGACCACCAGCATGCGCCGCAATCTGGCCAGATCGAATATCCGCCGCCGGTCCCGCCATGCACCCTGCGCCCAGCCCGCCCGGCACAGCATCAGCCCCAGCGCCAGCCCGGACCATTCGGCCAGAAACGTGGCCAGCGCAACGCCGTCGACGCCCCAGCCCAGCCCCAGCACGAACCAGAAATCGAGCGCGACGTTCAGCCCGTTCATCCACAATTGCAGCAACAGCACGGTCCGGGTCCGCTCCTGCGCGATCAGCCAGCCGGTCATCCCGAAGACAGAAATCGCGGCGGGTGCGGAATAGATGCGAATGGCGAAATAGCTCCGGGCCAGTGCCTCGACCTCGGGCGATGCCGGCGAAATGCGGAATGCCGCCCATGTCAGCGGTGTCTGCAGGACAATCAGCAACAGTCCGCCCGTCAGCCCGGTCAGCAGGGCACGCACCAGCAGCGCCCGCACCTCGGGCATATCCCCCGCGCCCAGTGCCTGTGATGTCAGCCCCGTGGTTCCCATGCGCAGAAACCCGAATATCCAGTAAATCGCGGTCACGATCACCGCGCCGATTCCGACGGCGCCAATCGGCACCGCATGGCCAAGCTGGCCCACGACCCCGGTATCGGCCACCCCCAGCAGCGGTATCGTGGCGTTGGCCAGAACGATGGGTACGGCGATTTTCAGAACCCGTCGATGGGTCAGGCTGGCCGGGCCGATGTCAGCCATCGGCAACCGGCATCAGGAAATGCCCGGTGCCCTGCGCGAACAGGCGCGCGCGGTTGTCCTGCCAGGCCTCGACTTGCACCGAGGCGTACCGCCGCCCGGAACGATTGACCGAGGCACGGGCATAGGCGTCACGCGGCAGGCCCGAACGCAGATAATCGGTACTGAAATCAATGGTTTTCGGCATACGCGGTAAATGTTTCATGTCCCATTCGTCGACAGCCCGATGCCCGTTTTCCATCTTTCGCAGCGCGATATGCCAGCTCAGCACCACGATGGCCGTCACCTCCAGAAACGCCGCCGTAACGCCGCCATGCAACGCGGGCAGCATCGGGTTGCCGATCAACATGTCGTCAAATGGCAGCAGTGCCGTCAGTTCGTCGCCGCGCCGGTCGAAACGGATGCCCAGAAACCGGATATAGGGCACGCCTTCGGTCAGCGCGTTCAGGGCCTCGTCGCGGCGCTGGCGCACCTGTTGTGCCGCCTCCGGGCGCGGGCGGCTCATGGGTTGCTGCCTTTGCTGGTGCGCTCGACGGTGAAGGCCGCATTCACCGTTGCAACCGGGCGGTCACGGTCCGTGTCATAGGCGGTGGCGCGGACGAAGGCGACCGAACGGGTGACGTGATAGCAATGTGCGCGCGCGGTGATCGCCTCGCCCCGCCCGGCGGCGCGCATGTAGTCGATTCTGAGGTCGATCGTCGCCGTGCCGATCGGCGATGCAGGGTGCGAAACCACCGCCGCACCGCAGGCTGTATCCATCAGGGCCGAAACCGCGCCCCCGTGAATCACGCCGGTTTCCGGATCGCCCACCAGTTTTTCGTCAAAGGGCATCGTCACTTCGGCGATGCCGCTTTCGATCTGATCCAGCCGCAGCGACAGCGCCCTTGTGTGGGGAATCGCCTCCATGAATTGTCGGGCAATGCGGGCCTTGGTGTCCGGGCTCAATTCCGTCATCGGGGGGACCTTTGCGGGTTCGTTGGGTTGGGATCGGTGACCGTTTATTTGGTCTTGACTTCGGTGGTGCAAGGGCTAATTGTGATAATGAGAATAATTCGCAATTGCATGATGCGCCCGATGACCCAGAATTCCGATATCATACCCGCGAGGACGACCATCCGTGCGCGCACCGTTGCGGGGATGTTCAGCCGAGCCCTGCCCGGCGGCTTTCGCATCCGGCGGCTGGCCGTGGCGATGGTGCTGCTTGCGCTGGCGTTGCTGCCCGGTTCGGCGGGGGCGTTGACGCGCGGTCTGATGGTTGATGCCTATGTTCAGGTCAGTGCTTTCGTGGCGGCGACCCTGTTGCTGTTTTATGGTGCGGAGCGCGTGTTCCGGTTTGATATCGGCACGGCGCTGCGCGGATCAAAAGCGTTGCAGGTGCCGATCGCCTCGTTGTTGGGCGCAACGCCGGGCTGCGGCGGTGCGGTGATCGTGGTTGCGGCCTATTCCTCGGGCAATGTGGGATTTGGCGCGGTGGTCGCCACGCTGACCGCGACAATGGGCGACGCGGCCTTCTTGTTGATCGCAACCCGGCCCGAAGTGGCGCTGGTGGTCCTGCCGCTGTCCTTTGGTGTCGGGATCGTTTCCGGCTATGTGGTTGATTGGCTGATCAAAATTGATTTCCGCGACTCCAGCAGCCCGGCCTGCGAATTGGCCCCGTTGATCGGGCGCGTTCGCGGCCGCGATATCGCGTATCTGTTGATCGGGATACCGGGGCTGGTGATCGGCATTTCACAACTGATGCAACTGGATCTGGTCGCCACCTACGGCCGTCTGATGCCGGTGGTCGGGCTGTCCGGGATCGCGGTCGGATTGTTCATCTGGTCGACCTCGCCGCTGATGGCCATGACCCACGCCAAGGATTCGCCCCTTACCCGTATGGCCGAGGAAACCAGTTTCATCTCGGTCTGGGTGATCGCCGCCTATCTGGGGTACGATTACATCGTGACCCTGGCCGGTTTCGACCTGGAATCGGCGTTTTCATCGGTCGCATTCCTGTTGCCGTTGATCGCGGTTGCGATCGGATTCATTCCGGGTTGCGGGCCACAGGTGCTGGTGACGACTTTGTTCATCAATGGCGTCATTCCGTTTGCCGCCCTGCTGGGCAATGCGATTTCCAATGATGGGGACGCGCTGTTCCCGGCGATTGCGCTGAACCCCAGGGCCGCCGTGGTGGCGACACTGGTCTCTGCCCTTCCGGCGCTGTTCATGGCCTATGGTTTCTATTTCTTTGCGCCGAATTTGTTCTGAGGGTTGAATTTGCGCGAATTTCGCGCCAGCCTGCCGCTTGCAGCACCATGGAACAGCACAATGACGGCAGAGCGCCTGACGTTATCGGAAATGTGCACCCGGTTTGGGGTCACGCCCCGCACGCTTCGGCATTACGAATATATCGAACTTCTGGCCCCGGAAAAATCGGGGCGGACGCGCTATTATACGGCGCGCGAAATCGCCCGGCTGAAACTGATTCTGCGCGGACGGCGGTTCGGTTTTGCGCTGGAGGATGTTCGCCGCTGGCTGCTGCTGTACGACACGGACCCGCAAAACCGTGTGCAGACGGAAACCTGGATCGACATGTCCGGTCGACAGATCGGTGAGTTGTTGAAGCGCCGGGAAGAACTGGACGAAACGATCGAGGAATTGCAACGCCTGCGGCAGGCCTCGATCGAAACGTTGGGCTAGGGCGCGGCGCCCGTTTGGGCGTTGCCCACGCTGCGGCGGCGAATCCACGATCGCGATTGATGCGGAGATTTCGCGCACCTTGCGGTCAGAGAATGCGGCGTGCGAGGTTTTGGAAATTCATGGAATACTTGCGAAAGATCAATGGATTGTTCGAAAGGTCTTTGCGTGACTAAAATATTTTAATGCTTCTTGGACGGCGCGGATTTTGCCGCGCGTCCGCATCGTTGGCGCGCCGAATTTTCCCGGTCAGAAACCTGCCGGATCATCGAAATGCACGATCGCGGTTCTTGCTGGGCGGGCGGGGAAATTTCTGAAATCGACGATCAGGTTCGACGCAGCATGCGGTCAGCCCGGCGCGGCCAGCCGGTCGCGCATGAATGGCAGCGCAACGCCCAGCCCGTCCGGTGCGATCCCGTGCGCGGTGCCCTTCGAGACGTGGGTAAATACCGAAAAACCCACCGCCGTCAGACCATCGGCCGCCTCTGCCAACGAGGCAATCGGCACCATGTCATCCTGATCGCCATGGATCAGCAGAACCGGCGGGCGGCTGATCGTCTGGGCGGCCAGCAATTCCGGTGCCAGCAGGCGCCCGGAAAACCCGACCACGCCGGCCACCACCTTTTTTCGACGCGGCGCCACGTGCAGGCTCATCATCGTACCTTGCGAAAATCCCAGCAGGACTGTTTGCCCGGCATCCACGTTTTCCGCTGCCATTTGCGCATCGATGAAACCGTCCAGATCTTCGGCGGCGGCGATCATTGCGGCATGGGATTCCGCCTCGGACGAACCGTCGAGCCATGGTATCGGAAACCACTCGTAGCCAAACGGATTACCCGAGCAGGCGCTCGGCGCATTCGGGGCCACGAAAACCGTGTGCGGCAGATGCGCGCCCAGCGGACCCGCCAGCCCCAGCAGGTCGTTGCCGTCCGCACCATAACCGTGCAGCAGGATCACCAGGCTTCTGCCCGGTCCCGAAGCCGCGGCCCTCCGACCGAATTCAAGTTCGCGCATTCAAGTTATGCCTTCCCTGTCTTTGGCCACACGGTAATACGCCCACAGCAGACGGGCGGCAACGCTCTGCCATGGTGACCACGCCAGCGCCATTTGTCGCAAGGCCTTTTCGCTCGGGCGCGCGTCAAGGTCAAACAGCAACCGCGCCGCCTCTTGCAGGGCCAGATCACCGGGTGCGAACACATCCGCCCGGCCCAGCGCAAACATCGCATATATCTCGGCGGTCCAGCGCCCGATGCCCCGGACCTGAACCAGCGCCGCGATCACCTCTGAATCGGGCGCAGACCGAAGTTCCCCGAAACGGATGTCGCTGGCGGCAAGCGACCGGGCATAGTCCGCCTTTTGCCGCGACAGCCCGCAATCGCGCAGTTCGATTTCCGAGGCACGGCGGACCTTCGCGCGCACCGTCAGCCCGGATATCTCAAGCTTGCGCCAGACGGCGTTGGCGGCCGCCACGGAAATCTGTTGTGAAACGATCGCGGAAAACAAGGTCGCAAAACCGTCCGGGCGGCGGCGCAGTGGCAGCTTGCCGGTCATCGCCAGAGCTTGGGCAAATCGCGGCTCATGCCGGCACAAAACGGCCATGCCTTCGCGGATATCCGCGTCGGTGTCTATGATCCGCCCGATCATGCGGTCGCCCCGACTTCACGGACCCATGCGACGACCGCCGGAACGCTTGCGACCAGCCGGCAATCCGGTGGGACCGGGCGGCGGATCATCGCCACCCTGATCCCCAAGGCTGCGGCGGCATCCAGCTTGCTGCGGCTTGCGGTCCCGCCGGAATTCCTGACGACCAGCCAATCCACGCCGAGGTGCTCAAACAGCGCGGTCTCGTCGCCGACGGAAAACGGCGGTCTGCCCAGCAGAAACCGGCCATTCGGAAAGGGAAACGGTCGCTCGGGCGGGTCGATCTGGCGGCAGATCAGTCGGCAATCACCGAGGTTGGCGTAGGAGTCCAGCGTTTTCCGCCCCGTGGCCAGAAACACCACCGCCCCCGCCGGAATGTGCGCGGCGACCTCCTGCTCGTTGCCCACCATGACCCAGTTTTCATCGCGTCCCGGTTTCCAAGGTGGTCGCAGAAATCGCAGATGCGGGATGCCTTCGGCCGCGCAAACCCCGGCCGCGGTCGCCGACATCTGGCGGGCGAAGGGATGTGTTGCATCGACGACCGCGCGAATATTCTCGGCCGCAAGAAACGCCGCGAACCCGGCGGGGCCGCCAAACCCGCCGATGCGGGTTGTGGCCGCGATCGGGGCAGGGTGCCGGGTTTCGCCCGCCAGCGAGGCGATCAAGTCCACCCCCGGCTGGGGTGCCAGCGCGGTGGCGATCCGGCGCGCATCGCCCGTGCCCGCCAACAGCAGCAGTTTCACGCGGCACCCGCGCGGGCCAAAACCCCGCCTTCGCGGTCGATGATCACAATTCCGCAAGAAATGCCCGTGCCTTCAAGCGTTTCTTTCACCGCCTGTTCCGCCCGTTCGGCCACGATCCGTGCCAACGCCGGACCCGCGATCGTCACCGCCTGAAGCGCTGTATTGGCGTCGGCGATATCGGGCAATCCGGCGGCGCGACCCCACATGTTCAATCGGTTGAAATCGACTTGCGAGCGGTCGGAATGCAGGTCGAGCGCGCCCTGCGCAAGCTTGGTGATCTTGCCAAAGCCCCCGCCAATGGTCACATGGTCCAGCGGGTGGCGGCGGAGGTATT
>CAZRLO010000126.1:0-4730 GCA_964600965.1 uncultured Rhodobacter sp.
CTAGACGACCAGATGACCAGACGGCTGGCAGGCCAGACGGCCGGACATCCAGACGGCTAGCGGGCCAGACGACCAGACGGTTAACCGTCTGACCCGCTGAATCGCGCTCCGAATTCCCGGCGGCAAAGGCCCGAATGACAGTCGCCAAACGGGGATCACGTTGCACAGGCGGCGCATCCCGCCGTTCGCAATCCATCACCGGGCCATCGGTTCGGGCGCCGCTTGCGAAAGCGTAGAATTCCACGCAATTGCCGTTTCGATCCGGCAAATCAGCGGCGAAATCTTCGGTAGCGGTTCACGTGTCCGGCAAAAGGCTCTAAAAGGCGCGAATGATTATTCAGACCCTGACCACCGACTATGCCGGCAAGCGCGGCCCGCTGTTCTGGCTGGCGTTGAAAACAAGCGTTCTGACGGTTCTGACACTCGGGTTCTATCGGTTCTGGATGAAAACCCGTCTCAGGCGATTCTACTGGTCGTCCATCCGCCCCGGCGGCATTCCGCTGGAATATACCGGAACCGCGGTCGAGAAACTGATGGGGTTCCTGATCGCGGTGGTCTTTCTGGCGTTCTATATCGGCGTTTTCAATCTGATCCTGGTGTTCCTGTCATTCTCGCTGCTGAACGGCAGTCTTGCGGCCTATATTCTGTCGTTCGTTGGCCTGATCCCGATCTATTTCTACGCCCAGTACCGGGCGCGCCGATACGTTCTGGCGCGCACCCGGTGGCGTGGGCTGCGGTTCGGGATCGATCCGGCGGCTTGGGGATACGCTGGGCGCGCGCTGCTGCATTGGGGCCTCACGATCCTGACGCTGGGGGTTTTGCTGCCACGACAGGTGTTCAAGCTCGAAAAGTTTCGCATCGACCGGACATGGTTTGGCCGCGAACGGTTCACACAGCAGGGCCGCTGGACCATGCTGCTGCCCGCCGCGACGCACTATTTCATCGGCCTTGGCCTGACCATTCTTGCCGGATTGCTGGGGGCGATCGACCCGGCGGGATTCGGCCTCTTGCCGCTCGGCCTGCCGTGGCTGCTGGTTGGCTGGCTGCATTTCCGTATCCGTTCGTTCCACATTATGGCCGCACACAAACGGCTGGGCGAAAACATCGGTTTCACCGCAAATCCCCGAACATGGCGGGTCATCCGAATTTATCTTGCCGGAGGGCTGCTGATCTGGGTATCGCTGTTCGCGATCATCATGGCGGCGGTATTTGCAATCATGATCCTGTTCGCAACCATCGACATCGCCAATCTGGACCTTCAGGCGCTGGGCCAGGCCTTCAGCGCGGGCGGTCAGTTGCTGGTGCTGTTCGTTGCCGGGTTCGCCTATTTCGGTTTCTTCATCCTGGGCGGCGTTCTGCGACAGATATTCCTGACCCAGCCGATGATGCACCACTATGCCGAAACCCTGATCGTCGGCAACAGCCACCATCTGAACGGCATCGCGCAGCGCCCGCGCGATGAATTCGCCGAATCCGAAGGCTTTGCCGAGGCGCTGGACATCGGTGCCGCCATATGACCGGCAGCGACACACCAACCGATGGCGTCGACCCGGATGCCCCGATCTTCGCCGACTTCATGGACGGGGAAACCGCGCAAGTGCATCGCGTCGCGGTCCATGCCGCGGACAGCGCCGAAACCGGTCAGGTGCGGATCGTTCTGCCCGACGTCGACACCCCGATAATCTGGCAGGTCCGGGACATGCGGCGCGTGCCCGATCAGGCCGACCGTGCTTCGATCGTCCTGGGGCTGGATGGCCCGTTCCCCGCGCGGCTGCGGATCACCGACGCGGCGCTGGCACGCGAACTGGCGGCGATCTGCCCGGCCCTCAAACGACCCAATTCCATCGAGAACTCGGCCCGCCGCCTGGCCATCCTTGCCGCGGCAGCCATCGCATCGGTCGCGGTGATCGTATTCGTGCTGGTGCCGGTCATGGCCGACCAACTGGCCCGCGTTCTGCCCACCAGGGGCGAGCAGGCGCTGGGCGATTCGACCTATGAACAGATCCGCCGCGCGCTTGGCAGCGAGAACCAGGCGAAATTGTGGGAATGCGACGCGCCGGACGGGCGTGCGGCGCTCGAAACCATGCTGGCCCGCCTCAATCGGGGCACCAACTTTCCCTACGACATCCGGCTGCATGTGCTGGATCACGATATGATCAATGCGTTCGCCCTTCCCGGCGGGCATATTGTGCTGTTTCGCGGATTGCTGGCCGATGCAAAATCCGCCGAAGAGGTCGCCGCGGTGCTGGGCCACGAAATGGGCCATGTGCAAAACCGGGATCCGACGCGGCTGACGTTGCGCTCGGCCGGTTCCATCGGCGTGCTGGGCCTGCTGCTGGGTGATTTCGCCGGCGGTGCCGCGATCCTGTTTTTGACCGAACGCCTCGTTCAGGCGAAATATTCCCGCAAGGCCGAGTCCACCTCGGACATTTTCGCGCACGATCTGTTGGCAAAGGCCGCCCTGCCGACCAGGCCGATGGCCGACTTCTTCGATCGTCTGCATCAGCAATACGGCACCGAGACCGGCCTGATGTCGCATCTCGCCAGCCATCCCGATCTGCCCGACCGTGCCCGTGCCGCATTGGCGGCGGATACCGTGGGGGATTCGTTCGTGCCGGTGCTGACCGCCGGTGCATGGCGCAGCCTGCGGCACATTTGCGATTCCGGCGATCGGGACCGTAACGCGCAATGACCCGCCCATTGTTTCGCGTGTCGCAACAATTGACAAGCGGCGGCACCATTGACCCCGCCAACGCCGTCAAAAATGCGACACCGGCGGTTTCTGCCACGGGACCGTTTTCGCGGCGGTTGCGGGCAAAGCGGGGCTTCGTTATGCCTGTGCCGGGGTGTTCGTGATGCCGGGGTGTTCGTGATGAAGGTGCCAATATGATGATCGCTTCTCGCTGGTTCACCCGGTTTCTGTTCGGGGTCGCGGCACTGGCGCTGGTCGCCTGTGCCGAAACCGATGCCAACGGCAAGCCGCCAGATCCCCTGGGTGATTTCAGCCTCGGCTTTGCCGTCGTCGTGGCCAAGCACGCCGAAAAGGGCCCGTTTTCGCGCGACGCCACCCCCGAAGAGCTCGAAGCCGCCGTCAAATCCGAGATCCAGCGGGTCTTCGGCCCCTATGACGGCGACCGGCTGTATCATGTCGCGATCGCGGTGAACGCCTACGCGCTGGCGGTGCCCGGCATTCCGCTGGTGGCCTCGCCGAAATCGGCGCTGGTGATCACGCTCAATATCTGGGACGACGCCAATCAGGTGAAGGTGGGCGAAGAACACAAGCAATTCACCATTCTGGAGCGGATATCTGGCAAGACCCTGCTGGGATCGGGCATCACCCAGACCAAGGAGGAACAGCTTGCCGGCCTTGCACGCTCTGCCGTCAGACAGGTCGAAAAGTACATGCGTGAGAACGAGGCGCTGTTCGTCGACCCGAATGCGGCTGAAACCGAACCGGTGGATGCTGCAACTGACTCTTGAATCTTTTTGTCAATTCCATTAGGGGACGCGCGTTATCAATCCGGCCCATAGCGGCCCACGAAAAGGCGCCCTGAACATGGCAAAACAAAAGTTTGATCGTACGAAGCCGCATGTAAACATTGGCACGATTGGTCACGTTGATCACGGCAAGACGACGCTGACGGCGGCGATCACGAAGCAGTACGGCGATTTTCAGAGCTATGATTCGATTGACAGCGCGCCGGAGGAGAAGGCGCGAGGGATCACGATTTCGACGGCGCATGTGGAATACGAGACACAAGGGCGTCACTATGCGCATGTGGACTGTCCCGGCCACGCGGATTACGTGAAGAACATGATCACGGGTGCGGCTCAGATGGACGGGGCGATTCTGGTGGTGAACGCGGCGGACGGTCCGATGCCTCAGACGCGCGAGCACATTCTTCTGGGCCGTCAGGTCGGCATTCCTCATATGGTGGTTTACCTCAACAAGGTTGATCAGGTGGATGACGAGGAGTTGCTGGAACTGGTTGAGATGGAGGTTCGCGAACTTCTGACGGAATACGGCTATCCCGGGGACGACATTCCGATTGTTGCCGGCTCGGCGCTGGCGGCGCTTGAGGACCGGGATCCCGCGATTGGTTCGGAATCGATCGACAAGCTGATGGAAGCGGTTGATGCGTATATTCCGACGCCCGAGCGGGCGGTCGATCAGCCGTTTTTGATGCCGGTCGAGGATGTGTTCTCGATTTCGGGCCGGGGCACGGTGGCCACGGGCCGGGTGGAGCGCGGCGTGATCAAGGTTGGCGAAGAGGTGGAGATCGTAGGCATCCGCGACACCAAGAAGACGGTGTGCACGGGGGTCGAGATGTTCCGCAAGCTTCTGGATCAGGGCGAGGCGGGCGACAATATCGGCGCACTTCTGCGCGGTGTGGACCGCGACGGGATCGAGCGTGGCCAGGTTCTGGTCAAGCCGGGCTCTGTGACGCCGCATACCAAGTTCGAGGCCGAGGTTTATATCCTGACCAAGGAAGAGGGCGGTCGCCACACGCCGTTTTTCGGCAATTACCGGCCGCAGTTCTATTTCCGCACGACGGATGTGACGGGCACGGTGGAACTGCCATCGGGCACCGAGATGGTGATGCCGGGGGACAACCTGAAATTCCTGGTGGAACTGATTGCGCCGATCGCGATGGAGGAAAAGCTGCGCTTCGCCATCCGCGAGGGCGGCCGCACCGTGGGTTCGGGTGTCGTGTCGAAGATCATCGAAT
>CAZRLO010000126.1:4830-7345 GCA_964600965.1 uncultured Rhodobacter sp.
CGTAGGTCGGACAATTGTCCGACCTACGGCTGCATTCGGGTAGGCACCCGAAACCGTCCGGGCGACAAGTTTCAAGTGGTATCGGGCGGATTGAGCAACTGCCCGGTCCATCTGCATTTTCGCGAAACCTGCCCAGGAGGGTTCCATGACCAAAACGATTTTCGTCACCGGCGCATCCGGTTTCATCGCCAAGCACATCGTCCTGAAGCTGCTAGACGCCGGTTATCACGTTCGCGGCTCGGTTCGCACCGACGCCAGGGCCGACGAAGTTCGTGCCGCGATGATGGCCCATCTGGCCGACACGGCCGATCTTGACCAGCGTCTGTCATTTGTGACCCTCGATCTGATGTCCGACAAGGGCTGGAGCACAGCGCTCAAGGGCGTGGACGCGCTTATGCACACGGCCTCGCCGTTTCCGCTGTCCGAACCCACGGACGAAAACGATCTGATCCGCCCGGCGGTCGACGGCAGCCTCAGGGCGCTTGGGGCCGCCAAATCTGCCGGGGTGAACCGGGTGGTGCTGACATCGTCGGTCGCGGCGGTCTATGCGCAGAAAGTCATTCCGCAACAGGCGACCTATACCGAGGACGACTGGACCGACCCCGACAGCCCCGCGGCCTCGGCCTATGTCAGATCAAAGACGCTCGCCGAACGCGCCGCCTGGGATTTCGTCGCCGAAAACCCGGCGATCAAATTGACCACGATCAACCCCGTTCTGGTGCTTGGCCCGGCGCTTGACGCAAAATTCGGCTCGTCGCTGGAGATCATCCAGCGCGTCCTGCGCGGCAAGGATCCGGCCATTCCGGCCCTGAATTTTGACATCGTGGACGTGCGCGACATCGCCGAAATGCATGTCGCGGCGTTGTCAACACCGCAAAGCGAGGGCAAGCGCGTGATCGGCAGCAGCGGCGACATGTGGTTTCGCGACCTCGCGCTGCACCTGAAATCGCTTTACCCGGCGCGCCCGATCACGACGCGTCAGGCCCCCAACTGGTTCATCCGGCTTTATGCGCTGGTCGACCCGACGGTGCGCCTGATCCTGCCGACGCTTGGCAAACGGCTGACAACCGACAATGCGCGCGCGCGCGAAATGCTGGGCATCGACTTCATTTCCCCGCTCGATGCGGCGGCGGCGGCGGCGGCATGTCTGGTCGAAGGTGATCTGGTCGACTGAAATGAAGTGACATTTGCCGACGCCCCTGTCTAATTGCCAAAAGGCGCAAAGACAGAGCAGGCCATGGACGAAACCAGAACTCGGACAATGTTGCGGCTGGCGCTGGCCCTGTCTCTGGCACTGGCGCTGATAAATCATGTGCTCGCGCCCAAGGCCTTTGCCGCCACGCAATTGCTTTTTGACTATCAGTTCGGGCTGATTCGGCGCGGGCTGGCGGGCGAGCTTCTGCGCCATCTCAGCGGCGGGACGGTTTCGATCCACGAGATCTATGCGGCGGCGGCGCTGGTCACCCTGTCGGGAATTCTGGCCTTTGCGCTCTATCTGTGGCGGTATCTGCCGCGCCGGACCAGCGGGTATCTTTTGCTGGTTCTGGCCTTCAATTCCTTCGCTTTTGCCAGTTTCGCAGGCAATACCGGCTATCTGGACGGGCTGCTGATGCTGGTGGCCGTCGCCGCATTGTTCAGTACGCCCAACACCCTTGCCGGGTTGGCGCTGCGGTTGGTCCTGTGCGCCGTCGGGGTCCTTGTTCACGAGAACATGTTGCCCTATTTCGCGGTTCTGATCGGTCTGGATCTGTGGCTGCGGACCAGCGGGCGAAATGCGCGGTTCGCCATCGCCGCTTCGCCGGTTCTGGCGGCACTGGCGGTTTTGGCGATCCTGGTGCTGTTCGCCGAATTCACACCGGAACAGGCCACGGATTACGCGCAGCATTTGCAGGCGCGGGCGGGATTTGCGCTGGATGCGAATTCCACGGATGTGGCCGGGCGCTCCATCGGGCAGAACCTGGCATTGATGGAGGAACTTCGCGGCACCAGAAAATACTGGACCTGGGTTCTGTTCGACGGTGTGCCCCTGTTCGCGATGAGCCTCTGGCTGCTGTGGCTGGCCGGGCGCGTGGCAGGCAACGTTGCGCCCCTGACCCGGCTTTTCATCGCGGCGGCGATCCTGTCCCCGCTCAGCCTCAATCTGATTGCCTTTGATGTGGTGCGCTTCGGCGCGGCCTCGGTCCTGGCCGGGTTTCTGGTGATCGGCCTGTTGCTGCGCAGCATCCCCGGTGCCGTGGACCGGCTGGAACGGACGCTGAACTGGCCGCATTTCCTGATCGTGCTGGTTCTGAATGCCAACATGTTCACGATCGGGGTCAATATCGGCGCTGGCCATACCAGCCAGTTTCCGTGGGTTCTGCTGACGCAGTGGCAGTGGTTCTCGCCGTGACATTGCGGGCAGCCGCCCGCGCCATTCCCGCTTGCAAAAAAGCCACGGCTTCCGTATGCCAGCCTTTGCTGCACAGGGGTTTAGCTCAGTTGGTAGAGCGACGGTCTCCAAAACCGTAGGTCGTGG
>CAZRLO010000127.1:0-1094 GCA_964600965.1 uncultured Rhodobacter sp.
TGTCCATCGAGGAGTGCGGCAGCTGCGGGCGCTGGTACAACACGACCACCGGCCACACCTGCCTCCGTCACAAGGCACGTACGGGGATCGTCAAGCCGTTCAACGACACGGTGGCCGCCTATGTGCGCGGGGCGGGAGAGGGCGCTCTCACCACCGCGCATGTGTGAGAAATGACTGACGCGATTTCCGAGATCCTCCATTGGGCCGACCGCGAGACACGGGGGGTGCACGATGACTGCGACCTTCAAAGCGCTTTCGGCCCTTTTGTGCTATCCCAGCAAGGACCTGAAGGCCGCGAGTGGCGAAATTCGCGGGGTTCTGGCGGTGGAGAACATTATCTCAAGCGCCGCAAGGCAGGCGCTGGAACCGCTGTTGTGCGAACTTGAAACCCTTGACGTCTACACGCTTCAGGAAAACTTTGTTCTGTTGTTTGACCGCACGCGCACCTTGTCGCTTAACCTTTTTGAGCATGTGCACGGGGAAAGCCGCGAACGCGGACCGGCGATGGTCGATCTTTTGGACACCTACCGCGCCGGAGGGTTTGATCTGGTCAGCACCGAATTGCCCGACCATTTGCCAATCCTTTTGGAATTTGCTTCGCAACGTCCATTTGAGGAAGCGCAGGCGCTTTTGGCGGATGCAGGTCACATCATTGCGGCCATTGGCGAACGACTTCAACAACGGGGCAGCAACTATGCCGCGGTTTTCAACGCCCTAAGCGAAATCGCCGAGGTCGAAAAAGACGACGAACTGGTGCAGCAACTTCTCAGCGTCGCGGATGAAGACCCCGAGGATCTGGAGGCGCTTGATGACGTCTGGAACGAGGCCGAAGTGACCTTCGGTCCCGATCCAAACGCCGGTTGCCCGGTTTCACGCGACCTTCTGGCCGCGATGGACCCGCAGGGGCAATCCAAACCGACAATCCAGCCGCAAGCGGCTGCCAACCGAACTTAGGAGACGAACATGAACCAGTTTCTTTTCGGCACATTCCCTTACATCGCCCTTTCGATTCTGCTGATCGGCACGATCGCACGGTATGAACGTGACCCGTTTACGTGGAAATCCAGCTCCAGCCAGCTTTTGCGGCGAAAACA
>CAZRLO010000127.1:1194-7222 GCA_964600965.1 uncultured Rhodobacter sp.
CTGACAATCTTTATCCTGTTTCCGTTCACGCGACTTGTCCACATGATTTCGGCCCCCGTCCGGTATATCTGGCGCCCCGGCTTTCAGATCGTGCGCACACGGAAACCCTTGTCCGCAAAGGAGAAATCATGAGCATTCAGCAAAAACCACTGATGCCCGAGGTCTCGGTGAACGGGCACATCATTGCAAGTGCCGACATTGCGGCCGAGGCGCAAAACCACACCGCCCCGACTGGCAAACCGGGCGTTGCGTGGCGAGCAGCCGCGCGTGCGCTGGTGGTCCGGCGCCTGTTGTTGGACGAAGCAAAACGCCTTGGGCTCAGGGCTGAGCCACAAGAGATCGGGCGCGGCAAGTGGGAGACCGAAGAAGAGGCGCTGATCCGTGCCCTGGTCGAGCAGCAGATCGAACCGCGGCCTGTCTCTGAAAGCGATTGCCGCGCCTTTTTTGATGATCCCGAAAACTGTTTCAACGGGCCCGATCTTTACGAGCCGCAACATATCCTGGTGGCCGCTGACCCGAAAGACGTTCCGGCCAGAGATCGCGCACGATTGAAGGCCGAGACCTTGTTCAAGACGCTGATCCATCAGCCGGACAAAATTGCTACGCTCGCTTCGTCGGAATCAGATTGCCCGTCAAAAAGCAATGGCGGGATGCTTGGCCAGATTGGTCCGGGTGACACCGTGGCGGAATTCGAAAACGCCCTGAAACCCCTGGCAATGGGCCGGTTTCATGACGGTGTTCTGGAAACGCGATACGGATTTCACATCATTTTCATGCGCAACAGAGCGGAAGGCAGGGCTTTACCCTATCCTGCGGTCAGGGCTCATATCCGAGAACAGCTTGAAAAACTGGCGTGGGTAAATGCGTCCAAGTCCTACATTTCAGGCTTGATGAACGCCGCACAAGTGATCGGTCTGATCGCGGGAATTCGGGGATCTATGGCAGCGGGACCAAATGTCCGTGGCCAGTGATGCCGGTGCCGGCCCGTGCAGCACCCCACCGGTCGCGGGCGGCAAAGCAAGATTGCCCGGTGATTGCAAGCGGTTGAACAAGAAGAACACGCCGTAGCGGCTTGCAAGCCACCCCGCACCGTTTCATCGAAACGCCACCGGCGATTGTCGATCGCGATTGACGTTCAAGGTGAAAATGTCCGGCCGTGCGTAGTGGCCGCTGACATCAAATTTCCGGCGCGAAGCCCGAACCGCTTCCACGTCAATTTCGGCGGTGAGCATCCCCTTTTCCTGATGCATCGGGCCGGCGGCCACCCCGCCGAAAGGGCGGTAAACCACGGCGTCGCCGGGGTTGATCCATTCATCGGCATTCGGGAACAGGTCACCCCGAAACGGCACATCTTCGGGGATATCCGCCGCCTCCAGCGCCGTGGCACAACCGATGACCCAGCAACCGGCCTCGCGCGCGATATGCTGCATGGTCGCCAGCCACGTTTCGCCGCTGTCCCAGGTCGGGGCGACATAGATGTCGATATTTTGTGCGTAGAGCGCGAAACGCGCGAGCGGCATATAGTTTTCCCAGCAGATCAGCGCCCCGACCCGCCCGACCGCTGTATCAACCACCTTCAACCCCGTCCCGTCACCAAACCCCCAGACCATGCGTTCGGGGTTTGTCGGCATCAGCTTGCGGTGGTTGTTGGCAAGCCGCCCGTCGGCGTCGATGATCGCACAAGCGTTGAAAATCGTGCTGCCGCTCAGGCTGCTGTCCACCTCCTGATAACCGGTGACAACGACGACCCCATGCTCGCGTGCCGCCTCTTGCAGCGGCGCCAGCCCGTTCTTGCTCAGGTCAACCGAATTGGCCAGCAGGCGCGCATAAAGTGTATCGGTCTTGCCCATATCGGCGCCGGGCGAAAGCCGCCACACGAAGGTCGGATACCCGGGCAACCAGGCCTCGGGAAACACGACCATGGCATGACCCCCGGCCGAGGCCTTTGCAATCAGCTCGACAGCGCGTTCGAGTGATTTCGGCAAGTCCAGATAGACGGGCGGCTCTTGTATAACTGCAACTTTGGTCATGGACTTCTCCTGTTTTTGGGCCCGACGCGGGTCGGGCGCGGCCCGGGCATGAATGTTATTTGGTGCCGCAGGCCACGAGCATTTCACACGGGCCTTCAAATTTGCCGCCGACTTCGAATTCGCGCAGGGCCTCTTCGATTTCGGCCCAGGCATCATCCTGTTCCGGCTCGGACAAACCGGCCAGCATCTGATGCAGCGCGCCAAAGGATTCCTGCTCGAATTGCAGGCACTCCGCCGCCGATTTCAGACGTACCGGCGCGTTTACACGCTCGACTCTGATGTCTCCGAACCCCGCGTCGCGCAGGCGGGCGGCCAGAATGTCGGGATCACCCAGACTGAACGGGCCGGGCTGGCCCGGGAGCGGTGGCGGCAATGCCGCGCGGCGGCGAATGATGCCGACAGGTACGGAAAAGAAGCCGTTCAAATCCGCACCCGCATAGGTGATGGCCCCAACGCGCCCGCCCGGTCGCAATTGCTTGCGCATGCCCGCAAGGGCCTTGATCTGGTCGGGAAAATAGATCAGCCCGACGCGGGAAATCACGGCATCAAAGGGGTCTGCCTCGATTTCCGCCAGGGCTTCGCCGTCAATGACCCGGGTTTCGACATGGGTCAGCCCCGCCAGACGGGCATTTTCGCCGGCACATTTCAGAATGGTGGGCGAAAGATCGGTGGCCAGCACGTACCCTTTTGGGCCGACACGCCGTGCCGTGGTAAGGGTCTGGTCGCCCGCGCCGGCGGCGACGTCCAGCACCCTGCTTCCGGTATCAACGCCGGTCAGGTCCAGCATCATCTCGGTCGCGGGGCCAAGCCAGCGCGAAAGCAGGGGTGACCAGCGGTTCCAGGCTTCTGCCGCGCTGTCCCATTGCTGCTGGGTGGTACGCTTGAACGCCTCCGGGTCAAAGGCTTTTGAGGGCATGTCCATAATTTTCTCCGGTTACGGTTTTCATTGAAAGATGCATATCGAAACGCAATAATCGCCGCCATTCGGCATATTTCGACACCGAATTTGCAAAAATGCACGAAAGTGAGCGCGAAAATGCACTGGGATGACCTGAGGATATTTCTTGCCATTGCCCGAACCGGGTCGATCACCGGGGCGGCAAGGCGCCTGTCCGTGCAACATTCGACGGTTTCACGGCGATTGCGATCGATGGAAGAAAAATTGGGGACGCGGCTGATCGAGCGCAAGAAATCCGGCTATGAACTGACAGAGGTGGGGGAAGAACTGCAACTTTCCGCGCGCAAGATCGAAGCCGAAATCCTGGAATTCGAAGGCACCCGCAGCGATCAGGACAACAGCGCGGTGGGTGAACTGCGCGTGACGGCGATCAATAATATGGCCACCACCATCCTGATGCCGATCTTTTCCAGCTTCAGTGTGGCGCAGCCGGACATCGAGCTTCATATCCAGGTCTCCAACAGGTACGCGGTATTGTCGGAACGCGACGCGGATATTGCCATTCGTCTGACAAATACGCCGCTGGACACCCTGATCGGCACCCGGCTGACAACAGTGTCTTCGGCGGTTTACGGCGCGCGCAGCTATTGCGCCGACATAGACGCCGGGAAGGTCGGGGAAAAATGGCTGGGGGTGGAATGCTGCGGCTTTCACATGGACTGGACCAAAGAGGCCTGCCCGCGTCGCGACCACAATTTTTTCGTGGACGATACATTGCTGACCCTTGCCGCCTTGAAGTCCGGTGTGGGGCTGGCCTATCTGCCCTGCTTCATGGGCGATCGGGAACCGGAACTGATGCGCTATCGCGCCCCCGAACCGCGCCATGATCTGGGCTTGTGGCTGGTCTATCACCGGGATTTGCGCCGGATCAAACGGGTGCGCCTGTTTCGCGAACACATGCAACGCGAGATTGCCGCGGTTTCGGACCAGTTCGAGGGGGCCTTGATTTGCGCGCCATGAAAATCGCCGCTTTGTTGCACTGGGTGCCAAGCAAGACGAGTGTGTTCAGACAAAACGAGCGCGGCGTTTGTGGCGCGTGATGAAATCGCGGGCTACCGCCGAGCCTCAACAGCGTCGCACGGCCTGACGGCCACTCCGAATCAATCATCGGCGAAAGGGCAAGGACCAAGAAACCGACAATCCAAAACCGCCGCTTGCAACATCAAAAACAAGCTGCATAATCAATCGGACAAACGAACCACGGCCTTCAAAAATCAAGCCGGTCTGATGCCCGTTTTCATATGACGACCGACACATTTGCGTAACGGTCGATTTATCGTATGCAGACAGAGACGCCGGAGACATTTCGACAGGATTTTGAAAAGCGCCGGTGATGTTGCTTTTCGCACAATTCTTCACGCTGCTTTGAAACCGGACAAGTAAGGACCAAGCCAATGAGTTTTCTGTGTTCCGTGCCGCTCATCAGCTCGCTGTTGTCGGCGTGCCTCGCGCCTTTGCCTCTGGCGACCGGATACGTTGAAGGCGAATACATATTGCTGGCGCCGATTGCCATTTCACAAATTTCGGATGTAACGGTCCGACGTGGAGAGGTGTTTGCTGCCGGGCAGGAACTGGTTGTGCTGGAGCGCCGCGATGCCCAGATTGCCGTGGCACAGGCAAGGGCGGCGCTGGCGCAGGCAAAAAGCAAATTGGCGAATATTTCACTGGGACGACGGCCAGAGGAAATTGCGGTGATCGAGGCATCTCTGCGCTCGGCCAGGGCGCAGGCCAAAGAGGCCGGGCGTGAGCTGGAACGGCAAAGGGGATTATTGCAGCGCGGCGCAATTTCACGATCAAAATACGACCTGTCCGAAACGCAGGCCGAAGTGGCAGATGCCCATGCCGCCGAGCTTGAAGCCAATCTGGCGGTTGCCAAATTGCCTGCGCGTGTGGACGTGATTGCGTCAGCCGAAGCCTCGGTTTCACAGTCAATAACGGCGTTGGACAGCGCGTTGTGGCAATTGTCCAAGCGCACGATTTCGGCCACCAGCAGCGGCACCATCATCGACATTATCCGCAGCGCTGGCGAAATCGCAGGCCCGCAAGCGCCGGTGCTGCTGGTGCTGCCGGACGGCGCGATCAAACTGCGCCTTTACGTGGCCGAAAACCAGTTTTCGGGCATCGGTCTGGGGACAAAACTTGCCGTCACTTGTGACGGTTGCCCTGACGATATTACAGCGACTGTCAGCTTTGTCTCGGTCGGCCCAGAGTTCACGCCACCGGTGATATATTCGCTCGAAAACCGGCAGAAACTCGTTTATCTGCTCGAAGCGCGTCTTGAAGACGAAAGCCCCCTGAAACCCGGCCAAATCGTCAATGTCGATCTGATCGAGCGTTAGAAATGAAAGCCATTGATGTTCAGGGATTGGTAAAACGGTACGGCGATAAAACCGTCGTGGATGATGTTTCGATCGCCGTTGAAACGGGTGAAATATCAGGTTTTCTGGGACCCAATGGTTCCGGCAAAACCACAACGATCCGGATGATGTGCGGGCTGCTGACGCCAGAGGCAGGGACGGGCACCGTGCTGGGAATGGATTTGCAGAATGACCAACTGAAAATCAAACGCGAGGTCGGCTATATGACCCAGCGTTTTTCCTTTTACGAAGATATGTCGATCGAAGAAAACTTGACATTCGTGGCCCGGCTTTATCAGCTAAGGCCGGCGCGGCAGGCCGTACGGGATGCGCTGGAGCATCTGGGCCTGACGGCGCGGCGCAAACAATTGGCAGGCCGCCTGTCTGGCGGGTGGAAACAACGGTTGGCGCTGGCTGCATGTATCATGCACCGGCCAAAACTGTTGCTGCTGGACGAGCCGACGGCGGGCGTTGACCCCAAGGCCAGACGCGAGTTCTGGGATGAAATCCACGCGCTTGCGGCAGATGGTGTAACCGTTTTGGTTTCAACCCATTATATGGACGAGGCCGAGCGCTGTCACCGGATCAACTATATCTCTTATGGGAAACTGCTGGCCAGCGGCTCGGTTGAAGAAGTCGTGTCAAATGCAGGGTTAACCACGGTTGTCGTTGAAGGGCAGGAT
>CAZRLO010000128.1:0-7187 GCA_964600965.1 uncultured Rhodobacter sp.
TGGGCAAGGCTCCTGAAAGCGCGCGCCAGCGGGCGCGCCGCGCTTGGGGATATAGGGTGGCAACATCCGAGGCAAGTGCCCGCCCTACATGCGCCGGGAACCGGGGGGCGCCCCGGTGAGTTGCGGCATGTTGCCGTGATATTGCGACATTTCCCGTGGATCGCCGGACTCGCGAAATCGTGCGCGGATTTGTTGTTCGCCGCGGTGGTTACAGGTCTTTCCCGACCCGTCGCGCTGCGCTACAAGCACACCGCACAAGACCCGATTGCCGCCAACCTGACCGGAGCCCGGATGGCATTCCTGACCCTTTCCTTTCTGATGAGCATGGTGGTTGCAGCTTTCGTGCTGGTCCCGCTGTTTCGCCGCCGCGAAAATGGCGGGGCCGCGGTCAATCCCGATCTGCTGATCTATCGCGACCAGTTGCACGAGGTCGAACGCGATCTGGACCGGAACCTTCTGAGCAACGACGAGGCCGACCGCACCCGGACCGAAATTTCGCGCCGCATTCTGGCGGCCGATGCCGGATTTCGCGCCAATGGCGGCAACGGCCCGCGCTGGTTGCGCAATTCGGGCGCCGTCCTGATCGCGGTGGTGCTGATGGGGGGGTCCGCTGCGCTCTATACCTTTCTGGGTGCCAACGGCGCGCCCGATCAACCGCTTGCCGCGCGTCTGGCCGATATCGCCGCGCGCCAGGACCGCCGCCCCGATCAACACGAAGCCGAGGCGCGCGTGGGGGATTTGCGCGAATTGGCGGTCGATCGGTCGGCGGAATATCTGGCACTTGTAGCCCAGCTACGCGAAACCGCGCGGGCGCGCCCGGACGATCTGACCGGTCAGCGGCTGCTGGCGCAACACGAAGCGCAGATCGGCGAATTTCGGGCGGCCTATCAGGCGCAAGCCAAGGTCATCAACCTTCTGGGTGTCGCCGTCGGTGCGCAGGACTATACGGATCTTGCCGAACTCATGATCATCGCCGCCGACGGCTATGTCTCGCCCGAGGCGGAAAAGGTGCTGGCCGGCGCCCTTGAACTTGACCCGCGCGAGCCGCGCGCGCGATATTATTCGGGCCTTGATCTGGCCCAGAACGGACGACCCGATCTGGCCTATCGGCTGTGGCTGGAATTGCTGGTCGAGGGTCCGCCCGATGCCCCGTGGATCGCGCCGATCCGCGCGCAGATCGACACGGTGGCACAGCGGGCCGGCATCGGGTCGAACCTGACGCGAAGTGCCGGCGCGTCGGCCCCCACCGAGGATCCCGCGCAGTTGGAAATGATTGAAAACATGGTGGCGGGCCTGGCCGAACGGCTGACCGACGAGGGCGGCACCCCGAACGAATGGGCGCGCCTGATCCGGTCTTATGCGGTCCTGGGCGAGATCGACAAGGCCAGATCCGCGCTGGCGAACGCCCTGGCCCAATTTGCCGGGAACGACGACGCCACGGCGATTCTGCAAGCCACCGCGCAAGATTCCGGTCTGACGGAATGAGCGACGTTTTCGAACAGATCGACCGGTTCCGGCAGGCGGCCCCGCAGGGGCGCGCCCTGATCGGTCTCGACCTTGGGACCAAGACCATTGGTGTCGCGGTTTCCGATGCCTTGTGGTCGGTGGCAACGCCGCTTGGCACGATCCGGCGCCGGAAATTCACCGAAGACGCCAAAGCCCTGCACGCCATTTTCACTGGGCGTACCGCGGGTGGCGTCGTGCTGGGATTGCCGCGCAACATGGACGGTTCCGAGGGGCCGCGTGCCCAATCCACCCGTGCTTTTGCCCGAAATCTGGCGGCGCGGTCCACGTTGCCGATCACGTTCTGGGACGAGCGACTTTCGACCATTGCCGCCGAACGCGCGCTTCTGGAGGCGGATACGTCCCGCAAACGTCGCGCCGAGGTGATCGATCACGTCGCCGCTGCCTATATCCTGCAGGGGGCGCTGGACCGGCTGGCGCATCTTTCGCGTGAGGCTGCGACGTGACCGACGAAATCTGGCAACGCGACGAAATCGAAAGCCCGTGCCAGAAAATCTGTCTGATGCACGAAGGCGCGGGCCTGTGCATCGGTTGCCACCGCAGCCGCGCGGAAATTGCCGGCTGGTCGCGCATGACCCGTGCGGAACGGGCCGCGATCCTGGCCGATCTACCTGGTCGCGCACCGGCGTTTCGCGGCAAGCGGCGCGGCCGTGCCGCCCGCAGGAACGACTGAAAAACCAACGCTGCAACGGGTGACAGTCCGAACTTGCCCGCGTATGATTTCGCAGGGGTCATAAAAGGGGGGGGAGACATGCGTGCAATCATCGTGTTCGTGGTGCTGGCGCTCTTGTTTGTGCTGGTGCGCAGTCGCGTCACTCTTGACGCGGAAACCACGAAAATCTTCCCGATACTGGTCGGTTACGGCGCCTTGTTCGCGGCGGGAATCGTTGCCGCCGAACTGTTGCGCCCCGCACTTTCGCGCCTGTCCGCGACGTCGCGCTTTGTCGTGGTGGCGATGCTGGGGGTCATGGTTTGGGTCGGACTCGAGGCGGCCCAGCGCGCCGGAAAACTGCCCGTGGCGCTGCAAATTGCCGAAAATGGGGATGCGGCGGCCGAACCCGACCTGGTTCAGACGCGGTTACCGCTGGCATGGGACGGCGTGTTTCGCGCGGTGGCCCAGATCAACAACACCAGTGCCGGCGTCGTGATCGACCCGTCCACGCCGCTGGTGCTGCTGACCTTTGAAGAGGCCGACCGCCTGGGTCTGGTGCCCGATCGGCGGACCTTTGGCCAGCGGGTGCAGGTTGCGGACCGCAAGATCAGCGCCAGCGAAACGCTGCATGTGAATGTGCGGATCAACGCGATCGAATTGCTGGACGTCGAGGCGGCGATCGCCGAGGCGGGCGCGCTGGATACCAGTCTTGTCGGGCTTTCGTTCCTGCGCCGCCTGCAGGTTGCCGCCATTCTGGCCGACGAGTTGCTGTTGCGGCAATAGGCGGCGCCGTTACGTCTGGCGGATGCGCCGGACGGCATGATCGTCCAATCGCTGATCGATCAGGCGCATCCGGGCGGCGCTGGCGACAACGGCGCGGCCATAGACCGGGTTTTTCCGGTCGTCCAGAACCGGGGAGTCCCAGCCGTCGGTCGTTGCAAAGAACCGGTCCACGCCCGCGGTGCCGAACAGATCGAGATAGCCGCACAAAACGGTATCGAGATAGGAAAGCAGGATCGGATTGCGCACGCTGGGGGCCGCATCGTTCCCCGGTTTGGTACGGTACATGTGGACCAGAATCTCGTGCGCGTGGTCGTGATCGACCTGCCCTTGATCCAGATGCAACCGGTCATAGGCGTGTTCGCGCTGGTCCAGAAGCTGCCAGTCGTTGCCCGGCACCGCCGCAATGAGACCTTCGATTTCACCCGCCGGGGCCGGGGCGACCGTCAGATAAGCGACATCACGCAAACGGGTATGGCGCCATTGCCGCCGCCAGCCGCGCACGCGGGCGCGGCGCGCATCGGCGTAATCGTGGGTCGATCGGTTGACGAGCGAGCCGTAACCAAAAAAGAATGCATCGGGCATGGATCTCAGTCGTTATCTGGTTGTGGGCCGAAACTTCGGTGTGATTCTTCCACTATACCGATCCGAAAGCGAATTCACCCTTTCGGGTGATGCCGGAATTTCGCCCACAGAATAAATCGGGTTTCATTCCATCGACCAAAAAGGAGGATAACTCGATGAAACTCAAAGTACGAGGTCAGCTTGCAAGGAAAGCTTCCATCGGGGTGCTGGCATTGGCGATCACCATGATTGCCGTTTCAGCCGAAGCGGGCAAACGGCACCGTTGTATCGCGGGCGGCGGCATCTGGATGATCAGCGCGGGCGGCAAGATGTGCATGAACACGCTTTCAGCCGATATCGGTTCAAAGGAGAGATTCGAACAGGCCAAGGGCGCGTGCGCGAAACAACACGGTGCGCTTCGCGAGGAAGATGCAGGTTTCGTCTGCATGAGCGAACTCAAACCCGTCGAAACCAAGAAGAAAAACTGAAAACGGCCTGGCCGGGTCCATGCCGGCGGGCGGGTTCTGCCCGCCGGTTGCGGGCACCCTGAAACTGCCGGTCCCACCCGGATTTATCGTGGTCTTGCCGACAAAACGGGCTCTGCCCGGCCCCTGGGGCGTCAACACACAAGCCGGTTGAAACCGCGATTTTGGTATACTAATGTGTGCCGTATCAGAATCGGGAGAATCCGGGGCAAGCCCGGTGCCGAAGGAGCAACCGCCCCGGAAACTCTCAGGCAGACGGACCGATGCTGATGTCGAAACTCTGGAGAGTTCCCGCTTTTTGCGGGACGCCGAAGGGATAGCGATCTCAGGCGAAAGGACAGAGGGGGCATCGCAGGCGCGGTCATTGGCCGTGCAGATGGGTCGATGCCGGTTGCTGTCAACCATGCTATGACCCCGGATCGGGGGGGAATGATGCCGGAGTTGCTGCAAACCGCGCTGGGCGATCTCAATCGCGAACTCGGGGCCAAGATGGTGCCGTTCGCGGGGTATGAAATGCCGGTGCAATACCCGCTTGGGGTCATGAAGGAACATCTTGCATGCCGGGCGGCGGCCGGGCTTTTTGATGTCAGCCATATGGGTCAGGTGATCGTGCGGCCGAAATCTGGCAACGTGGCCGATGCGGCGCTGGCGCTGGAGACACTGGTTCCGGTCGATGTTCTGGGGCTGGACGCATGGCGGCAACGCTATGGATTTTTCACCAACGATTCCGGCGGTTTGATGGACGATCTTATGATCGCCAATCACGGCGAGTATCTGTTTTTGGTGGTGAACGCCGCCTGCAAGGACGCCGATTTCGCCCATCTGCAGAAACATCTGGGCGACACGTGCGATCTGGAAATGATCCGGGGCCGCGCCCTGGTGGCGGTTCAGGGCCCAAAGGCCGAAACCGCCGTCGCGCGATTGATGCCCGAGGTCGTCGCGATGCGCTTCATGGATTCCAACGTGCACGACTGGAACGGACTGCCGCTTTATGTTTCCCGCTCGGGCTATACCGGCGAGGACGGGTATGAAATCTCGGTCCCGGACGATGCTGCCGTTGATCTTGCGCGCGCATTGCTGGCGATGGACGAGGTGGCACCGATCGGGCTGGGCGCACGGGATTCCCTGAGGCTGGAGGCCGGATTGTGCCTTTACGGGCACGACATCGACACGGCAACCTCGCCGGTCGAGGCGGCGTTGAACTGGGCCATTCAGAAAACCCGTCGCACCGGCGGCGCGCGCGCGGGCGGCTTTCCCGGCGCCGAAAGGATATTGGGCGAACTCTCCGGCGGTGCCCTCCGCCGCCGCGTGGGCCTGCGCCCCGGGGGCCGGGCACCGATGCGCGAAGGCACCGTGCTTTTCGCCAGCGCCGACAGCGACGCGCCGGTCGGGGCGATCACGTCGGGCGGTTTCGGGCCCACGATCGAAGGCCCGATGTCCATGGGCTATGTCGACATCGATTTCGCCGGGAACGGCACCGTGATCCATGCCGAACTGCGCGGCAAGCGCCTGCCCGCGACGGTGGTGCCGATGCCGTTTACGCCTGCAAACTTCAAACGCTGATCCAGCCAGGAGGAAAACCCATGAAATATACCGAAGACCACGAATGGTTGAAGCCCGAAGGTGATCTGGTCATCGTCGGCATCACCGAACATGCCGCGACGCAACTGGGGGATCTGGTGTTTGTCGAACTGCCCGAGGCCGGCACGACCGTTGCCAAGGACGACGAGATTGTCGTGATCGAAAGCGTCAAGGCGGCGTCCGACATCATGGCCCCGCTGGATGGCGAAATCGTCGAAGTGAACGAGGCGTTGGTCGACAACCCGACCCTGGTCAACGAGGACGCGATGGGTGCGGCCTGGTTCTTCAAGATGAAGCTGAGCAACCCGTCGGAACTGGACGGGTTATTGGACGCGGACGCCTATAAGGCGTTGATAGAATAGAAAAAATTTGGTCACTCGTCTAGACGGCTAGACGGCTAGACGGCTAGACGACCAGACGACTAGACGACCAGACGGCTAGACGACCAGACGGCCAGACGGCCAAGCGGTTAGACGACCAAACGGGCCGACCGCCCCGGCGGCGGCGGACTTTCAGCCTCGGGGCGCCAGCACACCTCCGTACCGGTTTTGCCAGGCGCGAAACCGGCGGGCCAACGCGAAACAGGAGCGTAATGATGACTTTTGAGCCGACCAAATACCTGCCCTACGATTTCGCCAATCGCCGCCATATCGGACCTTCGCCCGAGGAAATGGCCGAAATGCTGAAAGTGGTCGGCGCGGCCTCGCTGGAGGATCTGATCGATCAGACCGTTCCCACCGCCATCCGCCAAAAGGCTCCGCTTGAATGGGAGCGCGCCGAAAGCGAGCGTCAGGTCCTGTTTCACATGCGCGATGTCGCCAACCTCAACAAGCGAACGGTGGCGTTGATCGGGCAGGGGTATCACGGCACAGTGACGCCGCCGACCATCCAGCGCAACATTCTTGAGAACCCGGCGTGGTACACCGCCTATACGCCCTATCAGCCCGAGATTTCCCAAGGCCGGCTGGAAGCGTTGCTGAATTTCCAGACCATGATCTCCGATCTGACCGGGCTCGAAATCGCCAACGCATCATTGCTGGACGAAGCCACGGCCTGCGCCGAGGCGATGGCAATGGCACAGCGTGTCTCCAAATCAAAGATGACCGCGTTCTTTGTCGACGAAAACTGTCATCCGCAGAACATCAACGTGATGAAGACCCGCGCCGCACCGATCGGAATTGAAATCATCGTCGGCGATCCCGAGACCGATCTTGCGCCGGAAACGGTCTTTGGTGCGATTTTCCAATATCCCGGCTCCCACGGCTTTTTGCGCGATTTCAGCGACCAGATCGCCGCCTTGCATGAACACAAGGCCATCGGGGTCATGTCGGCGGACCCGCTGGCGCTGACGATCCTCAAGGAACCCGGCGCGATGGGGGCCGACATTGCGGTCGGCACGACCCAGCGGTTTGGTGTGCCCCAGGGATATGGCGGTCCGCACGCGGCCTATATGGCCACAAGGGACGCCTACAAACGCGCGATGCCGGGCCGGATCGTCGGCGTTTCCATCGATAGCCACGGCAACCGCGCCTACCGGTTGGCGCTGCAAACCCGCGAACAGCATATCCGCCGCGAAAAGGCCACCAGCAATGTCTGCACCG
>CAZRLO010000129.1:0-6998 GCA_964600965.1 uncultured Rhodobacter sp.
CTCGGCGGCGTCCTCCAGCAGATCACGCGGCCCCGCAGCGGCCCCGCCGGATTCCAGATCGAACACCACGTCACCGCCCGCGGCCTGATCGCGCTCCGCCTGATAGATTTCGGCGACGCGGGCGGTAAAGGCCTCGGCGCTCAGCGACACGGGCCGGGTTTCGCTGTCTCCTGCGCGCCGCCGGGCCTCGCGCAGGCCGAACACCGTGGCGTCGGGGCCGTAAATCAGCCGGTCCCCATCCAGCGCGACCTGTTGGTCGCGGCAAAACGGAAACGGCAATCTGGAAGAGATCATACCGTCGGCCATCGCCCGAAATGCTACTTGAACTGCAACCGCGATGGCAACGGCGGAAAATTGCGCGACCGCGCGGCTTCGTCCACGAACCCGGCATCGAAAGGCTGGTTCAGGTCGGCCCCGTCAAACGGAAACGCCCCGCCCGGCGTGGCCGGATACTGGCCGTCATCTACCGGTTGGATCGCCAGCGAGGCGCGCCGGGTTTCCTGTGCCACCTGGCGGGTCACGCGCCGCGCCTCGGCATCCGTGCGGATGACCCGGGGCCGCAGCAGCACCAGCAGCACGCGCTGTTTCTTGCTGGCATTCTTGCCCCGGAACAGCGCGCCGAAGATCGGCAGATTGCCAAGGCCCGGCACCTTTTGCGCCACCGCGCCCGACCCGTCTTCGAGCAGGCCGCCCAGCATGATCACATGGCCGTTGCGCACCAGAACATTGGTATTGATCTTGCGCTTTGAGGTGATCTCGCCCCCGGCCCGCGAGGTTGAATTGGTCAGGTTCGAAACTTCCTGATTGATCGCCAGCAGCACGGTGTTTTCCGCCGTGATCTGTGGCGTCACCTGCAGGGTCAGCCCGACATCCTGCCGCTCGATGGTCTGAAAAGGGGTGTCCGGCAGGGTGGTGGTGCCGACGGTGGCGAAGGAACCGGTCACAAACGGCACGTTCTGCGCCACGACGATCTCGGCCTCCTGGTTGTTCAGCGTCATGATCGACGGCGTCGAAAGCAGCCGTGTGCTGTTTTTGGAGGCAACCGCCGAAAGGAAACCGGCCAGACCACGGGTGCCCGCGGCGTTGGCGGTGACGGCACCATAGGTTCCGCCGCTGCCCGGATCGGGGGTATCGCCGGCAAGGATGGCGCTGATCAGGCTCGACAGCGTCGGTCGCCCTTCCAGCGAGAACTGTACCCCGCCAAAGACCGCGCTGTTCATGAACGCGCCGAACTGCGCCGTCAGATCGGCGAAACTCTCGACCGACATCTCGAAGATGACCGCCTCGATCAGGACCTGACTTGGGCGCTTGTCAAGTGCGCGGATCGAGCTGACGATGGCGCCGATCTGGTCCTGGGGCGCGGCGATCAGCAAGGTGTTGGAGCGCGGCTCGGCCACGATGGACACGCCGCCAAGCGCTGCCTGATCGGCGTTCTGCGCTTCAAAGGTGCGGCGCACCACGTCGGCCAGCGTGTCGGCATTGGCATAGTTCAGTTCAACCACGCGGGTCGCCACCGACCTTTGCGGTACGTCCAGTTCGGCCACGATGGCGCGGATGCGCTGGCGAAATTGCGCGGGGCCGGAAACGATCAGGGCGTTGACGCGCCGGTCCGCGGTGATGGTCGAGCCGACCGGCGTGACTTCGAGCGCCTGAATGACGCCCAGCAATTCCGCGGCGTTGGCGTTGCGCATGCGGATCGTCTCGATCGGTTGACTGCGCGGCTGATCCAGCCGTTTGACCAGCTTGGCGATGCGCCGCTGGTTTTCCGCCCGGTCCGACAGGATGATCAGGCCGGCACCGGGAACGGTCGACAACACGGCCTCTTGCGGCAACAGCGGGCGGATGACATCGGTGACTTCGGACAATGGCACGTTCTGCACCGGGATCACCCGGGTTTCATACCCCCCGCCCGACAGGGTGACCGTCGTTCCCGGCGCAAGTTCACGCGCCACGCCGATGGGGACGATCCGGTCGGCACCGACGCCCTGAACGATGGTCAGGCGGTTCAGTTCCAGCACATTCAGAAAAATCTCGTAGACCGCTTCGGCGGACACCTCGTTGGGGGCCAGCACCGTGACCGATCCGTTGACCTGCGGGTCGAGAATGAAACTGCGGCCGGTGGTCTGGGACACGATCTCGACAAATCTCTTCAGATCGGCATCGCGCAAATCCAGCAATACCTGTGCCATCGACGCCCCGGACAGCCAGCCAAGCGCCAAAATCGTCGCGATAACCGCACGGAAAACCCTGAAATTCATGCCTTGCCCCACTACTCGTATTCCCGGGGCCGGTTCCGTCTTGTTGTGATCTTTTGCGAACGACCGAGCAGGCCCGTCCGCGCCCGGCGGGGAATCCGCGTATTATCCCCGAGATGTGGCGAGAACGCAATTTTTTTCGGCGCATCCGGGGCGTGGAAACCGCGCCCCGGGTGCCGTGGATCACTGCGGGAACCCGACCAGATCGCGAAGGTCGTCCTTTTGCAGCCACACGCCGTCTTCGGTGATTTCGGCGACCACATAGCCGCCGGGCAGCTCGTCGCCGGGCCGCAACAGATATTCGCCACCCGGATCAGCGATGATGGCCCAGGAATCCGCACCGCTGGCAAACAGGCCCTTCAGCAAGAAGTTGTGATTGATAACCGTGGCTTCGGGCAACTCGGCGGGTTTATCGGGCGGGTCGGGTACGAACACGCCGAACAGATCGGGCCAACGGCTGGCCGGTGCCCTGACGCGGGCGGATGCCCGGGACCCGGCCGGATCCTTTGTCATTTCGGGCATGGATTCCGCGGCCTGACGCCCCAGCAGCGCGAGGCCGAGATACCCGACAGAAAATCCCAGCGCGATGGCCGCAACAAACCCAGACAGACCCGAAAAACGCAATATTCTGTGTCTCCCAATATACAAACGACCAGATAGTGGTGATTCTCGCCCGGCTTGCCATAGACGCGCGCGGTGATCCTGTGCTAGGTCTCGCGCAAAGAGTTCATGGCCGATCAAGGCTATCGGGGTTTGAGGATGCGGGCAAGACAAAGCATCGGGATGATCGTCCCTGCGGCCGTTCTTTTGGCGCTTGCGGCGTGCCAGGATTTTGCCATCAGCGGCAAGTCGGGGTTCAAGGGCCAGTACCTGGCCGCCCGAGGCGCGCTGGAATCCGGCAGCTATGACACGGCGGCGCGTGCGTATCAGACCCTGTTGAAACAATCCGGTCCGCTGGCCGCACGGGTCCGGCTGGAATACGCCCACAGCCTGCTGCGCGCCAACCGGTTCGAAGACGCGGCGCGCGAGGCCCGCAAGATCACCGCGACCGAACAGGGCAGCGCCCGGCTGGCGGCGCTGGCGGTGCAGGGCACGGCCGACCACGAAACCGCTCGCGCTGCGATGGCGCGCGGCGACACGGGCACCAAGGTGCGCAGCTTGCTGAATGCGGCCAAGGCCGCCCTGGACGAGGTGCTGGCCAAAGGAAAGGCGTTCGATCCGCTTGGCGCGCTGGCGGCACGGCGCAAAATCCTGGGGCTGGAAATCGCAAGACTTTGACCCCTTGGTGATCGCCATCCAAAGGTCATGGCGATCGGGGGCTCAACGGGATCGGGCCCGCGCCGGGTCGTGGCCCTGCCGACCGGCGGACATGTCCCAGCACGTTCCGGCCGCGAGAACGGCGCCCTTCCTGAAACACTTGCGGCGGCGGCCCGAAAAGCCGGCAGTCTGATGACGGCGGCATTGGCGTTCTGATTTGCGACCCAGATCCACCACAGGCACGGATCCCTGATGGCCATCGGCGTGTCGGCAGGACCTGCTGGCCGGTGGTCTGGCGGTTAGAGGGCCAACCGTCTGGCCGTCTGGTTCTTTAGCCGTCTGGTCATTTAGCCGTCTGGCGGTCTGGCCCGCTAGCCGTCTCGCCGTCTGGTCATTTAGCCGTCTCGCCGTCTGGCCCGCTAGCCGTCTGGCCCGCCAGCCGTCTGGCCGTCTAGCCCTCTAGACACGTTTCAACTCAAGCTCTTGTTATTTAACGATAAATCCTTTAGCGAGAATATCTCGGCATCACATCGGTTGCGCAGCATATCGTTGCCCGCGATGACCGGTACCATCGCGCTTTCTTGGCCGGTCATCGACGGCGGGAGCGGGCGCTCAGCCTTCGGGGTCGTCGCGCCCGACACCCCGGAATACGAATTTCAGGGGCAGAATCCAGACGATACCCAGCACCACATAGACCGCCAGTTCGGCCAGCAACGAAGGACGCTCGAACCAGCTCACCAGATTGACCGCCACGATGATATAGGCCGGCAGACCCACCAGCAGGATCAGTATCGACAACCGTCGCCGGGTCTTGTGGCGCAGCGCCATCAGTCGGCGAACGGGTCGGTGACAAGGATCGTGTCTTCGCGTTCGGGCGACGTTGACAACAGCGCGACCGGGCAGTCGATCAGCTCTTCCACCCGACGAACATACTTGATCGCTTCGGCGGGAAGATCGGCCCAGCTTCGCGCGCCCTCGGTGCTTTCGCTCCAGCCTTTCAGCGTTTCATAGACCGGCACGCACCGGGCCTGCCGGTCCGCCGCAATCGGCAGGTGATCCAGACGCTGGCCGTCCAACGCGTAGGCCACGCAGATTTTCAGTTCGTCAAATCCATCCAGCACGTCGAGTTTCGTCAATGCAATTCCGTTCACCCCCGACGTGGCGCAGGTCTGGCGCACCAGAACCGCGTCAAACCAGCCGCAGCGCCGTTTTCGCCCGGTCGTCGTGCCGAACTCGTGGCCGCGTTCGCCAAGACGCTGGCCATTGTCGTCGCCAAGCTCGGTCGGAAACGGCCCTTCGCCCACGCGGGTCGTATAGGCCTTGACGATGCCCAGCACGAAATCGATCGAGCCGGGCCCGATCCCCGTGCCCGTCGCCGCCTGTCCGGCAATGACGTTGGACGAGGTGACAAACGGATAGGTGCCAAAATCGATATCCAGCAGCGCGCCCTGTGCACCCTCGAACAGAATGCGCTTTCCCGCTTTGCGCTTTTCGTTCAGTACCTTCCAAACCGGGGCCGCATAGGCCAGAACTTGGGGCGCGATTTCGCGCAGGCGTGCCAGCAACGCGCCGCGATCCACCGGTTCCAACCCAAGCCCGCTTCGCAGCGCATTGTGGTGAACCAGCGCCCGGTCCACCCGCAGTTCCAGCGTCGCGTCGTCGGCCAGATCGGCCACGCGAATTGCGCGGCGGCCAACCTTGTCCTCATAAGCCGGGCCGATACCCCGCCCGGTGGTTCCGATTTTCGCGACCGAATTCTGACCCTCGCGGGCGCGGTCCAACTCGCCGTGAAACGGCAGGATCAAGGGCGTGTTTTCGGCAATCATCAGGGTTTTCGGCGTGATTTCCACGCCTTGGGCGCGAATGGTCGCGATTTCGTCCATCAGGTGCCACGGGTCCAGCACGACACCGTTGCCGATCACGCTTAGCTTGGCGGGCCGCACGACGCCCGAGGGCAGCGCGTGCAGCTTGTAGACCGCCCCGTCGATGACCAGCGTATGCCCGGCGTTGTGTCCGCCCTGAAACCGGGCGATCACGTCGGCGCGCTCACTTAACCAATCGACGATTTTTCCCTTGCCCTCGTCGCCCCACTGGGCGCCGACCACGACAACATTGGCCATGAAAGCGACCTTTCGCACCGTATGAATACCGCGGCCCCGTATACCCGCGCCATGGGCGGCTTGAAACCGTAAAATGCTTGCAGGGCTGGACAGAACGCCGCGGTTCTGACAGGTAACCGCCAAACGAATATCCGGAGATATCTCGTCCATGACCGCTTTTCTGACCCGCTGGGTGCTGGCCTTCATTCTGCTGGCCGTCACCTATAATCCGACCAGTTACAATTATCTGACCTGGGCGATGGAGAACTATTCGCTGGACACGCCGATGGCGGTGCTGGCGGGGCTGTTGCTGATGGCGGGGTACATCATCTATCTTCGCGCCACGCTGCGTTCGATCGGCATCATCGGCATGGGTCTGGTCGGGGCCATCGTCACGGCGGCGGTTTGGGTGCTGATCGACCAGGGCATCGTCATTTTGAACAGCGAAGACCTGAAAATCTGGGCCATTCTGACCGGCCTTTCCTTCGTGCTGGGCATCGGCCTTTCCTGGAGCCATGTGCGCCGCGCCATTTCGGGGCAGTCCGACATGGATGACGTCGGTGACTGAGCGCTTGCACATCGCAGGCACCATCCCTAAATAGGCGCATCGCACCGGCAGACACCTGCCCCCGGGGAACCGCGTTCATGGCAAATATCATTCTGGTCATCCACCTGATCCTGGCCCTGTGCCTGATCGGCGTCGTTCTGTTGCAACGCAGCGAAGGCGGCGGGCTCGGCATCGGCGGCGGTGGCGGCGGCGGGGTGATGTCGGGCCGTTCGGCGGCCACGGCGCTGGCACAGCTTACCTGGCTGTTCGCGATTGGCTTCATCATCACGTCGATCACGCTGACGGTTCTGGCCGCACGGGACGCCGCCGGGGATTCGGTGATCGAACGTCTGGGCAGCGAAACCACGCAACCCGCCGAGACACCCGCGACGGCACCGCTGGCAACCGATCTTCTGCCCCCCAGCGATGACACCGCGCCCGCGACCCCGCCCAAAGCCACGGAATAGGCGCGCCACAAGAAATTGTTGGCCTGACGCCATATTCCACCGGATATTGCGGCGCCTGCCTTGCCATTCCCCCCCGAATCCAATAAGAATCAACTCCCGTGATGTTGGGGATGCCGCGCGCGGCATTCTTGCATAAATGGCTGATTTCACGGGGGTTTTCGCAACCAATGGCGCGATTCATCTTTATTACCGGTGGCGTGGTCTCGTCGCTTGGCAAGGGCCTGGCTTCGGCGGCATTGGGCGCGCTCTTGCAATCGCGCGGCTATACGGTGCGGTTGCGAAAACTCGACCCCTATCTCAACGTCGATCCGGGCACGATGAGCCCGTTTGAACACGGCGAGGTTTTCGTCACCGACGACGGCGCGGAAACCGA
>CAZRLO010000130.1:0-6937 GCA_964600965.1 uncultured Rhodobacter sp.
GGGAGAAACAACCCCTTCGTCGAGCCCTTCGGTGATTCTCCAAATGATGACAGTGATGTTGATTTTTTCATTGGATATACATTTCGAACTGCTGGCCGGGTTTCAGCAATCCTATCAAGCTCTCCCGATCGGTGGAGGATCTCTTTCCAACACACTTTTTGATCATGTAACCATGTTGTGTGCGCGTACGTTTGTGGTGGCTATTAGGATTGCTGCACCGGTGATTGCGGTGGGTATTGTGATAAATCTTTTGATGATGGTTTTGGCCCGGGCTGTCCCTACAATGAATGTTTTTGTTGAGAGTTTTTCAGTGCGTATTCTGGTGGGCGTTTTTCTCGGACCGCAGGTCTGGCGGCAGGACCCGCAATTCGTGCCACCCGTGGTCGAGATGATCAAGATCCGCGACACGCGCCCGATCTACACCGTGCTCTGGGACAGCGGTGCCAAGGTCGACTGGGCGCATCCCTTGGGCACCGACAATATCGGCCGTGACTATCTGGCCCGGATGATGGCAGGCGGTCAGGTGTCGATCACCGTGGGGCTGGCGGCTATGCTGCTGTCGCTGTTCCTGGGTGCGCTGATCGGCGTGCTCGCAGGCTATTTCAAGCGTCTCGATGGACCGTTGATGCGGTTCACCGATCTGTTTCTTGCCCTGCCTCTGCTGCCGCTGCTCTTGGTGGCGGTGCTGTTGTTTCGCGAGCCTTTGGCGGCGGCTTTTGGCCCCGAGGGCGGGGTTTTCATCCTGATTGTAACGCTGGTCGGTATCACTTCATGGATGCAAACCGCGCGCATCGTACGCGGCGACGTGCTGGCACTGAAAGAGCGCGAGTTCGTCATCGCCGCACGTTCTATCGGCACGCCGTCACGCCGCATCGTGCTGCGCCACATCCTGCCCAACGTGATGTCGCCGATCATGGTGTCGGCCACGCTGGGCATCGCCACCGCGATCATCACCGAAAGCGCGCTGAGTTTTCTCGGCTTCGGCTTTCCACCGGATTTCCCGACCTGGGGACGACTGCTTTTTGACAGCGTCGACCGCATGACGCTGTACCCCGAGCGGGTGATCTGGCCGGGTCTGGCAATTTCGATCACGGTGCTGAGCGTCAACTACATCGGCGACGGGCTGCGCGATGCGCTTGACCCGCGTATCCGCGGGCGCTGAGGAATTAAGGAAAGAATTGGTGGCATGTGCGCCGTGCCGGTACAGGCAATCTTAGCTTTTCCAGTCCGGAAAACCTGAATCCTTGCCCATTGCGGTTATTGGAATTTTGTTCTGCCAGTTGCCTCATACCACTGCTTTCAATCCGTTGTTCCCCACCTAACTCCGTTGCAAAGGGATGGAATTCCCGATCACGCAAGGGACGCAGCGGATGTTCGAAAGCTTTGGATTTGCAACCCTGACAGCGCCGCAGGCGGCAGTCTGGTTCGGCCTGCTGCTGGGGGCCGGTTTTGGCGCATTGGCACAAATCACCCGATTTTGCCTGCGCCGCGCGGTCGCAGGCGCACATGCCGAGCGCCGCCCGGCGCTGGCCATCTGGCTAGCCGCCCTGGCGGCAGCAGCAATCGGCGTGCAGATCATCGTCGCCGCAGGCTGGGTCGACTTTGACAATCACCGGTTCCTGGCAACCGACCTGCCGGTTTTGGGCATTCTGACTGGCGGGCTGCTGTTCGGCGCGGGCATGGTGCTGGCGCGCGGATGCCTGTCGCGCCTGACGGTGCTGGGGGCCTCGGGCAATTTGCGGGCGCTCACCGTGCTGCTGGTCGCAGCGATCGTCGCTCATGCCACCATGAAAGGCGTACTGGCGCCGCTGCGCACATCTTTGGCCGAGGTTACGGTTTCACTGCAAAGCGGCACCCTGCCCGGCAATCCCTGGGCCTGGACCGCACTCATCGCGCTGGCGACCCTCGCCGTCGCCCGCCGCGCGGGTGCGCGCCCGCTACATCTGGGCCTTGGCGCGCTGCTGGGCCTGCTGGTGCCGCTGGGTTGGGCGGGTACCGGGTTTCTGCTCTACGATGATTTCGACCCGATCGCCTTTCAATCGCTCAGCTTCACCCGGCCTTTTGCCGACACGTTATTCTGGGGCATTGCGGCCACCTCGATCCCGGCCAATTTTGGCGTCGGCCTGATCGGCGGGGCGCTGGCAGGCGCGTTGGTCGCGTCCCTGCTGCGCGGTGAATTCCACTGGCAAAGCTTTGAAACCCCGGCCCAAACCGGGCGCTATGGTCTGGGGGCGGTTCTGATGGGCGCGGGCGGCGTTCTGGCCGGCGGCTGCACCATCGGCGCCGGTCTGGCGGGTGTGCCGACGTTTGGCATCGCCGCCGTGCTGGCGCTGGCCGCGATGGTGCTGGGCGCAAAGCTCACCGACCGCGCCCTGCGCCTCAGCCCGCGCCGGCCACAGGTGATCCCGGCTGAATGACTGTTTCCCGCTGTTTGGCAAACGCCAATCATGCATCCGGCGTGCGCCGCATGGCGCACTCAATCGGATCAGTCCATGTGTCGGCGAATACGCCGGACGGCCAGAAACACCGCCAATATCACCACCGGCGTCAAAACGGCCGTCAGCATGGGCTTTGACATATCCAGTGCCCTGGCGACCGGATAAAGCAGATAGCCCGCCAGATTGACCGCGTAGTAGCTTATGGCCACCACGCTCAGGCCTTCCACCGTCCTTTGCAGGCGCAACTGCAGCGCTGCACGCCGGTCCATCGACGCCAGCAGCGCCTGGTTTTGGGCCGAACGCTCCACATCCACCCTTGTGCGCAGCAGATTTGCCGCCCGGGCGGCACGTTCTGACATGGTGCCAAGCCGGGCTTCGCTGGCGGCAACCGTGCGCATCGACGGATCAAACCGCCGCGCCATGAATTCTCCGAACGTCTGGCGCCCCAGGAACCGCTCTTCGCGCAGCACCCGGATGCGCTCGTCTACCAGCTTTGCATAGGCGCGGGTCGCGCCAAACCGAAAGCTGGAGCTGGCCGACAGATTTTCCAGTTCCGCCGATATTTCCAGGAGTGTGCCCAGCGTCTGCTCGGCACCCTCGGACTGCGCCGCCATCGCGCCTGTCAGGGCCTCCAGCCGATTGTCGACACCGCCCAGCAACGCGTTCAACTCGCGCACCCGCAGCAGGCCCAGCATCGCCATCGCCTTGTAGGTCTCGATCTCGCTGATCCGCTGCACGATGCGCCCGGTCCGGCGTGGCCCCATGGCCGAGTCGATGAAAACTCCGAACCGCATATGTCCGCCGCTGTCTATGCGGAAATCGCCTGCCATGACCGCCGCGCCGTCCACTATGCGCGCTGCCGCCAGGCTTGCCGGCACAAACCACGCCTCTAGCTTGGCGTTGATCGCGTCCGCCTCGGCCATGTGCTCGACCCGGATCAGTGCCGAGGTCAGCCGCGCGCCCGGTGCCTCGGCCAGCCAATCGGCGGGAAATATTTCGAACGCCGCCTTGTCAAACGGGCGCTTGGCCACACCGGGCGCGAAGGCCGTGTAACTGACAAATTCGGTATGCTGCTCCCATTTCAGCCGGAACGGTCCCAGATCGCCGAAATAATGCGTCGCCTCCGGCGCCGGGTGCTGGGCCCCGAACCGGTCCAGCAGGCTGGTCAGGTGGGCCCGGTCCGCGTCCCGGTCCCGGCCGGCGGCGTCCCTGTGCTGCTTGATCGCCAGAAAGGCCGCGTGCCCCGGTGCCGCAATTTCGGGAAACGGGCGCGCGTGCAGTTCATTGGCCAGCGTGAATCGCTGTGGGTGATCTTCGATGCCGCTCATATCCGGATCCGTAACAGGGTATTGCGTTCCCTATATGCGGAATTGACCATGGCGCAAACGGCGGCGGCAGAGATTTATTGCGCGAAATACCGTTCACGACATGTCCGCTGCCGGTTTTGCGCGACCGGGGTGGCGTGATTTTCGGGAAACTGCGGAAAACCGGATTGCGCGGGAACAGGCAAATGAAAATCGGATTTATCGGGCTGGGGAATGTTGGCGGCAAACTGGCCAGCAGCCTGTTGCGAAATGGCTACGATCTTACGGTGCGTGACCTCGACCGGGACCTGGCACAGCCATTTCTCGACAAGGGTGCCGACTGGGCCGAAAACCCGCGCCGGATGGCCGAAACCTGCGACATGGTGATCACCTGCCTGCCCTCGCCTTCCGCCTGTTCGGCGGTGATGGAGGCTGAAGACGGCATTCTGGCAGGTCTGAGCACAGGCAAGATCTGGGCCGAAATGTCGACCACGGACGCAACCGAAGTTCGCCGCATGGCCAAATTGGTGACCGCAAGCGGAGCCGAGGCCGTTGACTGCCCGGTTTCGGGTGGCTGCCACCGGGCCGCCACCGGCAATATCTCGATCTTCGCCGGTTGCACCCGCGAGACGTTTGAACGCGCGCTGCCGGTGCTGACCACCCTCGGCCGCCGTGTTCTGCACACCGGCGAGGTGGGCAGCGCCTCGGTGTTGAAAGTGCTGACTAATTATCTGGCCACGGCGAACCTGATCAGTCTGTCAGAGGCGCTGACAACCGCCAAGGCCGCCGGAATGGACCTGAACACGGCATATGAGGCGATCCGTATCAGCTCGGGCAATTCCTTCGTCCACGAGACCGAAAGCCAGGTGATCCTGAACGGGTCGCGCGACATCAATTTCACTATGGATCTTGTGCTAAAAGACATCGGCCTGTTCGACCGGATCGCGCAGGAAAACGGCGTCCCGTTGACTATATCGCCGATGATGGTGCAGATGTTCCGCGACGCCATCGAGAACTATGGACCGCGCGAGTTCAGCCCCAACATCATTCGCCGCTTCGAGGACGCCACCGGCCTCGACATCCGTGCGCCCGGGTTCCCGGCGGAAATGGTCGATGAGGAACCGGAAGAGCCGGGATATGAGGTTGTCGTCAGGCGCGGCTAAGGCTCCAGTGGCGGACCGGTGAATTCCTGACCGCATTCAAGCGCGATCCGCTCCATATCTTCCATCGACGGCACACCGCCGTGGCCCACATCGAACATGGCACGAAACATCGCCTCGACATCGCCTGCTGGTGTAAAGGCATAGCGCAGCCGGCCCGGGCTGTCGCCGACATTGCGAAATGCGTGTACCGAACCACGCGGCACAAAGGCCACGTCACCGGGTCCTGCGTGGTGGCGCACACCGTCGATTTCCACATCGAAACGGCCCTCCAGCACAAAGAACGTCTCATCTTCACCGTGGTGGATATGCCGACCCGGACCAATGCCGGGTTCGACCACATCCTCAAACACCGAGAGCGTGCCGCCGGTCTGACCCCCCGACAGCAGGACACGCAATGAAATTTGCGGCGGAAATTCCAGCAATTCCGCCTTGTCATAGATCGTGTGAACCGGGTTCATTGCGCGCGCTCTTTTTCCGCCGCCTCGAAGGCCAGGATCAGGTCAGCGACGTCCGGCCCTTCGCCAACGATTTCGATGACGTTGCGATCCGGGTCGCGAATGAACACCGAATGAACATCCATGAAATGGCGCCGGTCGGAAATCGGAATACCCGCTTTGCCCAACGCGGCTTCGGTGGCTTTTATGTTCCGGACTTTGACAGCAAAATGCGTGATCCCCGGATACTTCTCGGGTCGGTCCATCAGAACATTCTCGCCCTGCATTATGTTGGCCGGACCCAGCAGATTGACCACAAGCCCGTTGTCGTGGCGCATCACAATCGGGTGGCCCTGATCGAAATTGGCCCCGGCGACAAAGTGAAACCCCAGCTTTTCATAGAAAGCGACCGAAATTTCACGATCGCTGATGCGGATGCCGATGTGATCGACGTGGGAAATATCAAGCATGACGCGTCTCCTTTCACCCACTAGAAAGGCGCGATTGGCAGAGCATTTCAAACCGAAAAAGCCGCACAGGTTATGTGCGGCTTAACCGGATTGTCCATTTCAGGTGATTTTCTTACCGATCCGGGACCGGATAATCACTCGATTAATGGCAACAGCTTGTCCAGCGACGCCTTTGCATCCCCATAAAACATCCGGGTGTTTTCCTTAAAGAACAGCGGGTTTTCGATGCCGGAATACCCTGTGCCCTGCCCGCGCTTGGAAACGAACACCTGTTTCGCCTTCCACACTTCCAGCACCGGCATCCCGGCGATGGGGCTGTTGGGATCGTCCTGGGCGGCAGGGTTTACGATATCGTTGGACCCAATGATGATCGACACGTCCGTTTGCGGGAAATCGTCGTTGATCTCGTCCATCTCCAGCACGATGTCATAGGGCACCCGCGCCTCTGCCAGCAACACGTTCATATGCCCCGGCAAACGCCCCGCCACCGGGTGGATGCCAAAACGCACGGTTTTGCCTTGCGCGCGCAGCTTGCGCACCAGCTCGGACACGCTCTGCTGCGCCTGTGCGACCGCCATGCCGTAACCCGGCACAATGATGACGCTGTCGGCGTCGTTCAGCGCCGCGGCCACGCCCTCGGCCTCGATGGCGACCATCTCACCTTCGATGTCCATCGCCGGACCCTGCGTGCCGCCAAACCCGCCAAGGATCACCGAGACAAACTTGCGGTTCATCGCCTTGCACATAATATAGCTCAGGATCGCACCCGAGGACCCCACCAGCGCCCCGGTAACGATCAGCAGATCATTGCCCAGCGTGAACCCGATCGCCGCCGCAGCCCAGCCGGAATAGCTGTTCAGCATCGACACGACGACCGGCATGTCGGCCCCGCCGATGCCCATGATCAGATGCCAGCCTATGAAGCCCGCGATCACTGTCACCAGGATCATGGTCCACACGCTGGAGCCGTTGAAATACATGAAACCCAGCACAATGCAGGCCGCCAGTGCAGCCGCATTCAGCATATGCCCGCCGGGCAGCTTTTCCGGCTTGCCGTCGATCTTGCCCGCCAGCTTGCCAAAGGCGACCACCGAGCCGGTAAAAGTAATCGCGCCGATGAATATGCCC
>CAZRLO010000131.1:0-6873 GCA_964600965.1 uncultured Rhodobacter sp.
CGATCTTTTTTCAGCCGCTCTGAGGGCATTTACTAAGATCGAGGCCGCAGCCGAATTGAACGATCTACGCTTCCCGCCCAGCAACCGGCTGGAAGCCCTGAAAGGCGACCGAACAGGCCAGTATTCCATCCGCATCAACGCGCAATGGCGGGTGTGTTTCAGTTGGACAGAGGGTGGTGCGGAAGATGTGGAGATTGTGGATTACCACTGAGGAGACGAAAATATGATGAAATCCCCATGCCATCCCGGTGAAATTCTGGCCGATGCTTTGCAGGAATTGAACCTTACACCCTATGCGCTTGCGAAAATTTTGGAGATTCCCCGCACGCGGATTGAACGGCTGACCGCACGGAAGACCAGCGTCACGCCAGACACGGCGCTCAGGCTGGCCAAACATTTCGGAACAACGCCGCATTATTGGATGAATATGCAAGTCAACTATGACATTTCCCGCGTAACGGACATCACCGACCTCTCCGGAATTCCCGACTCAACGGCTGCCTGAACCATGAACAAACCCGCCGACAACCCTGCCGAACCGTTCAAGAAGGCGCTGGCCGAAGCGACCAAGGCGATGGCGAACGAGCCGGAACTGAATGTCGCCTACAGCGTCGATCCGCCGGGACTGGCGCAGGACGTGATGCGCCTGCCGCAGGTGACGCGGCGGATGACCCGGGACGAGGTGTTGCTGGCGCGCGGCACGGCGGATGCGCTGGCGCTGCGCCTCAGGTTCCACAACGAGGCGACCCACGCCCGATACGCCCCCGAGGGCCAGATGGCGACCGACCTTTACGAGGCGATGGAAACCGCGCGCTGCGAGGCGATGGGCGCCCGCGCCATGCCCGGCACCGCAGGCAATATCGACGCCAAGATCGGGGCGGAGGCCACGGGGCAGGGTTTCGAACAGATTACCGATGCCGCCCAGGCGCCATTGGCGACGGCCGCGGGCTACCTGATCCGCCATCTGGCTACCGGCCGCGACCTGCCCAAAGGGGCCGAGAACATCCTGAACCTGTGGCGTGGTTTCATGGAATCCGAGGCCGGCGCGACGCTGGAGAACGTCAATGAATGCCTTGACGATCAGGCCGAATTTTCGCGGATGGCCCGTCAGGTGATCGACGATCTCGGCTATGGTGACCAACTGGGCGACGACCCTGATGCCGAAGACGAGGAAAGCGATGAAGAGGCCGAACAGGACCAGGATGACGAGGCCGAAAACGAAGGCGACGAACCACCCGACGACAGCGACCAGCAGGACGAGGCGCAGGACGACCTGAGTGCCGAGACCGAGGAAAGTCAGGCACAGGTTTCCATGGAAGATATCGACGACATGGAAATGTCGGACGATGCCGAAATGGCCGATGGCGAGCCGCCGCTCGAACCGCCGCCGCCCCCGCCGCATTCCGATGCGGACCCAAATTACAAGGTTTATGACACTGAATTTGACGAGGAAATCCGGGCGGAAGATCTGGCTGAACCGGCAGAGCTTGAACGCTTGCGTGCCTATCTTGACCAGCAGCTTGAACCCTTGAAAGGTGCGGTCAGTCGGCTTGCCAACAAACTCCAGCGGCGCTTGCAGGCGCAGCAGAACCGCTCGTGGCTGTTTGATCTGGAAGAAGGCATTCTGGATGCCGGACGCTTGGCGCGCGTCGTCGCGAACCCGACGACGCCGCTCAGTTTCAAGCAGGAGCAGGATACCGAGTTTCGCGATACCATCGTGACGCTTTTGCTCGATAATTCCGGGTCGATGCGCGGCCGGCCGATTTCCATCGCCGCAATCTGTGCCGACGTGCTGGCGCGCACGCTGGAACGCTGTCAGGTCAAGGTCGAAATTCTGGGCTTTACCACGCGCGCCTGGAAGGGTGGGCAGAGCCGGGAGAAATGGCTGACCAGCGGGCGCGCGCAAACCCCCGGACGCCTGAACGACCTCCGACACATCATCTACAAGTCCGCCGACGCGCCATGGCGCCGCGCCAGACCGAATCTGGGACTGATGATGAAAGAGGGATTGCTGAAGGAAAACATCGACGGCGAGGCGCTGGAATGGGCGCATCGGCGCATGGTTGCACGGCCCGAGGCGCGGCGGATCCTGATGGTGATCTCGGACGGCGCGCCGGTCGACGACAGTACGTTGTCGGTCAATTCGGCGAGCTATCTGGAAAAACACCTGCGCGACGTGATCGACATGGTTCAGCGCCGCCGTGCCGTCGAACTGATCGCCATCGGCATCGGCCACGACGTGACGCGCTATTACGCCCGCGCGGTGACGATCACGGATATCGAGCAACTGGCGGGAGCAATCACCGAGCAGCTTGCGGCATTGTTCGACAACGACCCACGCGCACGCGCGCGGTTGAACGGGATCGAAAAGGCGCGGCGCGCCGGGTGATGCGGCCCTTTGCCGGCATCGGGTCGCCGGTGGCAGCCGGATGACGGGATTTGCATGCCAGTACTCTGGCCTATTTGGTCCGCGCGCCTGGCCCCTTTTGCGCGCGCCGACAGCGTTCCCTGATCTCGCCGCTTCTGGGCCGGTGGACATGGGTTATTGCCCTCTGACCGTCGCCCGCGCCGGTTTCAATTCCCGCGGCGAGATTCGCAGTCGCCACCGATTTCCACGACATTCGTGTGGGTGAAAGTTGATATTATGCTTTACTATCAACGTATTGCGATGAAATCCGTTCGTCTAGAGGGTTAGACGACCAGACGGCCAGACGACCAGACGGCCAGACGGCTAATCGGCCAGACGGCCAGTCGGCTATTCGGCCAGTCGGCTAGGCGGCCAGCCGTTCAAACAGCCAGCCATCTAGCCATCCAGACGTCCAGACAGCCAGACGCGGGGACCGAACCGTTTTTGGATACAGACCACGGGCGTCCGGGGAAGTCCCGCCGGAAAATCCCGGCGCGGTTTTGGGTCAGTTTCTTTTCGGAGTCAGATGCGAAATGCCGACCGCCGCGGCCCGGGCCACCATCGGGTCCAGCGACATCGGCACATATTCGCCCCGGCGCCAGAGCTGCGCCAGATCGTCGTAGTGACGCGACAGAAAATGCCCGCTCTGTCCCGTGGAAATGACAAAAACCGAAGCATCCGGATCGGCAAGATCATAGACCCCGCGATATCCCGCGCCGTGGACGTTGGCATAAGGATTGCGACCGTGGCCGCGCGTGACGCCGCGCGAAAGGGTGTTGTCGCCGCCGGACGTGGACTGGCGGATATTCACCAGCCACGCAAGCAGCGGGATCGTGCCCAGAACCTCGTGATCCTGAACCGCCTGATGCGCATTGCCCCACCGCCAGCTTTCCACATGGGTTCCGTGATCCTGCACAAGCTGCAAGATGGCCGCATCCAGGGCCTGACGCGCAATTTCGGTGCAGGTCTCGCGTCGCGTCGACTGCGCGACATCGCACCAGATTGCGGCGCCGTCCAGATTGCGGAAAACCCGCTCCAGGAACACCGGATCGGGGTGGGCGAAATCGCGGGCCAGCGGGCCAAGTTCGTCCTGGACCAGCAGCTTTTGCAGTTCCCGCATCCACGCCGCATAAATCAGCGGCTCGGGCATGTGCTCGTTCATCTGCCCGTTCCATTCCGCCAGCAGGCCCAGCGCGTTCCGGCGCAACGCCTCTTTGGTGCCGGGTTCGGTGACAACATCGGCGAACCACAGATCGCGCGCAATCAGCGGCAGCAGCGCCCGCGCGGAAAACGAGACCTCGTCCAACTGGGTCTCAATGAAACTGGCCTGGCTATGCACTTCGCGACTGCCCAGCAGTTTTTGCAGCCTTTCGATGCGCTGGGTGTCGCCCCAGACGTAACTGACATGATTGGGAAAGGGCCGGTCCACGGTCTTGTTGTTGGTGTTGGCCAGAATGCCGCCCGGCGGATTGATGATCCGGGGGTTGTTTTCATAGGGCAGATAGCCCTGCCACCGGTTTTGCCGCAGCCAGCCGGGGCTGGGCAGACGGCCGCGGCTTTGATGGCGGGCCGGACGGTCGGGCATCTTGCCAACCATTTGAAAAGCAATCGAATCCTTGTCGGCGATGATCAGATTCTGCGCGGGCGTGGTGATCAACCGACCGGCCTCGACCGCCTGAGTGACGTTTTTGGCCTGCATCAGGCGCAAGGCCCCGGTCATCGACCGGTCCTGTGGGTCAAGCCCGGTCCAGGCCAGCGTGGCCACGTGCCCTTCGGGTGTGATCGCCGCGATGTCCGGCCTTGTCGCTGGCAGAACCGGGCCGTTGTCGGTCCACTGCAGGACCCGGTTTATTGGGGCGCTGCCCCTGATTTCGATCGTCACTTCGCGTTGGCGAAACGGCACGAACCCGCCGGGGGTCAGATATTCGCCGGCATCGTCGGGGTTGAGCTTTTCGATGTGAATGTCCTGATCGTCCAGCCAGGCGGACGCAACACCCCAGCCGATATTCTCGCTGCGACCGGCCAGCACGGCGGGCATGCCCGGGATGGTCGCACCGATCACGCTGCCGCCGGCAAGTTCCAGCCGCGCCAGCATCCAGATCGACGGTGCCGACAGGTCGGAATGCGGATCATTGGCCAGCAGGGTGCTGCCGGTCGTGGCCCGCATCGGCCCGGCGGCCCAGATATTCGAAGCCCCGGCCAGCGCCCGTGCGGGCATGGGGTCCAGCGGGTCGGGGGCCGCCACCACCGTCCCGGAGGCGGCAAAGCGCGGCAGACCGGGAAACAACTGCCCATAGGCGGGCAGGGCGGTCGAACCCGGCCCCGGCGCATCGGGCAGGATGTCGCCAAGGCGTGCGTCATCCAGCACCAGCGATGCGCGGGCGCGCAAAATCTCGGCGTTCAGATGGCCGCTCTGACGCAGGCTCATCAGCCGCAGTATCGCCAGCGAATCCGCCGGGCGCCACGGCCGTATCCGGCGCGAGAACAGAAAGAACTCAGGCGCGCCGCGTCCCAGCGCGTCGCGGCGCACCACGTTCAGCCACGCATTGACCCCGGCGGCATAGGCGGCAAGCGCCGCTTGCGCGTCGGGGCCCTGAAACGCCAGCGCGGTCTGGGACAGGGCCAGCAGATCGAGCCTTCGCATGAAATCGTCGATCGGCAGGGTGCGACGCCCGAACAGCTCGGACAAGCGCCCCTCGGCAGTGCGCCGCAGCATGGTCATCTGCCACAGGCGATCCTGCGCATGGGCAAACCCCAGTCCGAAATAGGCGTCGGGATCATGTTCGGCAAAGATATGCGGAATGTCATTGCGGTCGCGCACGATCTCGACCGGGCCGATGATGCCCGAAACCACGTGGTCGCGCCCGTAATCCGGCAGGGATCGGGCCGCCAGATACCACGCCAGCCCGAAACCGGCGATCGACAGCGCCGACAAAGCGATAAACAGGCGCAAAAGCCAGCGAAACAGGACGGGCATGGGTTGATCCGAGTTGACCCGCGCCTTTTAGCAGGCCAGATGAGGGGAAACAAACGCTTCCGAGGGGGAAATCATGGCGAAAACCGCATTTATCGGCCTTGGGGTGATGGGCTATCCGATGGCCGGTCATCTGGTGGCAAGGGGACACGAGGTCACCGTCTACAACCGCAATACCGCGCGGGCCGACGCGTGGGTGGCGGCGCATGGTGGGGTCGCCGCCGCAACCCCGGCAGGCGCGGCACGGGGCGCCGAATTCGTCTTTTGCTGCGTTGGCAACGATGATGACCTGCGCGCGGTCACGCTGGGGGACGACGGGGCATTTGCCGGTATCACGAAAGGCGCGGTTTTCGTGGATCACACCACGGTTTCGGCACAGGTGACGCGGGAACTGGCGGCCGTGGCGGCCTCGGGCGGGTTTGCCTATGTCGATGCGCCGGTCTCGGGCGGGCAGGCGGGGGCCGAAAACGGCGCGCTGTCGGTCATGTGCGGCGGGGATGCTGCGGCTTTTGACCGGGCGGAACCCGTGATCGATGCCTATGCCAAGGCCTGTCGCCTGCTGGGGCCAAGCGGGGCCGGGCAGCTTAGCAAGATGGTGAACCAGATCTGCATCGCCGGACTGGTCCAGGGGCTGAGCGAAGGTCTGCATTTCGCGCAGAAGGCCGGACTTGATGCCCGCGCCGTCGTCGATGTGATCGCCCATGGCGCGGCGGGTTCGTGGCAGATGTCGAACCGCTACGAAACCATGCTGGACGACGCGTTCGAACATGGTTTTGCAGTGGACTGGATGCGCAAGGATCTGGGCATTTGCCTTCAGGAGGCCGACGCCAACGGTGCCAGCCTGCCGGTGACGGCGCTGGTCGATCAGTTTTACAAGGACGTGCAGAACATGGGCGGCGGGCGCTGGGATACGTCAAGCCTGATCCGGCGACTGACGGCATAGGGTGCGTGTAAAACGCACCCCACGGGATCGTCGCGATCTACTGCGTGACCTTGGGTAGGCCGGTCGTGCTTGGTGACGCGGTGCCGTCTTCGGGTGCGCATTTCCCCAAATCCCCGACAATCGGCCACTTGGCTTTGCCATCGACCCCGACGGTCTTTTGTTCCGTGTCACATTTTGCGTCCGTGGATTTGGGTTTGGGTTTGATCCACGGGATCGGTTTCGGGATTGGTTCTGTGTTCAGCGAAACCGACGGCTTGTCCGAAGCCGCAGTCCCGGCCAGGGCCGAAACCGGCCCGAGTGCGGGCACCAAAACAATTACTGATAGAACGGCTGCCAGTGTATTCCTCATCAATGGCTACTCCTCTTGCCAACAAGGGTATCCGGACTGAGCGCGCGAAAATTAGCACGTTCGTCCAGAAAATGCAACGAACCCCGGCGGTTCCGGACTTACAAGATGCATGCGCGAGACAAGCCGAATATTGGCCAGCCCTGTATTTCGGGCCGGATTATCAGGGCGTCCTATCACCAGAAGCACCGAGGCATGGCCCA
>CAZRLO010000132.1:0-6782 GCA_964600965.1 uncultured Rhodobacter sp.
CGAAAAGGACAATATCCGTCCACTGGTCGCATTGCTGGAAACGGCGCTTGGCGGTGCCGTCGGGGCTGTCGTCATCGACGAACACCACTTCCCAGCCGATACCGCAAAAGAGGTCCGCGCCCTGGGACGCGAGCGCGCCGGCGTGCGGGTCATTCACCGGATCGGGCGGCGTGGTCTGGCAGGCGCGTGTATCGAGGGCATCCTGTCCAGCGTCGCGCCCATCGTTGCGGTGATGGATGCGGATTTACAGCATGACGAGACCAGACTGCCCGACATGCTGGCCGCGCTGGTCGCCGATCCGGACCTCGATATCGTCATCGGCAGCCGCAACGTTGCAGACGGCTCGTCCGGGACCGGATTGTCGGCGATGCGCAAATGGGGCAGCGACGTTGCAACCGGCATGGCGCGGCGCGCACTGCGGATCACTGCCAGCGACCCGATGAGCGGATTTTTCATGGTCCGGCGGCAAAGTTTCAATTCCGTGGTTCTGACCCTGCAACAGCAGGGTTTCAAGATATTGGCCGACATGCTTTCGGCCAGTCGTGGCCGCTGGAAAATCCACGAGATCGGCTATACTTTCCGCGAACGCCGCCACGGGCTCAGCAAGATGGACAGTGCGGTGACCCTGGAGTTCCTGGGCCTGCTGGCAGTGCGCATGACCGGCGGCCTGGTGTCGATCCGGTTCATCCTGTTCATGCTGGTCGGACTTTCCGGCCTGTTCGTCCATCTGACGGTTTTGAATGGTGTTCTGGGGGTGGTCCCGGGGCGCTTTGCTCTGGCGCAGACCGTTGCCGTCGTGGTGGCGATGACCTCGAATTTCATCCTGAATAACGCGTTGACCTACAAGGACCGGTCACTGAAGGGGCGCGCTTTCCTGCGCGGGCTGTTCTCGTTTTACGGGGTCTGCTCGGTCGGTGCGGTCGCCAATATCGGGGTCGGCGCGGCCATCTATTCCGTTTTGCCGATTGCCAATCTGGCCGGGTTTGCCGGGGCGCTGGTCGGGGCTTTGTGGAATTTCGTCGCCAGTGCGCTGGTGACGTGGAAGACCTGACAGGTTTCGGGAAACCAATGGATTTGACCATAAAACCCCTGACCGACCCTGACCCGATACCCGGCCACGTTGCCCGGCGCATGCTGGTGCTGTTGCTAGGCGTCAGCCTGATACTGAAGCTGATCCTGGCGGCAAACCTGCCGCTGGTGGTGGACGAGGCCTATGCCATCGCCGTGGCCCGCGAATACAGTCTCAGCTTTTTCGACCATCCGCCGCTTGGCTTCTGGTTGCCGGTCTTGATGGGCGATCTGACCGGGGTCGCGCATCCGTTGGTCTATCGTGCGCCGTTCCTGCTGTCGGGTCTCGGCACCGCACTGGTGATGTTCGCGCTGGGCCGCGAGCTTGGCGGCAACCGCGCTGGTATCTGGACAACGGTGCTGTATGTCGCGGCACCCTTTTTTCTGTTGTCCGGTGGGATGTTCGTTGTACCCGACGGGCCGCTGGGTCTGTTTACGGCACTGGCCGCATGGCAGTTGGTGCGGATCCTTAAGGGCGGTGGCGATGTGGGCATTACCGCATGGATTCTGGTGGGACTGGCACTGGCGCTGGCGTTGGCGTCAAAATACCAGGCGGCATGGTTTCCCGTCGCGGCACTGATCCATATGGCGGTTTTTCCCCGTGCGCGGCGATGGCTGCTGACCACCGGTCCCTGGGTCGCGGCAATGATCGGGCTGATGGGGCTTGCGCCGGCGGTGGTCTGGAACATGAACCACGACTGGGCCTCGTTCGCGTTTCATGGCGGGCGCGCGGGCGGAGGGATCAACCCCGGCAATTTCGCGCAGACAATGGTGGCGCAGACGCTGTTTCTGCTGCCAACGGGCTTGTTGGCGGTGTTGGCTGCGATACTGGCGTTGGGTCGCGGTCGAAACGGTTCGGATGCGAAATGGTTCTTACTGTTGCTGGGGGCGGGTCCGATCCTGATATTCAACTATGTCTATCTGACCGGCGATGCACCGTTCGCGCATTGGACGATGCCGGGGTGGCTGTTGTTGCTGCCCCTGGCGGGCGAGCGGATGGCAACGCTGCCACCCGCCCGGTCCCGGCGGTTCCTGCGCTGGACCGGTGGGCTGGTCGCGGTGGTCTGGGCGGTCTTTCTGGCGTTGATGGTGCAGGCCAATACCGGTGCGCTGACCCGCTGGTTCTATAACGATCCGCCGCACTGGGATCAAACGCTGGCGTTGCCTGATCTTGGTGGGTTGCGTGGCGAACTGGTCGCGCGGGGCCTGTGGAGCGGGACCGAGGTTCTGATGGCGAAGAACTGGCTGGAGGGCGGGCTGTTCGACGCGGCCCTTGCCGGGCAGAAACCGATGCGCATCCAGAATGAAAGGGCCGCGCACCATTTCCGATATCTCAGCGATTCCGAGGCGACCGGGGCGACCCTGCTGATGGCAATGTCGCGCAAGGGGGCTGTGGAAAGGACCGGCGCCGATTTACTGGCGCGCGCGCGTGCGATTGACGCGGGCGCAACGTTGCTTGCGCCGATCATGCTGTTGCGGGGGCGACAGACGTATATCGCGATTTCGCTGGTCCGGCTCAGGCTCGACTGAACGGGTCAATCAAGGGCGCCGCATCCCGCGTCGGTGTGGTTTTCGGGCATAGGTGCGCAAACCATGAACCGGCCGGCCCGCAGCCCTGCGCCGCTGGCAGTTCAGATTTCCAGACAATAGCGCATGATCGCCTTTTGGGCGTGCAGGCGGTTTTCCGCCTCGTCCAGAACCACCGAATTCGGCCCGTCCATCACGTCGGACGTGGCCTCTTCGCCGCGATGCGCGGGCAGGCAATGCATGAACAGCGTGTCGTCCCTTGCCCCGCGCAGCAGCGCTGGATTGACCTGATAGGGACGCAACTGGTTGTGCCGCCGTTCGCGCGCCGACTGGGCATCGTGCATCGACAGCCACGCGTCGGTCAGGATCAGGTCGGCGTCGCGCACGGCCTTGTCCGCGTCCCGTTCGATCCGGGCCGAGACCCCTTGCTGGCGTGCCCAGTTCATCCACGTCGCCTCCGGGTCCAGTGTTTCGGGGCCGGTAAAGGTAAAGTCGAACCCGAATTGCCCGGCCGCGTGAATGACACTGGCGCAGACATTGTTGCCATCGCCCGACCAGACCACCTTTTTGCCCCGGATCGGCCCTCGGTGTTCCTCGTACGTCATGACATCGGCCATCACCTGGCAAGGATGCGTGCGATTGGTCAGCCCGTTGATGACCGGCACGTCGGCATGTTCGGCCATTTCCAGCAGGGTCGCCTCGTCAAACGTGCGGATCATGATCAGATCGACATAGCGGCTGAGCACGCGCGCGGTATCGGCGATGGTCTCGCCATGGCCAAGCTGCATTTCGGTGCCCGACAGCACCAACGTCTGCCCGCCCATCTGGCGCACGCCAACATCGAAAGATACCCGGGTTCGGGTCGAAGGTTTTTCAAAGATCAGCGCCACCATCCGCCCTGCCAGCGGAGTTTCCGGGTCGGGCGCGCCCTTGGGTTGCCCCCGGCGGGCAATTTTCATGGCGGTGGCGTGATCGATGATGCCGCGCAGGTCCGCCGCATCGGTTTTATGGATATCGAGGAAATGCCTCATGTCTGTTCCTCCAGTGCGGTCGCGGCCCGGTCAAGCCGGGCCACGGCTTCGGCGATGTCGGCCTCGTCGATGTTCAAAGGCGGCAGGATGCGTACGACGTTCTGCCCGCCGGGCACCGTCAGCAGGTTCTGCGCATAGCCCGCGTTGACGACATCGGTATTCGGCACCTTGCAGATCAGCCCCAACATCAGCCCGCTGCCCCGGACCCCGAGAAACACGTCGGGATGCGCGGCGACCAGCCCTTCTAGCTTTTGGCGCAGCAATCCCGCGCGGCGGTTGACCACGGCCAGAAATTCCGGCGCGGCCACAATGTCCATCACCGCCGAACCGACCGCGCAGGCCAGCGGGTTGCCGCCATAGGTCGATCCGTGCGTACCGGGCACCATCCCCGCCGCGGCGCGGTCGGTTGCAAGGCACGCCCCCAGCGGAAACCCACCGCCGATCCCCTTGGCCACGGCCATGATGTCGGGCGAAACACCGGCATATTCATGTGCGAACAAGCGCCCGGTGCGCCCCATGCCGCATTGGATTTCGTCCATGATCAGCAACAATCCGTGCGGTTCGCACAAATCGCGCAGGCCGCGCAGGAATGCGTCTTCTGCGGGCAGGATTCCGCCCTCGCCTTGCACGGGCTCGACCAGGATTGCCGCGGTCGCGTCGCTGATTGCGGCCTCGACGGCATCCAGATCTCCGAAAGGTACATGGTCAAAACCCGGCAGTTCGGGGCCGAAACCGCTCAGCAGTTTCTCGCCGCCCGCAGCGGCGATCATGCCCAACGTGCGGCCGTGAAATGCATCGTGAAAGGCGATGATCCGGCTGCGCTCGGCCCGATCGCGGTGGCTGAAATACTTGCGCGCCATCTTGACTGCGCATTCCATCGCCTCGGTGCCGGAATTGGTGAAAAATACCTTGTCGGCAAAGCTGGCATCGACCAGTTGCTGCGCCAGTTTTTCCTGATTGGGAATGTGGTAAAGGTTTGATGTATGCCACAATTCATGGGCCTGCGCATTCAGTGCGGCGACCAGCGCCGGATGGGCGTGACCCAGCGAATTGACGGCAATACCCGCACCAAAGTCAAGATAGCGCGCACCGTCGGAGTCGATCAGCCAGCTACCTTCGCCCCTGACGAACGACATCGGCGCGCGCGCATAGGTCGGCAAAACGGGAGAGGTCATCGGCACGGCCTTTCAGGTGGAAACCCCGGTTTGGCGGATCGGCCGGGGCAAGTCAATTCGGGTAAGGCAGGGGGATATCACGCGGCGCGCGGGAACGGAAATCGCGTCAGCGTCGGGTTCGCGGCGGGCGGGTTGCGCGTGACCAATTCATCGGTGCCTGCATCGGTTCCATGGATCCCGCCCCGATAAGCCGCCGCGACCGCAAAGTCCAGCGCCGCAAACGCCTTTGCCGATGATCGCGGCCGATTGCGGGTATATTCCGACGGGACGGCCTTGCATCCCGGCGGCCACAGGGTAAAATGGACGATCTATGATGGCGGCGGCGATGTTGCCGCCTGCGCGTCCGAAAACCGCCGAAACCCCGGAGAAAAGCATGTCCTGGACCGATGATCGTGTCGAAGTGTTGAAAACCATGTGGACCGAAGGCAAGAGCGCCAGCCAGATTGCCAAGGAACTGGGCGGTGTCACGCGCAACGCAGTGATCGGCAAGGTGCACCGGCTGGGCCTTTCCAACCGGTCCGGCCCCACGGTAAATCCGGGCGCGCGGGAAAAACCGGAAAGCCCGCAGGCGCGGGCGGCAAAACCGCGGGCGGCGAAACCGGCGGAAACCGCGGCGCCGGTCAAGACGCTGCCGATTCCGCCACGCAAGCCGATCATCAAGGCGGGTCAGCCTTTGCCGCCGCAGCCCTCGGCCAACGAAGTCAGCGCCGAAGCGCTGGCGAATGTACGCGAGATCGAAAAGTCCGCGCGCAAGCTGCACCTGATGGAACTGACCGAGCGCACCTGCAAGTGGCCGGTCGGCGATCCGGCGACGGACGAATTCTGGTTTTGCGGTCATCCGGTCCAGCAAGGCAAACCCTATTGCGAGGCCCATGTTGCCGTGGCGTTTCAACCGATGTCGTCGCGCCGGGACCGGCGGGCGTCGCGCTGACGGCGAACGGGCGCCAGGGCAAGGCTCCGTCGCGTGCCGGGACCAAAGAAAGTCCTGCGGAAAACCGGAACGGGCACGCAATACGCCGCGCTGTGTTTTCGCCGCCGCAAAGGCGGGAAGTGCCGGATTTTGCTGGTGACCAGTCGTGGCACCGGGCGTTGGATTCCGCCGAAAGGCTGGCCGATACGCGGGCTGAGCCCGGCCCAATCCGCAGCACAGGAAGCTTTCGAGGAAGCCGGGGTAAAGGGTGCTGTCGGTTCGCGGGCCTTGGGCAAGTACAAATACCACCGCGACCCGGACGGCCCGGCGCGACCATCGGCAGAGGCGTATCTGTTTCCGCTTGAGGTCGTCGCGCTGGTCTCTGAGTTCAAGGAAAAGGGACAGCGCCGGGTCAAGTGGTTCAGCCGCAAGAAAGCGGCATTGATGGTTCGGGAACCGAAATTGCGAAAAATGATCCGCAATTTCGACCCGGACAAGACCCCGGCAGACTGATGTTCGCGCGGGGTCCGCAAATATGCGGCCTTGCCTGCGGCAATATTAACGTTATCTAAACGCTCCGTGGGAATGTATGGTGCGGTATGATCCGTTACACGCTGAAATGCGCTCAAGATCACAGCTTTGATAGCTGGTTTCAATCGGCCGGGGCTTTTGAAAAGCTCACATCGGCCGGAATGGTCAGTTGCGCGGTGTGTGGCAGTTCGGATGTCAAGAAAGGGATCATGGCGCCAAGGGTGCGCCCGGCGCGTGCGAAGACCACGGAACCGGCGAAGATGCCGGGGCCGCTCAGCGCTCCGGCTTCGCCCGCCGAACAGGCCATGCGCGAGCTGCGCCGCAAGATCGAGGCAAGGTCCGAAAACGTCGGCAGCGATTTCGCCCGTGAGGCCCGCGCGATCCATGAGGGCGACGCGCCCGAACGACCGATCATTGGCGAAGCCCGAACGGACGAAGCGCGGCGCCTGATCGAAGACGGCATTCCGGTCGCGCCCTTGCCCTGGATGTCGCGACGCTCGGATTGAGCGGACTGCGGCGCGCCGGTGCAACCTGCGGGTT
>CAZRLO010000133.1:0-6732 GCA_964600965.1 uncultured Rhodobacter sp.
CGGTAATCCGGTAATCCGGTAATCCGGAATATTGGATCAATTTGTGTTTTCAAGTACTTACAGGTAATTTTTCCAAGTTTCTGCCATGCGTACAACACGGATATTGGGGCCGGTGTGCGAAGTATTTGCGGCAAAATCAAACGCAAATCCGCTGGGTCCGGGTCGCTGACCCATCACGGCGATTTCCAAGCTGGCGGTCCTGCGATTCACTTTGGCGAAAGAGCAGGAGACGGGCATCGCACGCTTTGATTTACCGGATTTTAAGTGGTCGGTGATCCAGCCTTTGCGGCCGCGAAGGTGCGCGGAGCGAAACGCCTGAGCGATCATCGGGCGCTGATGGGATTTTCCGGCGGCTGAAACCGGACACCCCCACCGGGCGGACGTTCCGGCGTGATATGGTCCAGAAATGATGCGCGCGAACCGCTTCAGCCGTTGGCGTAACCCAGACCGCCGGGCGGGTAATTTTGTTGCGGATATCACCCGCCTGCAGGAGCGATATCCGGGTGACCTACCCGTCTTCAATCGGGGTTCACCGGTGCGCAGCCGATGGCCCGAACAAGGGGACGATCCGCTTTCCCCGGCCTCTCTTGCGGCGGGTTGACCATGAATTTCCACACGCTGATGGGTTCGGTCGGGTGCCCGAGCCGCCTCAATCTGACCTCAAACCAGACGCATGGCGGGCGCCCGCCCGCGGATATGTTTGACAGCATTCAGGCCGGGCCGATCCTGCTGGCGGACCGCACCCATGACGGCGGTGCGCTGTGGCACATTCATGATGCACGGGGTGGCTGGGGAAATTTCCGGCTTATGCCGACGCATAGACATCCCGGCCCTCAGCGCTTGGCTCCATCGAAAACGCAATGCTGTCAAAAGGCTCTGCCGGGATCCCCTCACAGAACGACCCTTCACCTGTCAGGCAGTGACGTCAGACAATTTTAAGCCGTCAAAACCCGATACGACCAACGTGGTGACACCGTCCTCGCCTTCGTCCAAAATGTCGAAATCCGAAGATGGTCGCGCACTTCCGGGTCGGCGGTCCGGCCCCCGCCACGGGGTGGGCGGGGGTCGCTTTTTTTTGTGAATGCCGGGCGCAATGTTGTGCGGGGGTTGCTGGGTCAGGGCCCGAAATCAGCACGTCGCGGCGGCGCCCACATCGCGGTGGTTCAGGCGTCGTTGCCCGGCAGGATCGTGGTTTCCGCCATTTCTTCCCAGCTTTCGCCCGAAGCGACGAGGCAGGACATGCCGTTGGGCATGGTTACCAATATCGTCCATGTGCCGGTCGCCGCAGAGGCAAAAATCTCGACCACCGCGTTGTTGCGGCCAAGGCCGATGCTTTGCCTGGTTTCGCCAAAACGATCTTGCAGACGTTCAACGACGACCGCCCGCTGGGCGCAGTTCGGAGCCTGGGCCTGGGCATTCTGGGTCGCCCAGATCAACCCGCCAAATCCCAGAGAGAGGGCAAACAGATATTTTTTCATCATAGTCACACCTTTGTGTCAGGTATGCAGCGCCAGTTCGGCCAGATCGGAGTTTTTCCGATGCCCGCGCCACCCTGCGGGTTACTTTTTTCCGGGGGCTTCTGCATTGTTCCCCGATCTTCGACCGGAGGCGTTCCCTCAATGCTCCCGGTGACATGAAAGAAGTCTGCGCCGAAAAAGCGCAAAATCGAGTAAACGGATCGACCGCTGTGCCGGAATTATCGCAACGGTTTTAGACAAATCCGGTGCATTCGACCAGGCCGAAGCCCTGTCGTGCCAACGCCACGAAATCAGCTCCGGAACCAGCCTTCCGCGCCGGGCATTTTCGTGATTTTCGCACCACAAGCGGACAGTGGCCCGCGCCGCGCCCTCGCCACGATCCCGCGGGCAACATCCCGCTTGCACCGGGCGCGATCCGTGCCCTAAACCGGGTGGAACCGCTCAAGAGGGTATCGATGGATCTGCAATACAAACCTTACCGCTCGCTGTTGTACATCCCCGGCTCGCGCGAACGCGCGTTGGAAAAAGCCACGGAACTGCCTGCGGACGGCATCATTTTCGATCTCGAAGATGCCGTTGCCATCGACGAAAAGGCCAACGCTCGCGGGCTCGTCGCGCGGACGCTGCGCGAACGCGATTACGGCAAGCGCGGTTTGATGGTGCGCATCAACGGGCTGGAAACCGAATGGGTCATGGACGATCTGTCCGTGATCTGCGCGACGGGCCCCGAGGCGATCCTGCTGCCAAAGGTTCATGATGGCAACGATGTAAAGTGGCTGGCAGGGTATCTGGACAAACACGCGAACTGCGCCGGCACCGCGATCTGGGCGATGATGGAAAGCCCGCTGTCGATACTGAATGCCCGCGATATTGCCGCATCATCGCCCCGGCTGAAGGGGCTGGTCGTCGGGACCAACGATCTGGTCAAGGACCTGTCCGCGCGCCACAAAGTCGACCGCGCGCCCCTGATCCCCAGCCTGAGCCTGTGCCTGCTGGCCGCGCGGGCGTACGGGCTGATCTGCGTGGACGGGGTTTATAATGCCTACAAGGACACCGAAACCCTGCGGATAATGTGCGAGCAAGGCCGTGATATGGGGTTTGACGGCAAGACCCTGATCCACCCGGCGCAGATCGAAGTCACCAACGAGGTTTTCGCGCCGTCCGCAGAGGAAATCGACCTCGCCCGGCGTCAGATGGCCGCCTACGAAGAGGCCCTGGCGCGCGGGCAGGGTCTGGCGGTGCTGGACGGCAACATCGTCGAGAACCTTCATATCGTCGCCGCCAAGCGTCTGCTGGCAAGTGCGGATGCGGTGGAAAAGATGGCCGGATAGCCCATTCCCTGCAAGGAATGGGACCAGACCCTTGCCAAAGGTCTGATTGCAAGGAACCGGATTTTCCGGCCCGGTGCGCCAAATTCTTCGAGAGACCTCAGCAATTCCAGGCCGTGAACCCATAATGGGGATCCCCCCTAAATCGGTTCATGGCCTAATACCCAGCATGCAGCGGAAGCCCTGATCGCTTTGGAAGGCCGCGTAGCGATTGTGGACGCCACCGTGATCGAGGTCGCGCAGAGCAGGTTTCGCCGGAAAGACCCCGAGGCCGGCAGACAGGTAATGTCTAACGCAAAGGGCAAAATGCAAGCGAATAAATGTTGTTTGCGGACCGGCCGATTCCTGACCGAAAGTCCGCGACTGGATGCGCGACCATGACATCCGGGACCGTGTGCAGCGCAAAGGGCAACGCAATCGCAGATTTTCCGCTGAAGACCTGCCCGTAAGGGTAGAAATCGGTGGTACACGAAACCGCGTCGCGGTGATAATCGGCCACATGAGACGCCTCTGGGGCCTGGTGAAAACAAGGCTCATGGCGTTGGCCCGCACCCATGCCCAATTCCAGATCGCCGCCGTCGGATGGATTCTGCAAAGTGGCACCAAGTTCAGGCGGATGTTCGCTTAAAACACGCTGAAGGGAAACAGATGCGCCCTCCTGGCCCCCCCAAATCATCCATCAAATCGCTTGAGGGTTGAAATCGACAACCCAACAATCAAGATTTTACCCAAAACGCCGGTCTTGCCGAAATTCCTTGCAAGGAATTTGACCAGACCTTTGCCAAAGGTCTGATCACCCGGAACCGGATTCTCCGGGCCGGTGCGCCAAATCCTTTCAAAGGATTTGGCCAAGAGTTTTGCAAAACTCTTGGTTTTGCGGCGCTCGGGGTGTTGGTGTGGTCTGCCGGGCGACATTGAAGGCCTCGGTGCCGTCAGGGCGCCGTGCAAGCGATGCGGGGTTATGCGTTGTCGATCGCCTTCGCGACAATGGCGTCAAACGCGCCCGAACAATTTTCGAACCAGACAACCATCGGGCGGCTGAGCGGGTTGCGGTCGGCCCAGCCGGCACCATGTCGGCACAGGCGTTTTCCCAGTTCCGGGTCCACGCCGATCTTGTCGTATTTCAGGGCCTTGGCGGTATCGACCCATCCGGCCTTGACAAAGCGGCGATGGATGATCGTCAGCCGCTGAACGATATGAAAGGTGATGAACAGCCCAAGATAGTCGAGTTCCGCTTCGGCCTGATCCTTTGGCAGGATCGAGCGCAGGACAGCCACGACGTCGTCTGCACCGACCGGCCAGAATTCATCCCCCGCCAGCCAGGCAAAATCTTCGACCCCCTGTCGTTTGCCACAATGTTCCCAGTCGAACCAGAAGACCCGCCCATCGTCACCGATCGAGGCATTGCCGGGGCGGGCGTCCCATTTCAGGAAACGTCGCGCCGGAACGTGCAGTCGCGTGACCAGTTCCGGCACGTCGATTTCCGGTTGCGCGATGGAAAACCGGTCCGACGCGGCGAGGGCAGAGGCGACAAATCCCTTTACCCAGCCGGCCTCGGCCCCGAGTGCGGGAACAATGTCGGCAAGGCCCGATTTTTCCCCCGCCTCGTGGATGCCGAGCAGGCTTTCAAAGGCGCGCGCCGCGACGTCGGTTTGCCTTTGCGCTCCGGCAAGAAGCAGTTCGCCGGACAGGCGGCGCGCGCCGACGTCTTCCTGAAAGAAAATCTGTTCGCTGCCACCCAGAAATTTGGGAACCGGCGCGCCCTGTTCGCTCAGGCGGCGCAGCACCTCGACCTCCAGCCGCATCCGTCCGGAAAATTTGCGTTGCGTCGCCACGATGGTCCTGCCGGGGAAGTGCAGCCTTAGGCTTTCGCGGGATTTGCCACCCGGTGCCGTCACCTTTTCGACCGGCAGCGCAAAGATGCGTTCGGCGATTTTGGCCACATTTGAGGGGGTCAGTTTTTCATGCTTTTCGGTCATGCCGCCTTGCCCGGTTTTTGCGGAACATACAGGGGCGTTTCGGCGTTTACCACACCCGCCGCGTTTCTTGACCCCCTGGTAAAACCATGCGAGGGTCGCGTCCCTGATATTCACTGACCGGAGCCGAAAATCGTCGTGGGAAACCCCCGTTCAGACACCTCGATCCGGGCCAATGTCGCGGCCCCCGTTGCGCTTCCGCTGGTGCGGGATGCGCGAAATCCGGGCATGGCGCTGGACCTCGACCTCGTTTCTGCGGTCACCGCCAACACCAGCGCGATCGAGCGGCGCTGCGCCTCGTTGGGAGGCCGCCGCACCGTCAAAAAGCAATGGCAGGCCGCTTGGCTTTTGAAGGCGATCAGCCTGATCGATCTGACGACGCTGGCGGGCGACGATACCGAGGCCAGGGTCGCGCGCCTGTGCGCCAAGGCAATACAGCCCGTACGGCCGAACCTTTTGGCGGCTTTGGGCATGGCCGATGCCGGTCTGACCACCGGCGCGGTGTGCGTCTATCACGAGATGGTGCCAGCGGCGGTTGGCGCGCTGGCCGGTTCGGGCATTCCGGTGGCGGCGGTTTCGACCGGGTTTCCGGCGGGGCTGACGCCGCTCGATCTGCGGCTGGCGGAGATCGAGCGTTCCGTGGCCGCCGGGGCCGGGGAAATCGACATCGTGATTTCGCGCCGCCACGTGCTGAACCAGAACTGGCAGGCGCTTTACGACGAGATGCTTGCGTTTCGCGCGGCCTGCGGGGCGGCCCATGTCAAGGCGATTCTGGCGACAGGGGATCTGCGCACGCTGCGCAATGTGGCGCGGGCGTCGGTCGTGTGCATGATGGCGGGGGCGGATTTCATCAAGACGTCGACCGGGAAAGAGGGGGTCAATGCGACCCTGCCGGTCTCATTGGTCATGCTGCGACAAATCCGGGATTATCACGAACACACCGGGCACCGCGTCGGCTTCAAGCCGGCGGGCGGCGTATCGACGGCCAAGACCGCGTTGCTTTATATGGCTCTGATGAAAGAGGAACTGGGGCATCGCTGGATGCAACCCGATCTGTTCCGGTTCGGGGCCTCCAGCCTTTTGGGCGACATCGAGCGGCAGTTGGAGCATTTCGTGACCGGGCGGTATTCGGCCGGTTACCGGCATGGGTTGGGGTAGGATGGCGTTTGAATATCCCGACAGCCTGAAAAATCGCTTGATGATACACGAATTCAGGCAAGAACCCCGCAACTGCCCGAAAGGAAATCGAGGCCGGCGCACGACCCAGGGTGGGCGCATATCCACGCGCCGTATGTCGATGATTTCAAAATTATCGCTATGGTGTCAATTATTTGCGCGGTTGCAAAAGCGCACTCCCGTGGGGCGGGTCGTGCGCTGGCCTTCTTTGCCGACTGGGTGAACGAGGGGATCCGGACCGCAGGATTCGGGCCGGTTCGTTTGGGCAGAATGTTGAAAAAGGCGCGCTGAAATGATTGGATGCACTGACTTGGTCGAGGTCGAACGAACATGAACATCCCGGAAATCTTTGAATCGCTCGATTACGGCCCCGCGCCCGAGGATGCAGGCCCGGCATTTGCGTGGATCGAAAAGCAGGATGCGCGCTTTGGCCTATTCATCGGCGACAGTTTCTCGCCCCCCGGTGATGCCGGGTTTGACAGCAGCAATCCGGCAAACGGCGAAATTCTGGCCCGGATCACGCAGGCGAGCAGCGCGGATGTGGACCGCGCCGTGGGCGCCGCGCGAAAGGCGCAGCGGAAATGGGAGGCCCTTGGCGGGCATGGCCGCGCGAAACACCTTTATGCCATCGCGCGACTGATCCAGAAGCACAGCCGTCTGTTTTCGGTGCTGGAAACGCTGGACAACGGCAAGCCGATCCGGGAAAGCCGCGACATCGACATTCCGCTGGTGGCGCGGCATTTTTATTATCACGCGGGGGCCGCGCAACTGATG
>CAZRLO010000134.1:0-6715 GCA_964600965.1 uncultured Rhodobacter sp.
TTCCAGCCAGGCAATGGCGGTTCAGGTAATTCCGTCGATCACAAAGTCTTCAAACGATTCTTCTTCGACGTCGTACTCGGCAACGACCTTTCCGCGCATCGAAATGCCGGCCGAATGGACGGTGCCCGGATCGCCGGATACCAACGGATGCCAGTCCGGCAGCCCTTGGCCCTCGAACAATCGACGGTACGCGCAGGTCGCGGGCATCCAATAGGCGTGGCGTTCGATATTTTCCGGGCTCAGAACCACGCAGCCGGAAACCAGTTGTTGACGCAATGCGTAGTTCCCGCAGCGGCAGGATTCGGGGTCAAACAGGCGGCATGCGATTCGGGTATAGGCGATGTCGCCGCTGTCTTCGTCTTCCAGTTTCAACAGACAGCAGCGCCCGCAGCCGTCGCAAAGGGCCTCCCATTCCGCTTTGGAAAGGTCGTCCAGCGCGTGATGCTCCCAAAATCGCGGCCGCAAGTCGGGTGGGGTGTTTTCTGTGCTCATGGCGCCAGAAACTGACGTGGATCGCCGTCCAAGGAAAGGGCGGATATTCGCGCCGCTTGAGAAAGTTGCGACCCTGTCCTAGGCTGGCGCTCAAAAAACAAGAGCAGGACAATGCGGGAAACCGATCTTTATGCGCCGGTCAAATCGTTTCTGATCGGCCAGGGCTACGACGTAAAATCGGAAATCAACGATTGCGATCTGGTGGCTTTGCGCGGGGACGAGCCGCCGGTGATTGTCGAACTGAAATTGCGCCTGTCGCTGGCGGTGATTTTACAAGGCGTGGACCGGTTGGCGATCACCGACGCGGTATATGTCGCCGTCGCGGCGGGCAAGGGCGCGCGCTGGCGCGGGCAGGTGCGTGACGCGGTCAGGTTGTGCCGTCGGCTGGGTCTGGGCCTGATCACCGTACGTTTGGCCGCTGCGGTTCCGCTGGTCGAAATTCATGCCGACCCGGGCCCGTACCGGCCGCGCAAGACGCCTGCCCGCAAGACCGTTCTGCTGCGCGAATTTTCGCGTCGCGTCGGTGATCCGAACATCGGCGGTCAGACGCGACGGCCACTGGTGACGGCCTATCGTCAGGACGCGCTCAGAATCGCCCGCGAACTGGACCGCGCCAGCCCCGGAGCCCCGGCCGCGTTGGGTCGGGCGCTGGGTGTTTCGCGGGCCGGATCGATCCTGCAAAAGGACCACTACGGTTGGTTCCAGCGGGTCGGACGCGGGGCATACCGACTGAATCCGGACGGCGCCCGCGCCCTTGAACATTATGCCGACGTATTGGACGCGCTGGGGTGATACCGTGGCGGGCGCGCGAAGATCACGCTGCGCTGCGACCCCGGAACCGGCATTCCTGCCGAAGGCCGATGCGTTCTTGGAATGGTGCAGCAGGATCAGTGTTCCGCCAGGATTTTCCGGCTTTCCACGCAATCGGCGTCAATTTGCGCGATCAGCGCATCCAGTGAATCGAATTTCAGCTCCACCCGCTGAAAGGCGACCAGCGCGACAGAAATGTCGATGCCATAGATATCGCCTGAAAAATCAAAGATATAGACCTCAAGATTTGGGAAATCACCGCCAAAGGTCGGCCTGAGCCCGATCGACGCCGCGCCGTGATAATGGCCCTGATGCGGCCCTTCCAGCACATCCACCAGCACCGCATAGACGCCGAATTTCGGCGGATGCAGGCCCTGAATGCCCATGTTGGCGGTGGGATAGCCCAGATCGCGCCCGCGCTGATCTCCGGCGACGACCTTGCCGTCGATTCGGTGCCAGTGGCCCAACATGCGCGCCGCGTCTTCGGGCCTGCCGTCGCTCAGGGCGTTGCGAATACTGGTCGACGAAAACGCGCCCCGCGCGTCGGCGACCAGCGGTGCAACCGTGACTCCAAACCCCATTTCGCGGCCCATTTCCGCCAACATCGCGGCATTTCCCTGCCGTGCCTTGCCAAAGCTGAAATCCGCACCGATCACCACGTGATTCAGGCCAAAACCGCCGACAATGACGTCGCCTGCAAATTCTTCGGCGCTAAGAGAAGAAAGCGCTGCGTTGAAATTCATTTCATAGAGCCGCTCCACCCCAAGCTTTTCCAGCCGGTTCGCGCGGGTGGCGGCGCTCATCAGGCGAAAAGCCGGGGCATCGGGTGCGAAATATTCCCGCGGATGGGGCTCGAACGTCACGATGCCCAGCGGGCAATGCAGGTCCAGCGCCTTGCGGCGCGCCAGATCGATGACCGATTGGTGACCCAGATGCACGCCGTCGAAATTTCCGATGGCAACGGATGCCCCCCGATCCTCGGGGTTTAGAAACTGATAATCCCGGATGATCCGCATCGATCGAGCCTCGTTACAACCGGCTGGGGGCAAGGACCAGCGCGTCGCCCCTGATTACGACATTGCCGTCGACCATGGCCACGCAATCAAGGTTGACCCGCCGCTTGGCGGTGTTGATTCCGGCAACCGTCACGATTGCGGTCACTTCGTCGCCCGGTTTTACGGGGGCGGTGAATTTCAGGTTCTGGCTCAGATAGATCGCGCCGTGCCCGGGCAATCGTTCGCCGATCACCGCAGAAAACAACGCCGCCGACAGCATACCGTGGGCGATGCGGCCCCTGAACATGGTCGATTTCGCGTAATCGTCGTCCAGATGCAAAGGATTGCGGTCCTCGCTGATCTGGGCGAACATCTCGATCTCGTCGTCCCCGATCACCTTGGTGATGGACCGTGCGAGCCCGATTTCCATGTCTTCGATGAAGATGGTGCCGATTTCGCTTGCTGACATTTCCGCTCTCCGTGATCGCGTGTTACCGCAGATGGCCGATAGCATAGGTTGGCGACATTTGCGCATTGTCAAGAAAGGTTTTCAGCCGCGCCGCATCGGGCTGAACGGTGGTGCCGGTTTCCGTTGCCGCCAATCCGCCGGTGATGAAAACGCAATCGATGTCCTGAGCAATGGCGCCGCGTATGTCGGTGTTAATCCCGTCGCCGATGGCAACGATCCGTTCATCCGGTATGTTGCCGAATGCCTGAAGACGCTGCCGGGCCAGATCATAGACCGCCGGATAGGGCTTGCCAAAATAGAGGCTGGTGCCGCCCATTTCCGCGTAGGCCCCGGCCAGCGCACCGGCGCAGAAAATTCGCTTGTCTCCCTTGTCGACAATGACGTCGGGATTGGTACACAGCAATTTCAGACCCTTTGATTTGGCATAGATGAAGGTCGCGCGGTAATCGTCCGGTGTTTCGGTTTCATCATCAAAGAGCCCGGTGCAGACGATGCCTTCGGCCTCTTTCAACGGAACGCGGCGGATATTGCGCCCGGCAAGGGCGTCCTGCGGCAGGTTCTCGAAAAACCCCAGGTCCCGTGCCGGCCCCAGATGATAGACATCCGAACCGACATCGCCGACGGCCAGCGAATATTGCGACGCATCGCCCGACGCAGCGATGTCGTGATAGAGATCCCGCGAAACCCCGATCTTGTCGAGTTGCCGGGCCACGGCGGGCCGCGGGCGGGGCGAATTTGTCAGCAGGATGATTTTTCCACCGCCGTCGCGGAAATGCTCGAGCGCCCGAACCGCCGCCTGAAACGGGCGGTATCCATTGTGAAGGCACCCCCACAAATCGACGAGTGCCGCGTCATAGCGGCCAGAAATCGCGGCAAGGTTGTCGATGATTTTCGTCACGATCCCGGATCAGCACGCCAGATAGGGGATGATCTGCTTTTTGCGCGAAACCACGCCGGGCAGCAACACAGCATCGCCGGTAACCGTTGCGCCAAACGACTTTTCCGCGACCGATTTCACCAGATCGTTGGGCACCAGCATCGTTGCCTCTTCTTTCAGAATGTCGACCACGAACAGCAGAACCTGATCGACCCCATCCTCGGTCGCGACCCGGCCCATTGATTGCATCAGGTCATCTTTGCGCGTCAGGACGGTTGCCGGGCTGGTGGTCTCCAACACCGAGACGCGAAAGGATTTGCCGCTGGTCGCGAATTTCTTGCTGTCCAGCCGCAGCAATTCCGCGTCGCTCAAATGCGAGATATCCGACTTGGCGGCGAACATTTCGGCGGCGTAAACCGCGGTATCGACGCCCAGTTCGCCCGCCAGTTTTTCGGCCAGCGCCCGGTCGGTCGGTGTGGTGGTGGGCGAGCGGAATTCTAGCGTATCGGAAAGCACGCAGGACAGGATCAGCCCCTTGACCCAATCGGGCGCCTTGTCCATGTCGCGCCCGATCAGCCAGTGGATGACGGTCGCGGTGGCGGCCACGGGGCGCATGGTAATCTTGATCGGGTTGCGCGTGCCCAGGCCGCCGGTCAAAAGGTGGTGGTCGATCACCTCGGCGATGTTGGCGTCGTTGATGTTGTCGGGCAATTCGCCGGGATTGTTGGTATCGACGATTACCACCTCGTCGCCCGCCGACAGCACGCCCAGCGTTTCCGGCATTTCCACACCCCACCGGCCCAGCACGAACGCCGCTTCGGTATTGGGCGTTTCCAGCACGAAGGCCTGTGCGGATTTACCCTGCACCTCGCGCAGATACCATTGCCAGATCAGGGCAGAGCAGGTGGCGTCGGTGTCGGGGGCCATATGGCCGAAAATCTTGATCATTGGGTCAGAGGGTCCGGTGAAAGTGGAAATCATGGCGCGTTATAGGGGCGGCAACGGGTATTGTCACCCAGCGGATCACGGGATTTTCGCTGCTGGTAACCGACAAGCCGTGGGATGCCCGGCATTTGGGAATATGCCCCCCCAAAGCCCCGCGGCGATGGTCGCTACTTTTCAATCCATTGCAATAACGTAAGGCGATTGAATGTCGGGGGGTGGGCGAACCGGCATGCGTGCCACCGCCCGTCGCGTGGCCGGCCTATTCGCGCGTTTGGACGGGATCGGAATTTCCCCCGATCCCCGCGATTGCAGTTCAATACCGAAACTTGATCCGCGTGACCTTGTAACCGTCGCGTTGCAGCGACCGCATCAGCCCGTGCTTGCCACCAAGATGCAGCGCGCCCACGGCAACGAAGGCGTCGCCTTTGGCCAATGCCTTGCGCAGCGCAGGCAGCCACGCGGTGTTGCGTTTGCCCAGCATCCGATCCTGCCACAGCTTGGTGATCAGGCCAATCGCCTTGGGGTCGCCGAAACCCGCGAATTGCTGCATCTGCAATTGCCAGATCAGTTGAATATCACCCCGGTGGTACATGTTCAGCCGGGTCAGATACATGTCGCCCGGGTCGGATGCCTGAAAACTGAATAGCTCGGCGCGGATCATGGCGGCGTATTCCCCGGCGCTGAAACCCTGCATCGACTGGATCGCCTGAAGCGGGGTTTCCAGCCCCCGAACCCGAAGACCGGCACCGCGGGCGATCTGTTCGATCTTTGCATCCATGATCGGGCGTTTGTTCGGATTGGGCCGTCCGCATCCCAATGACGACATCTGCATATAGACGTACCAGGGCCGGGCCAGTTGCAGGATATCGTTCGTCAGACCGGCGGTTTTGGTGACCCGGCGCACAAAATGCCATTCTTCGGCGGAAAACTGTCGATGAAACCCGGTGGGCGATTTTGCCAGAAACTCGGACCCGTATTTGCGAATATCGCCGAAAAACGCTTTCTCGGCCGGGTTGGTGACCTCGACAAACAGGACCTTCGATTTTCGCAGCCGCGAAACCACGGTTTCCGGCATGCGCAATTTGCCCAAAGGCGGGGCGTGCATCGTGCCGAACAGGAACGAGGACTTGCCGTCTTTCGTGACCTTGAAGAAACGCCCGGTCGCGAACACGTCCTTGGACAACGGGGCCGTCAGCGCACTGCGCGAGCTTTTGGACAGTCCCGGCCACAAGTCGTTTCCGTAACAGGCGATTGCCTGACCGGCAGTCAGCATCAGCAATACGAGCCAGAGGGCGGTTTTCTTGATCATGCGGTTTCCGTTGCGTTCCGACGAAATCGAGTTCCGGGCAGTCTGTAACAAGCCCGGCCCGGTTGCAATCTTGCGGTGGTGAATTTCCGGTGATCGGTGAACCGGCCTTGACAGCGGGGTGACCCGGACTTAAATCGCGGCTGTTATCACTCTACGGTGGCGAGTGATAACATGTAGTCAGCCACCAAAGACATTCCGGAACACGCAAAACTAAAGGAGCGATTTCCATGGCATTCACACCACTGCACGACCGGGTACTGGTTCGCCGTATCGAAGGCGACGAAAAAACTGCGGGCGGGCTGATCATCCCGGACAGCGCCAAAGAAAAACCCGCCGAAGGCGAGATCGTGTCCGTCGGCGCAGGTGCGCGCGATGATGATGGCGAACGCATCGCGATGGACGTCAAGGCCGGCGACAAGATCCTGTTCGGCAAATGGTCGGGCACCGAGATCACGCTGGACGGCGAAGAATTGTTGATCATGAAAGAAAGCGACATTCTGGGCACGCTCTGAGCGACCGGGATCTCGATCTAAACCACACGAATTCAGGAGCAAGCTGATCATGGCTGCAAAAGACGTAAAATTCGGTACAGACGCACGCAACCGCATGTTGGACGGCGTGAATATTCTGGCGGATGCCGTAAAAATCACCCTCGGCCCGAAAGGCCGGAACGTTGTGCTGGACAAATCCTTTGGCGCACCGCGGGTCACCAAGGACGGCGTTGCCGTTGCCAAGGAAATCGAACTGGACGGCAAATTCGAAAACATGGGCGCGCAGATGGTGAAAGAAGTCGCCAGCCGCACCAATGACGAAGCCGG
>CAZRLO010000135.1:0-6636 GCA_964600965.1 uncultured Rhodobacter sp.
GCAACTATCTCGACTGGATGCTGTCGGTACCCTGGGGCAAAAAAACAAGGGTAAAAAAGGACCTGAACAAAGCACAGGAGGTTCTGGACAACGACCATTATGGCCTGGAAAAGGTCAAGGAACGGATCGTGGAATATCTGGCCGTGCAACAGCGCGGTGCCAAACTCAAGGGACCGATCCTCTGTCTGGTCGGCCCACCGGGCGTGGGCAAGACCTCGCTCGGCAAATCGGTGGCCCGCGCGACGGGGCGCGACTTTATCCGCATCAGCCTTGGCGGCGTTCGCGACGAAAGCGAGATTCGCGGCCATCGGCGCACCTATATCGGCTCGATGCCCGGCAAGATCATCCAGTCCATGAAACGGGCGAAATCAACCAACCCGCTGATCCTGCTGGATGAAATCGACAAGATGGGCCAGGATTTCCGCGGCGATCCGGCAAGCGCCATGCTGGAGGTGTTGGACCCGGAACAGAACTCGACCTTCACGGATCACTATCTGGAGGTCGAATACGATCTGTCCAACGTGATGTTCATCACCACGGCCAACAGCTACAACATGCCCGGCCCGCTGCTTGACCGGATGGAAATCATCACCCTCGCCGGCTACACCGAGGACGAAAAACGCGAGATTGCACGGCAATATCTGGCCCCGAAACAGATGAAGGGTCATGGGCTTCGCAAGGGCGAATTCACGCTTTCCGACAGCGCGCTGACCGAAATCATCCGCACGTATACCCGTGAAGCCGGGGTACGCAATCTGGAACGCGAAATCGCCAAGCTTTGCCGCAAGGCGGTGACGCAGATCGTGCGCGGCAAGGCGGAAACGGTCGCGATCACGCCGGAAAACCTGGAGGAATATCTGGGCGTGCGGCGCTTCAAATACGGGCTGGCGGAATCCAGGAATGTCGTCGGCGTGGTGACCGGGCTGGCCTGGACCAGCGTTGGCGGCGATCTGTTGTCGATCGAGGCGTTGAAACTGCCCGGCAAGGGGCGGATGAAGACCACGGGCAAGCTGGGCGACGTGATGAAGGAAAGCATCGACGCCGCGTCCAGTTATGTGCGTTCGATCTCACCGGAAATCGGGGTGAAACCGCCGCAATTCGAAAAAATCGATATCCATGTCCACGTTCCCGAAGGCGCGACGCCGAAAGACGGGCCAAGCGCGGGCGTGGCGATGGTGACGTCGATCGTTTCGGTCCTGACGGGCATCGCGGTGCGCAAGGACGTCGCGATGACCGGTGAAGTCACCCTGCGCGGCAACGTGTTGCCTATTGGCGGGCTCAAGGAAAAACTGCTGGCGGCGCTGCGCGGCGGCATTACCACGGTTCTGATCCCGCAGGAAAACGAAAAGGATCTCGCTGAAATCCCCGACAACGTGAAGGACGGGCTTACGATCATCCCGGTTTCGGACGTGCAGAAAGTGCTGGAGCTGGCACTGGTCAGCAAACCGGAACCCATCGAATGGGACGAAAGCGCCGAAGAGGCCGCCGCGGCCGCACTTGCCGCGGAAAAACCGGCGGCGACACGGCCGATATCGCACTGAAACGCGCGAACCCGATACCGCGACCGCACGGGGTTCAATGGCCCCTTGCGGTCGCGGGAATCTGCGGCTAAAAGCCAGCGCAATTCCGGGTGATTAGCTCAGTTGGTAGAGCGCTTCGTTTACACCGAAGATGTCGGGAGTTCGAGTCTCTCATCACCCACCATTTCCCGTTGTACGGCGTGTGGCCGGACATGAGTTTCGCCCGGGCGCCGGGCCCCTTTCAAAATCTGCAAGCAAACCTATGCGCCTTCGGGCGCAGGCGGCTCGAACGGGGTTCGGGCGTAGCCGAACCGCTCGAAATCGCGATGATAGAGCCGGTGGATAGCGGCAATCTCGGGCGCTGAAAAGCGGTGCATTTCCGGCGCATGGCCCGGCGCTTCCGGGCCTTGCCGATGCCGCCCGAGTACCGGCAGTTCAAGCCCAAACCGCGCCGCCAGCACCGCCAGTTCCGCGTCAAGGTTCTCGAATTTCAGTACATCACCGACGATCAGCCCACCGCGCGCATCGCTCAGGAAATGGCATTGATCCGGCAACTTCGCGAACAGACCGACCCGGGTTTTCAGGCGATGGTGCCGCGCAGATAGCCGCCAGTTCAGATAGGCCAGGAAATCCATCCCGCCCACGCGCCGGGCGATATGCCGGTGGCGATAGCCTTTCAGGAACCGGTAATGCGACCACGCGTGATCAAACGGGTTGCGGACCACGGCGAAGGACCGGTAGCGCGCGAATTCCCGGTCCCCCAGTTTCCGGCGGACATACGACGCCGTGTCGTGAAGCTGGAACCAGGCAGATTCGGGCGATTGCCGGACCGGCACGCTGCGCCGGATGGCGCGCATGGGCGAAAAATCGGGGTTCACGCAAAACGGCGCGAGGGCACGCGTGATCGACGTGCCGGCGGTTTTGGGGACATGAATGAAAATGAAACGGTGCGAAGTGGATAACAGCATCGGGCGCTTGCGCTTTGGTCGCGGTCCGGCGTTGTTTCGCACAGGCCCCGACAGGGGTCAAGCTGACCGCGCCACGTCAATGCCCGATGATGCCGGTTTGAACTCCGGACACAAACTGCGTAAGGATTCGCACATCGGGGCGAACCTCTTTCAAGCAACAGGCGCGAGAATTTCATGAACTACCGGGATGTTTACCAATGCTGGGAATCCGACCCCGAGACTTTCTGGATGGAGGCCGCCGCCGCCGTCGACTGGCACAAGCAACCGACCAGGGCGCTTTTTGCCGAAAACGCCCCGCTTTACGAATGGTTCAAGGATGCCGAGGTCAACACCTGCTGGAACGCCGTCGACCGACACGTTGCGGCGGGCAACGGCGATCGGGTTGCAATCATTTACGACAGCCCGGTCACCCAGACCAAAAGCACGACCACGTATCACGCGTTGCTGGAACAGGTCGCCCGGCTGGGGGGCGCGTTGCAGGCGCGGGGCGTGACACGCGGCGACCGCGTGATCCTTTACATGCCGATGGTGCCAGAGGCGCTGGTGGCGATGCTGGCCTGCGCGCGGATCGGCGCGATCCACTCCGTCGTTTTTGGGGGTTTTGCCGCCAGCGAACTGGCGACCCGCATCGACGATGCCACCCCCAAGGCGATTATCGCGGGTTCCTGCGGTGTCGAGCCGGGGCGCGTGGTGGCCTACAAGCCCTTGCTGGACGAGGCAATCGATATCGCGGCTCACAAGCCCGATTTCTGCGTCATCGCCCAACGCGACATCGAACCGGCGACGCTGGTTGCGGGGCGTGACTTTGAGTGGCACGCATTTCAGGCGGACGCACATGCGGCCGAATGCGTGCCGGTTCGCGGCGATGACCCGGTTTATATCCTTTATACCTCGGGCACGACCGGGCAGCCCAAGGGCGTGATCCGCCCCACCGCCGGGCATCTGGTGGCGCTCAACTGGACCATGAAGAACATCTATGACATCGACCCGGGCGAAGTGTTCTGGGCCGCCTCGGACGTCGGCTGGGTCGTGGGGCACAGCTATATCTGTTATGCGCCGCTGATCCAGGGATCGACGACCATCGTGTTCGAGGGCAAGCCCGTCGGCACCCCCGATGCCGGCACCTTCTGGCGGGTGATCCAGGAACATGGCGTCAAGGCACTGTTCACGGCACCGACGGCATTCCGGGCGATCAAGCGGGTCGACCCAACGGGCGAACTGATCGGACAATACGACCTGTCGTGCCTGAAGACCCTGTTTCTGGCGGGGGAGCGCGCCGACCCCGATACGATCCACTGGGCCGAAAAACACCTTGGCATTCCGGTGATCGATCACTGGTGGCAGACCGAAACCGGCTGGGCCATTGCCGCCAACCCGATGGGTATCGAGCATTTGCCGGTCAGGGTCGGATCCCCCTCGGTGGCGATGCCCGGCTATGATGTTCAGGTGCTCGACGACTCGGGCACACAGGTGCCTGCGGGCGAACTGGGCGCGATCGCGGTCAAGCTTCCGCTGCCGCCGGGAACCCTGCCGACCCTGTGGAATGCCGACGCACGGTACAAATCGTCGTATCTGGACGCGTTCGACGGGTATTACGAAACCGGCGACGCCGGGTACAAGGACCAGGACGGCTATCTGTACATCATGGCGCGCACGGATGACGTGATCAACGTTGCCGGGCATCGGCTGTCCACCGGCGGCATGGAAGAGGTTCTTGCCAGCCATCCCGACATCGCCGAATGCGCGGTCGTCGGTGTTGCGGACGCTTTGAAGGGACAGGTTCCGATGGGGTTCGTCTGCCTCAATCAGGGCGCTGCGCGGGATCATGCTGCGGTGGTTGGGGAATGCCTTGCGTTGATCCGCCAGCAGATCGGCCCGGTTGCCGCGTTCCGGCTGGCTTGCGTCGTGGACCGGCTGCCAAAAACACGGTCGGGCAAGATATTGCGCGGCACCATGGCCAGCATTGCCGATGGCCGGCCATGGAAAATGCCGGCGACCATCGACGATCCGGCGATCTTGGATGAAATTACCGTCGCGTTGGCCGGTCTCGGCTATCCGGGATAAGGCAGCGGCAAGACGGAACATGCGGCCATGATTCCGGGCACGATCCGGCCATTGTCTGGAAATCTGTGGCGGCAAGGGCACGGAGTGTTGCGAATTTGACGAAATAGTCATTGATATTAACCAGCCCGGATGGCAGGGTTTTTCGCACAAAAAGACAGGCGGCAATGCTATGATACGGCACTTCGTTAGTGTACTGGCTTTTTTGTTCGCGGCGAGTATTTGCAGCACAGCATATTCCCAGACGGCTTTGACGGTCGTGTCGACCGCAACTTCGGCAGAGACGACGTTCACACTGGATGATCTGCTGGCAATGGATCAGGTTGAAGTTGATACCGAAAACGAATTCGTGGACGGCAGGAAAATCTTCAGCGGCCCCCTTGTCCGGGCCGTTCTGGAACGGATTGGCGGCCAAAACTCCGAGCGCGTGCGCCTGACCGCGGCCAACGATTATCAGGTCGAGGTTCCGACTCACGAGTTTTTCGATTACGACGCGATCCTGTCGTTGTCGGTCGATGGTGTCCCCCATTCCAAGCGCGAGAAGGGGCCGATCTGGGTGATTTATCCCATGAGCGATTTCGCAGAATTGCGCGATCCGGTCTATAACAGTCGTCTGATCTGGCAGTTGGTCAAGATGGAATATCAGTGAGCACTTCCAGCAGAATCGCAAGTCTGGCAGGTCTTGGCTTTGTCGTGGTTCTGTTTCTGACCTCTGGCGTGGGATTTTTCGTCGTCCGTCAGGATGTCGACGACATGCGCAAGGCGGGACACGAGAATATTCTCTGGTCCGCCGTGCAGGTCGAAATCGAACTGATGCGGTTTCAACGCACATTGGCGGATTTCGACGCCGGAGACCCGCAGGTCACGCCGCGCGGGGTCAACGACCGGTTCGACATCCTCTGGAGCCGGGTTTCGCTGTTTGATCAGGGTGCCGTGGGCACGCGGCTCAGGGCGTATGATGCGACTGACGCGATTATCGCGCGGCTGTTTGCCAAAATGCAGGAACTGGAACCGGCGATTGTCGGGTTGGTGGCCGGCGACATTGAAACGGGTACCGCGATCCAAAATGAATTCAAACCGTTCGCCAACGATCTGCGCCGGCTAAGCCGCACCGTTCTGCATGGCGAAGAGCGCATAAATGCCGATCTGCGCGAAAATTTGTCAACAAGTTCGACCATTCTGACACTGCTCAGCTTCACCGCCGTCATTGCCAGCCTGCTGATGCTTTTCAGGTTCGCACGCGACAGCAACCAATATCGGCGGCTGGCCGAGCAAAACGCAAGATTGCTGGGCGAATCCACCCGTGCCGGACGGGCGAAATCGCAATTTCTGGCGATGATGAGCCACGAATTGCGCACGCCGATGAACGGGGTGATGGGGTTGCTGGCGCTGGTCCGGCAACAGGGTCTGGGCGGTCAGCAGACCCGCCTGGTCGATCAGGCAGAAAAATCCGGGCACCAGATGATCGGGCTTTTGGGCGACATTCTGGACTTTTCGGCGTTGCAGGACGATCAGTTGAAGCTGGAGACCAAGCCGTTTGACCCGGCACATCTGACCGAAGCGGTACAAAACCTGTTCATGCCGGTCGCCACGCGAGAGGGTATCACGTTTCAGGCCCGCACCGATGCGACCTGCCCTGACCGTGTGCTGGGCGATTTTTCCCGGCTGCGTCAGGCCATTACGCATCTGGCGACCTATCTGCTGGAAACCGCCGGTACCCACAACATTGCGCTAGACCTCAGCTACGAAGATGGCTGGCTCAGCGCGGCCATCAGCTTTGATTACAGCCAGATCGGCGGCGAATGGAATCCGGATCTGATCATGGGAAATATTGAACCGTCGCCCGACAAATTCGCCTCCGAAGCACTGGGCCCGGCGATTTCGCGCGGCCTGATCGAGCGGATGGGCGGGCGCACGCGGCTGTTCAACCCGTCCGAAGATCGGATTGCGGTTCTGGTGTCGGTCCCCGCCAGGCAACTGGTGGTTGACACCTTGTTGTTTCGCATTGTCACGCAGTCAGCCGCGCTGGAGGCGATCTGCAAGGCGGCCCTGCGCGGCGACGACGTGGCATTTCTGGAACCGGATTC
>CAZRLO010000136.1:0-6545 GCA_964600965.1 uncultured Rhodobacter sp.
AGGCCGTGTTGATGATCACGCCGCGCTCGCCATCCGCAGTCATCGGTCCGGCCGCAATCATTCCGGCGGCCGCGCGGCTGGCGCACAGAAACGTCCCGATCAGGTTGATGCGTATGACCCGCTCAAAAAACACCGCGTCATGGGGCTTGCCCTCTTTGTCGACGGTTTTTGCCGCGACGCCAATGCCGGCACAATTGACCAGAACGCGTTCCTGCCCCTGCGCTGACCGGGCGGCTGTGAACCCGGCCTCGACACTTGCCGGGTCGCTGACATCGACGCGCACGAACATCCCACCGATGGTCTCCGCCAGCGGCTGACCGCGGTCGGCGGCGAGATCGAACAGACACACCCGTGCACCCGACGATGCCAGCTCGCGGGCCACGGCCTCGCCCAGGCCCGAGGCACCACCGGTGACGATGGCTGCGATATTCTGGTCAAGTTGCATGAAACCCCTCACTTGATGTGGCCTTTGAATGCTGGCTATCACGATGGACGCGACGCCAAAAGCCCGCCATGGCGATCCGGGGCATTTTGGCGCGCAATCGCCCTATCGATCCGCCGCCAACAGCGCGGCTCGTTCCGCTTCGCTCAACTTTGAAAGCGGCACGACAAAAGTATGGATCGAAAACACTACCGCGCCGGTCTTTGGCAGGCGCAGCAGGCATTGTCGCTCTACGCGCGCCCAAAGCGGGCCATCCGGATCGACCGATCGGCGGTCCGACGTTCGGCGTGGCTGGAATAATTCGGGGTCGGAATAGATCAGGTGATTGGCCCGCCACATCGGGTTTTCGGGTCGGATCAGATCGAACACGCGCTGCACGCGGCGCCCGACATCATCGGTATAACGCGCGACCGGGGCGTGGATATCGGTCAGATCGTGGTCGAATTTGTCGTCAAGCGACCAACTGGCCGGAAAGCACAGGACTGCGCCGGTCAGGACATGCTGGTCGCCACGCTTTTCCAGAATGACCAGATCCTCCTGCACCAGACTTGCCGCAACGATCAGCGGATCGGGCCCGTCAAGGCGAACCCGGCGCCCGTCGGGGCGGCCCAGCGCACCGGTTTTGCGCGAAAACCCCGGCCTGCCATCCAACTCGGTCAGAATGCGCGCCAGCAATTCCGCCGCCGCCGGGACCGCGCCGGGGGACATCCGGTAAACCTGATTGCGTTTTTCGGCCAGCAATTCTTCGCGCCGCGCCATTTGCGCGCGGTAAACATCGTCCACCCACAGCCAATCGCCGGGCACCAAAGGGTTGAGGCCGGGCAGACGGCGCGTGTTTTCCGCCATCCATGGTTTGAGCGGCAAATGGCTCTGGCAGATTTCGCGCATGGTTCGGTCCGGTTTGCCTGACGGTTCAATAGCGACACTGGCGCGGCGGAAATTGAATGGCAAGCCGTTCGGCGCGGGCTACCGTTTTGCCACACGCGAACAGGATTTTTCGATGACCGAATATTACCGCGACACCCGCAAGATTGATCCGACACGTGGCGAACGGTTGCAGGACGGAACCCCGAACGACGGCAACCGGATCGAAATCGGCCCCCCCGCGCTGGCATTCGAGGAATGGCGGATCGCGGGGCTTACGCCGCCCGATCTGGCCGCAATGCGCGCGTACCGCCACCAGCGTCTGACCGAACACATCGTCGCGCGGGACTACGGCGCGGTTCTGCTGTTTGATCCGTTGAACATCCGCTATGCCACGGACACGACCAACATGCAGCTTTGGAACACGCATAACCCGTTTCGCGCGGTACTGGTCTGCGCGGACGGCTATATGGTGATCTGGGATTACAAGAACTCGCCGTTTCTGGCTGATTTCAACCCGTTGGTGCGCGAGGCGCGCTCGGGTGCGTCGATGTTCTATTTCGTGAGCGGGGACAAAGGCGACGAGGCCGCCGATGCCTTCGTTGCCCAGGTGCGCGATCTGGTGAACGAGCACGCACCAGGCAACAACCGTCTGGCGGTCGACAAGATCATGGTGGCGGGCCTGCGCGCGCTGGAACGCGCCCGGTTTGAGGTGATGGAGGGCGAAGAGGTCACCGAAAAGGCGCGATCCATCAAGGGGCCCGACGAGATTCTGGCCATGCGCTGTGCAAACGATGCCTGCGAAAAGGCGGTGGCCGCGATGCAACGGGCCGCAATTCCCGGACGGACCGAGGATGAAATCTGGTCGGTTCTGCACGCCGAAAACATCAGGCGCGGCGGCGAATGGATCGAAACCCGCCTGCTGTCGACCGGCCCGCGCACCAATCCGTGGTTTCAGGAATGCGGGCCAAGAGTGCTGCAAGACAACGAGATTTTGTCCTTTGATACCGATCTGATCGGTTCTTATGGCATCTGCATCGACATTTCGCGGTCGTGGTGGATCGGCGATGAAAAGCCGCCCGCCGACATGATATATGCGATGCAGCACGCACACGAACACATCATGACCAACATGGCGCTGTTGAAACCCGGGGTATCGTTCCGGGAACTGACCTTTGGCGGGCATCAGCTTGACCCGATCTATGACAAGCTGAAATACGGCGTGCGGATGCACGGCGTCGGGCTTTGCGATGAATGGCCGTCGATCAGCTATCCCGACCAGTGGATCGCGGGGGCGTTTGACTACGAGGTGGAGGCCGGCATGGTGCTGTGCGTCGAGGCGCTGGTATCGCCCGAGGGTGGCGATTTTTCGATCAAACTCGAAGATCAGGTGCTGGTGACCGAGAACGGGTACGAGAACCTGACCACCTATCCGTTTGATCCGGCGTTGATGGGGTAAGCGGCGTCCCGGAAACGGTCCGAGGGACCGTTTCAGCCGCGAACGCGCGGAGCGCCGGGATTGCACCCATACGCCGCCCGCCTTCTTGCAACCCCAGCCGGGCGGGGGACTGCGTTCCGGTGTGGCGCTGCGGCGCAGGTGATGGCCACATTATCGCACGGGACCGAAGCCGCCCAATCCCAGCCACCCCGCTGCAATGGCACCTGCCTGAAGGGCCCGCCCGCGCCTGCGGCACCGTTCGGGCGGATGGCCCCCGGAACCCGCTGACGATCCTACGACTGCTCTGGCAAGCGGGAAAGTCCGCGCGGCCTATGCGTCATCTTCTTCCTCTTCCTCGTCGTCATCCGGGTATTGCTCCGGTGCCGTACCTTTTGAAGCGATCAGTTCCGGCATTTGCCGGGGCTTTCCCTTTACCCCGGCCTCGCTACAGCGCAGGTGGAAAAACCAGTCATCGCCATAATCAAACAGAAACAACCGCTCGACACCCGCGCTGAAAACTTCGCCGATGCTGGTCTTTTCGACCGACTTGCCGTGATCCGGGTCGTTGCCGTCAATGAAATCCGCGAACGAGGTATGGACCGACGTGCTTTCGTAATGATCCTCAAGGTTGTCGTAGAACCCGAAAGCGTGATCAAGTTCAAAGTCGTAGGCAGAGATAATCGCCTCGGCAAGCTGGAACAGGCTGTCGCCCTCGGCCATTTTCAGGGTTCGGGTGCAGGAACCCTTGCGGACCGGTGCAGAGGCCGAGCCAAGAATACTGGTTCGGATAATCGCATATTCCGCCATGATTTCCCCCCGTTTCGTCCGTGTCATTGGATGCAAACGTGCCCGCCGGGTCAAGTCCCCGATAAAACGGACTCACAGTGTGGTGAACGATGATTTCGCGGGCTTGCGCCGCCTGCCCGACGAACCTTATCTGGGGCCAGCGAAAAGGAGCCAGCGTCCCATGCCCACCGAAAAATTAACCTTCACCGGCCATCACGGCGACGAACTTGCCGCGCGGTTCGATCTGCCGGATGGGCCGCATATGGCAACGGCGATCTTCGCCCATTGCTTTACCTGCGGCAAGGACATCGCGGCGGCGCGGCGGATATCGGGGCGTCTTGCGGCGATGGGGATCGGGGTGCTGCGCTTTGATTTCACCGGGCTTGGCCATTCGGAGGGCGAATTCTCCAATACCGGTTTCTCAAGCAATGTCGCCGATCTGGTCGCAGCGGCAGCGCATCTGAAAACCATGGGCCACGCGCCTTCCATTCTGATCGGCCATTCGCTGGGTGGCTCTGCGGTGCTGCGCGCGGCGGGTGAAATCGACGGCATCAAGGCCGTGGCCACCATCGGCGCGCCGTTCGATCCGGCCCATGTGGTCGAGAATTTCGGCGCATCCCTGAAGGAAATCAGGGAAAAGGGTGTCGCCCAGGTGTCGTTGGCCGGGCGCAAGTTCACATTCCGCCGGGAATTCCTGGATGACGTTGCGCGCGCAAAGCTGGCACCTGCGATCAAGGGGTTGAATGCAGCGCTGTTGGTGATGCACGCCCCGCGCGACATGCAGGTAGGAATCGATAACGCCGCCGAGATTTTCGGCGCCGCCAGACATCCGAAAAGCTTCGTCACGCTGGACAATGCCGACCATCTGGTCTCGCGCGTCGAAGATGCGGAATATGCCGCCGAAATGATCGCCACCTGGGTCGGGCGATATCTTGATCTGCGCATGCCGGCCCCGCCCCCCGGCGCGCCCGAGGGCATCGTTCGCGTGTCCGAGGCGAACCCCGATGGTTTCCTTCAGGACGTGTGTGCCGGTCCGGTTCATCATACGCTGGCCGACGAACCGCTTGCCTATGGCGGCAGCAACCTTGGGATGACGCCCTATGGATTTCTGTCGGCCGGTCTGGGTGCCTGCACGTCGATGACGATCCGCATGTATGCCCGGCGCAAGAAATGGCCGCTTGCGCATGTGTCGGTCGACGTCAGTCACGACAAGGTCCACGCGCAGGATTGCGAAGGATGCGACAAGAGCCCCGTCAAGATCGACCAGTTCACCCGCGAAATCCACCTTCAGGGCGATCTTGATTCCGAACAGCGGCAAAAACTTCTGGAAATCGCGGATAAATGCCCGGTGCACCGCACATTGGAAACCGAAACGCGCATCGTAACGTCGCTGGTGGGGTAATCTCCCAGTGCCGTCGTGGCGGGATTTCCGAGCCGTCGCGGGAATTCCCGATTGCCAATGCCGGGGCGCTCGATGGCATATTTGCGGGCACGACCGATCTGACCAACCCAGACATTTCGCCGATTCATGTTAACGGACCCAAAGACCGACCCTTTTCCAATGAACGGTTCAAGCTTCTTGGCGGACCTTGTAGCTGACGCCCGCAGAGCCGGGCATCGCTGGGCCGTGGCGCGGTGGCCGGGCGCAAGTGACGGCCACTTTATCGTGGCGAAACCTTTACGACCCAAATTGGTTGCGCCCACTTTGGCCAATCGCCGTGCCGGGGGACGGCCCGGCGATGCGCGGCGGGCTTTCGCCCTTGATTCCGCGCAATTATCAGGTCTCGAACGTTGGATTCCAGGCCGAAATCGCGGCCTTTCTGAACGGGTATTTCGGATCGCGAATTTTCGAATGTTCGATGGAAAATGCCTGCCTTGGACCCCCGAACCTACGCCGCATCGGCGCCTGCATCGCCGTCCAGATTCAAGCCCAGATTCAAGCGGCGTAGCGCAAAGGAAAACCGCCACATCAGCGACATGGCCGCCAGCGCCAGCCCGATCACCAGCCCCGACCAGACCCCGTATCCACCATATCCCAACACGAAGCCCAGCACATAGCTGGTGGGAATGCCGACGCCCCAATAGCTGAGCACCGCGCAGATCATCGGCACACGCGTATCCTTGATCCCGCGCAAGGCCGACAGGGCGACCACCTGCAGGCCGTCAACGATCTGAAACGCCGCCGCCACCACCAGCAGCCCCGTGCCATAGGCAATAATCACGTCCGACTGCGGATCGGCGGTATCCAGAAATAGCCCGATCAGGAATTCCGGTACCAGCAACAACGCCGCGATCAGCACCACTGCCACCCCAAGTTGCAATATCAGTGCCGCGACATATGCCCGCCAGATGCCCACCCGATCCCGCCGCCCCAGCGCATTGCCCGCGCGGATCGTGCCGGTCGTGGCAAGTCCCAGATAGACCATGAACGCCATCGAGGCGATTTGCAGTGCGATCCCGTGAGTGGCCAGTTCACGCGTGCCGATCCATCCCATCATCACGGCGGTCGCCGAGAAAAGCCCGGTCTCTGCCAGCAATGTCGCGCCAACAGGCCAGCCCAGGCGGAACACCTCGCCCAATGCGGGCCAGTCCGAACGCCAGATGCGCACGAAGACGGCATATTCGCGCAATTTCGGGTGAATCTGCGAATAAATCGCCAATACCACAAAGGTGACCAGCCCGGTCCCGACCGAGGCCAGCGCCGCGCCCCTGACCCCCAATTCCGGGGCGCCCCAATTGCCGAAGATCAGCGCATAATTCATAAATCCGTTGGCAACCGCGCCCAGTACTGTCCCCCACAGCACCCAGGCCGGGCGTTCAAGCGCCGAAAGAAAGCTTTTCAGGACCATGATCAACATCGCGGGAAACATGCTCCATTGCGCGATCCGCATGTAGTCCTGGCCCAGCCTGGCGACATTCGGCTCCTGCCCGATGGCCAGCATCACGGCCTCGAACTGCCAGAGAAACGGCATCAGGATGGCGCAATAGATCACCGAAATCCATAAACCCATCCGG
>CAZRLO010000137.1:0-6534 GCA_964600965.1 uncultured Rhodobacter sp.
TTGTCGGATGAGATCAGGATGAAGCGATCGACCCCGGCCTCGCGCGCCTCGCGCGCCAGCGTGGCGGTGCCCATCACGTTATTGGCCAGCCCGGCCAGCGGGTTGGCCTCGACCATCGGCACATGCTTGTAGGCCGCGGCATGCAGCACCACGTCAATATCGTGATCGCCCAGCACCCGGCGCACCAGCCTTGCGTCGGTGACCGAACCCAGCACCGGCACCAGTTCGGTTCCCGCCTCGCCCGCCAGATCGCGCAGCTCCATCTCGATGGTGTAAAGTGCGAGTTCGGAAAGTTCGTACAGCACCAGGCGGGCCGGTTTGCAGGCCAGCACCTGGCGGCACAGCTCTGACCCGATAGAGCCCCCGGCCCCGCTGACCAGCACGTTGCGGCCGGTGAAATGCGCGTCATCGGTCAGGATCGACGCGTCCAGCCGGGCCCGGCCCAGCAGCTGGCCCGGGATCACCGGGGCAAGCTTGTCGATCAACGCCTCTTCGCCGATCAGCTGGGCAAAGGACGGCAGCGCCTGTACCTCCAGCCCCAGCCCCTCCAGCCGCCGGGCGATCTGGGTGCGTTTGGGCAGGGACAGAGACGGCATCGCGATCAGCACCCGGTTGATCTGCCGCTCTTCGGCGATCTCGGCGATGCGGGCCGGTTTCAGCACCGGCAGCCCGGCGATGGACAGCCGCTGCAGGGCGGCATTGTCATCGACAAAGGCCACCGGCTCGATCATCTCATGGGTTTTCAGCGCGCTCGCCAGCTGCATGCCGGTGGTCCCTGCCCCGTAGATCAGCACCCGGCAGCGCGGCGTCTCGCGCCGGTAAAGCGTCAGCAGCAGCTTCAGCATCGCCACGCGGCTGGTTGTCGAGAGCAGAAAGAACAGGATGCCGAAAACCACATATGTCCCGCCAGCATAGCCCAGTTCGGCAATCTGCCCCAGTGCAAAGGCCGACAGCGTCAGGGCGATGGCGAAGACCGCGGTCCGCCCGACGCCGCTCATGTCATAGGCGTTCAGCCGGGTGTGGGGCACCCGCAGCACCGTCGAAAGGGCCGCCGCAAGCACCATGATCATGCCCACCACCGGGGCCACCGACCACAGATGTACGATCGGGTTGGTGCCGTTCAGCTGCACCGAGAATGTCAGCAGCAAAGCCAGCGGGACCAGGGCCAGATCGACGGCAAGCAGAACGATCTGCTTTTGAACCCGGGTCATCGATTTGACAAATTGCAGCATTTTTTAAAACCTGGACCCTGTGGGCTTAATTCATCACATCTACAGTTACTTGGCCGGAGCCTGGCCGCTTGTCTGAAATCCAGCACTGCCTTTTGCCGCCCCCCGGGGGGGCGACCCGTCATTGATAGGCGCGCGGGCATGCGGAGTCCACAACCCTGCGCGGTGATCCGCCAAGTCGGGACCCCGGACCAGAGCCTCCCGGCGGCAATTCTTGCAACAGACCCTTTCAAATCGACCCCGGGCGCATGTGATCCGGCACCATTTCGCCTTGACGGCGTTTTTCCCGCACGGCATCGCTGCATGCAAAGGGCAAACCGAGAGCATATCCATGCGTATTGCGATGATTGGGACAGGTTACGTGGGGCTGGTCTCGGGCGTGTGCTTTTCCGATTTCGGCCATGACGTGGTCTGCGTCGACAAGGACCCCGCCAAGATCGAAAAACTGGAACGCGGCGAGGTTCCGATCTACGAGCCGGGGCTCAAGGCGCTGATGGCCAAAAACGTCGAGGCCGGGCGGCTGCGCTTTACCGGCGATCTGGCGACCGCGGTGGCCGGCGCCCAGGCGGTCTTTATCGCTGTCGGCACCCCGACCCGGCGCGGGGATGGCCACGCGGACCTTTCCTACGTGATGGAAGCGGCCGGGGAGATTGCCGAAAACCTGACCGATTACACCGTAATAGTGACGAAATCGACCGTTCCCGTCGGCACCAACCGACGCGTCAAGCGGACCATCGCCAAAGCCGGTCCCAAGGCCGGGTTCGACGTCGCGAGCAACCCTGAATTCCTGCGCGAAGGGGCGGCGATCGACGATTTCATGAAGCCCGACCGGGTGATCGTCGGCGTGCAGAACGAACAGGCGGCCGAGGTGATGAACGAAATCTACCGGCCACTTTACCTGCGCGACTTTCCAGTTGTGATCACAGATCTGGAAAGCGCCGAGATGATCAAATACGCCGCCAATGCGTTCCTGGCCACCAAGATCACCTTCATCAACGAGATCGCCGCCCTTTGCGAGCGCGCCGGCGCCGATATCAAGCAGGTGTCCAAGGGCATGGGGCTGGACGGGCGCATCGGCAACAAGTTTCTGCATGCCGGGCCCGGCTATGGCGGGTCATGCTTTCCCAAGGACACCAAGGCGCTGGCGCGGATCGGCCAGGACCACGGCGTGCCGCTGGAGATCGTCGAGACGGTGGTCGATGTGAACGAGGCGGTCAAACGCCGGATGATCGACAAGGTCATGGATCTTTGCGGCGGATCGGTGAACGGCAAGACCGTCGCGGTGCTGGGTGTGACCTTCAAGCCCAATACCGACGACATGCGCGACGCGCCGTCGCTGACCATCGTGCCGGCGCTGGTCGGCGGCGGTGCCAAGCTGCGCGTGGTCGACCCGCAGGGGTGCCGCGAGGGCGAGGCACTGTTGCCCGGGGTCAGCTGGTGCGACGACCCTTACAAGGCGGTGCAGAATGCGCATGCGGTGGTGCTCTTGACCGAGTGGAACGAGTTCCGGGCGCTGGATCTGGGGCGTATGGCGCGCCGCATGGCCACGCCGCGGATGGCCGATCTGCGCAATATCTACAGTCCCAAGGACGCGAAACGTGCCGGATTCGAGGCCTATGTTGCCGTCGGGCGGTAAAACGGCGAATTTCTGCCTACCGGATATCTGCCCGCCAAAGTCTTCCCTGGCCGGTACAAAATCTGTCTGAATACTATTCAGGATTGCAGACAGTTCCGGACACTGGCCTCTTGTGTCCAGTATTTCGCCATATCTTCCCTGAATTTGTGATTTCCGTTGCACCCGGTTTTCATTTCTCAATATATATTGTCCAGATTTAATCGTGCTCTCGTCCGACAACAATAAACTCTACCAAGGATACCAACATGAACGACGACATAACGACCGACCAGGATGGCGACGACCTGCTGGTCATGGCGGCTGAAATCGTTGCCTCCTATGCCAGCAATAACCAGATGTCCCAGGGCGACCTGCCGGACCTGATCCGCAGTGTGCACGATACGCTGGCAGGCATTTCCGGCGGCGATGGCGGTGCCGGGGCGGTGGCCGATACCCCCCCTGCCCCCGCGGTGCCGATCGACGCCTCGGTCGGCAAGGACGCCATCACCTGTCTGGAATGCGGCAAAAGCTTCAAGACGCTGAAGCGGCATCTCAACACCGAGCATAATATGTCGCCCGCCGATTACCGCGCCCGCTGGCAGCTTTCCAAGGACTACCCGCTGGTGGCACCAAGCTATTCCAAGCGCCGCGCCGCCACCGCCAGGAAAATCGGACTGGGCCGCAAGCCGAAGAAGAAATAGCGCCCCCTGCCCGTTTGAAAACCCCTGCCCCGGCTCAGGCCACCAGGCCGGGATCATCGCCCAGCCCGAGCCCGGGGAAAACCGTCTGTTCCAGCAGGCCGCGCCGGACCCCGTAAAGCCCGCGCAGCGCCCAGGCGGCATAGCGGCGCACGTCGTCGGTCGGCATCAGGTCGCGGCGCCGGTACAGCTCCGCCTCGGCCAGCCCCGGCCAGTCCCCGAACACCTTTGCCGCGCGCAGCGCGCCGCCGGCCATCAGCATCGCCCCGCCGGTGCCGTGATCGGTGCCGCGGCTGCCGTTCTCGGCCACGGTGCGGCCGAACTCGGTCATCGCCAGCACCAGCGTGCGGCCCCAGTTGTGCCCCAGCCCCTCGCGCAGCGTCAGCACCGAACGCTGCAGCCGGTCGAGCGCCCGGCCCAGGGCGGCTTGCTGGCCGCGATGGGTATCCCAGCCGGTCAGCGAATAGGCCGCGATCCGGGTGTCGCCATTCAGCCGGTCGGCGGCGAAAGCCGCCAGCGGCTCGCGCCGGCCGCCGCCGGTCAGGTCCCCAGATCCGTCCGGGGCGGCCTCTGCCGCCAGTTGCAACGCCTCCGACAGGGCCGGAGCAAACAGCGCGTCGGGGGCGTAGACATGGTGCAAAAGCTGTTCTGCCTGCGGGCTGAGCCGGATCCGGGCATCCGGCGACCAGCGCGCCGCCGGTGCGGTGCCGGCAAGGATGCGCAGCTCGTCCTGGCCGACGGCAAAGGCGGTCTCGGTCTCGACCCCCGGCTGCCCGGCCAGAAACCGGTTGAGCCAGCCGCCGCCAGCGCTGTCCGGCGCATCCAGGGTGCCGGTGCCGGCCTCCAGCAGGTCCTGGCCGTCGAAATGGCTGCGCTTGTCGCGGTAAGGCGTGGCCACCGCATGGGCAAAGCTCAGGCTCCCCGCCCGCCACAGCGGCAGCAGGCGGTTTAGACCCTGATTCAGCCCGAAATACCCGTCAAGGTCGGCGTGACCCGCCTCTGGCCCGGTTTTCAGCCGGGGGCGATAGCCGGCCAATGCCCGGTCGCCATAGGGCTGCACCGCGTCCAGCCCGTCCATGCCGCCGCGCAGGATGATCACCACCAGCCGCGCGTCCCAGGGGGCTGCTGCCAGCGTCACCGTGCTCATCAGCGGGTGCGCGGCCAGCGAACAGGCCCCGGCCAGAAGCGAACGTCGTGTCATGCCTGTCATCGCGCCGCCCCTCATCTCCGGTTGAACTCCGCCGAGGCCAGGATGATGCCGGTCCCGACCTGCCGGGTCTCGGCCGCCCCCGCCGCCCAGACCAGCGCGCTGCCGGCCACATCGCCCAGGGCACCCTTCAGGAATTCCCGCGGGTCCGGCGCGCCGCCGGGAATGCGGCCGGCCAGCGCCAGCGCCCAGCCGATCCGGGCCGCCAGCCCGGCCGGATGCACCCAGGCCCCGGCCCGGTCGGGCCAGCCATCCGGCCCCGGCGGCATCCGATAGCTCTGCCCCATCCGGCGCAGCGCGCGCAGCGCCAGCCGTTCGGCCTGCCCCGGCTTCGGCGTCGGCACCTGCCTGGGATCTATCCCCAATGCGCGCAGGGTCGAGATCATGTAGTCGAGCGGCCATTTCACCTTGGCGCCGAAATCGCGCCAGGCGGCGGGATGTTCCAGCATCGCGGCATAGACCGCCGCCAGCGCGCCATCGGTCTGGCGGAAGGCGCGGGTCATGTTCGCCACCAGGTCCGGGTCGGGCCGGTCGGCGACGAAATAGGTGGCCAGCTTGGTGCAGAGGAACGCCGCCGTCGCCGGATGCCGGGCCAGATCCTCGAGCACCGCATGGATGTCAGCCAGCCGCGCCCGCCGGCCGCCGCCATAGCGCTGCCCCAGCACCGTCTCCGCCCCCGGCTCGGCCCGGGCGGGAAAGAAGATACGGCCCGTATCAGGGTCGAATCCAAGCCCGGTCAGCAGTTCGGCGAACTCGGTGACATCTTTCTGGCTATAGGATGCACCGACCCCCAGCGTGTGCAGCTCCAGCACCTCGCGGGCCAGGTTCTCATTCAGCCCACGCTTGCGCCGGCCCCGGCCGGCCGGAGAGTTCGGTCCGACCGAGACCACCTGGTCGAGATAAATCATCATATAAGGATGAGTGACCGCCGCCTTCAGCATATCCGCGAAACGCCCCGCCAGATGCGGCCGGATCGCTTCGGCCGCAAAGCCCGCATGACCGGCGCGCAATCCGCCGCTCCTCGGCCGGGTCGCGAAATGGTTCAGCCAGAAACCCATAAGCCGCTCGCGCAGCGGATCATCGGTTCCGGCGCCGCGCGCCAGATCGTCGAAAAAAATGCGGCCGTAAGCGTCGCGGACCGCTTTTCGCGCCGCGTCTACCTCGGCCTGGCTGCCCATCGAATTCCGCTCGGCGTCTCGCGCCTTTCGCAAGGCCAGATCCATTGCGACGGCCTCCCGGAACGGCAGGAACGGCACATCGGCCGCGGCCCGGTCCGGGCCGGCCAGCCGCGTCAGCATCGCTTCGCCGGTCAGCGGCGCGCCGAGAGCCGGATAGCCCAGGCCAAAACGCACCACCGCATAGGCCTCGGCCCCGATCGGTCTGTCGAAGAGTGCCATTAAAAACCCGATCGTTACTGCCTGGGAAAGCCTACCAGAGCGCCAAGCCGCCAGGCAATCGCCGGACCCGGCGGGAAACCGCGCAAAGCCGGTGCGGGCCGTCAGGACGGCACCGGTCAAGCCCTTGGGGTGTTGGCATTGGACATCCTGAACCTGTTTGGGCGGAAAATGCGCCACCGGCGCCTTTTGCCTTCGCCCTCACCCCCGCCCGGACGATCTCGACCCGCTGCGCCGGCCCCGCCAAATGTTTCGCGCGCGAAACATTCTGCGGTGCAGCATTATTCAGGCATTGTTCCTGAGCCAGGCCAGCAGACGCCGGCGAAACGCCTCGGACACCCCTGCCCCGGTCAGCGACAGCGTGCGGCCGGAATAGGACATATCAATGCCT